>DAISYU010000070.1:13184-17217 GCA_036825155.1 Thermodesulfobacteriota bacterium | reverse complement strand
CGCATCGCTCGAGTTGTATTTTTCCCTTGTCCAACCGTACCTTCAACGTGCAGGGCCTGAATTTTCCTGTGGTGGTGAGCGCATCGGATCTGGAGTCAAATTTCTCGACATCGACAAGATACTTATCGTCACCAACGGATTGGATCTCCCCGGTAGAAATTCCCACTCTATCGAGTTCTTCGGAGATATAGCTTTCCGGATCATCTTGTGTACCGGGCTGTTCTCCACCCCAGGCAGCAGTGCCGGCAGTCCCAATGAGGAAAAATGAAACTACGGATATGAAAATTACAAGAGAGGCTCTCTTCATGGTGACACCTCCTTGCCTGTCTCGGACATATCTCATTCCTTCACCAATATACATAGTAATGTCAAATTGCGGGCAAGTCCATACACACTCTCATTGCATTTCCGGCTCTTTCAGGTAAAATCAACACTTGAGGTTCCATGTGGGAATAGAGATCGAGACAACACTGCGTATTGATTCATCCCGCCCTGATGACGTGATGAAGAATCTGGCGACCCTGGATGTCATCGGTGAGTACACGATCGTTTCAAAATCATCCTGTATTATACATGACCGTTACTTCGACACGAGGGATAGATCCTTTATGAAAAGGGGGTTCGCTCTCCGGCTCAGACAGAGAGGTCCTTCATTCCTGCTCTGCCTGAAAGGATGCGAGCGCATCAACGAATGGGGAGGAATCGAGCGCCTCGAAATCGAGGAGGCATGGTCTGAAAAGACCCTTGAAGCGATTATCCGTGCCCTGGACGAGACATCCATAAACATCGAATGCCGGTTATTCGACAAAGATGATCCTGTTCAGACCCTCAGTGGTCATGGTCTGAGGATCATTCAGGACAGGCAGACCCACAGGATCGAGCGGGATGTCGGAATTCATCAGGGCACAGCCTTGAGATCGTGTGCCCTGATGGCTCTTGATACGGTATGCTACCGGTTTGCCGATCGATGCCTGAAACATTTTGAGGTGGAAATCGAAGCAAAGTCCCGTACAGACGAGCACCATATCGAAATCATAACTGAACTGTTAAAGAAAGGCTTCCCCCGTAAGCTCAAACGCTGGGACCACAATAAACTTATCACGGGTTATGCTATCGAGACTCTATTGGACAGAGGCGACGTCTTGTCGGGCATACATGAGAAGGAAATCATAGACCACGTAGGGTATACAAAGATAGACGCATTCATCAATCAATTACGTTTATGACCCTGAACACACTTCCCGGCTTCTTTGCAGATCTTGTTGCCTAATTGCTCTGATTCACGAATCAGGAAGTGACTTGGCCAACCGCATCAGTTCTTCAAAGACATTTCTCAATTCAGAAAGCTTGCCGGACATGAGCATAAAGAGGATCTCGAGTCTTACCATAGGATCAAGTGTTGAACCCATCAATTTATCGATTTCATCCTGGGTGGACTGGAGATATGGATGATCCGCCAAGAACCTGTTTCTCTGTTCTATAAGTCTTTGTACCTCTGGGCTCTCGCACTCTCTACGTGATGCAGTTGTTGAGTTTAATTCATCGAATACCATTTTCACATCGCTCTCCAGACATGTTTTTTGTCAGATCCTATCTTCGATACAGGCTCTATCGAGAAAAGAATCATGACTACCTCCTATGGGAGCAAAGCTTATGCCACAACATTAATCCTGTAATATCTTGGCGTTATGATTATTTTCATGAGCTTTTCCATGCAGAAGGTAAGTTTTTTACCCAAAGTGAGTACTTTTATTCCATATTTTTTGCTGTATTTTATGCACTGAACACAACCATCGATATTCACCATCCTGCCAAAGGTCGAGCCATGGCTTCCGGAACAAACACATTGACAATAATCTCATAATAAAACATCATACTTACATGATGATATTGTCTGGAGAGGAGCTCTTCCCGACACCTGTATGTATTCACCGGGACAGACTTGAATCCGGAGAAGTCAAAAACGGTCCCTGCACGATCGTCTCAATGGAAGAACAGCCATCTTTTCAAGAAGAGCTATGCGTGAGGAACACGATACGCTATAACAGAGGCAGCACATGGAGAACATGGCCGTTTGTGAGCTGCTCAACGAGGTGGAATGCGTATGGAATCAATTAGAGAGCTCTTTCAAACAGGGAGGGGGCCGTCCAGCAGCCATACCATAGCCCCGTTCAGAGCTGCGAGAACATTCTCGAAGAGATATCCCGGTGCATCCCTCTACCGGATCACCCTCTACGGAAGCCTTGCAGCTACGGGCAAGGGACATCTCACCGATGCCGCAATCATCGAAGCCTTTGCCCCTGCCCCTGCGGAGATAGAATGGAAACCTGACCAGGAACTTCCGGCACATCCAAACGGCATGCTCTTCAAGGCCATAGGAAGCAACGGTGAAATAATCGGATCGATGCAGGCCTATAGCAAAGGAGGAGGAGCAATCCGGGAAGAAGGTGTCCTTGACGATACACCCCCTGTTTACGACAAAACCACCATGAGGGATATCCTCGAGTACTGCGAACGTTCGGGGATCAGCCTGTGGGAGTATGTGGAAAAAAGAGAAGGTGAGGATATCTGGGAATTTCTTCGCACTGTATGGCAGGCCATGCTTGCCATGATCGAGAAGGGGTTGAAAACAGAAGGCATGCTTCCCGGTGTTTTGAATCTCACAAGGAGAGCCCCTGCCGTATACCGGAAAGCCCTCCTGGCGGGCCCGCATTTCAAACGGACAGGGCTCATGTCTGCCTATGCCCTGTCCGCTGCCGAAGAGAATGCATCCGGCGCTGTTGTGGTGACCGCACCCACATGCGGATCCTGCGGTGTTGTCCCTGCGGTCCTTCGGTATCTCCAGGAGACTATCCAGTGCGGTGATGAGGTTATCCTGAGGGCGTTGGCGACGAGCGGGCTTATCGGAAATCTGGTGAAAAAAAATGCCTCCATATCAGGGGCAGAGGTGGGGTGCCAGGGAGAAATCGGGACTGCGTGCGCCATGGCAGCAGGTGCCGCCACACAACTCCTGGGTGGAACCATACGTCAGATTGAATATGCTGCAGAGATGGGACTGGAACATCATCTGGGACTAACGTGCGACCCGGTGGAAGGGCTCGTGCAGATCCCCTGTATCGAGAGAAACGCCATCGCGGCAGTCAGGGCTCTCGGCTGCGCTGATTTTGCGCTCCTGACCGATGCATCCCACCGCATCTCGTTCGATGACGTGGTATCGGTGATGAACCAGACCGGCCACGATCTCCCGAATCTCTACCGTGAGACCTCTTCAGGAGGGCTTGCAAAGGCATACAAGCTTCACGAGAATTCCGGGCAGAATGATAATGACGAGGTCATTGATTCGAATGGAAACAAGGAGTGATTGATACCACTCCTTGCGGCAAATGGATACTTTGTTGAGCACTTGGAACGGTAGAACGTTTCTTAAGAGGTAGGTATGCCGGGCAAGTATGAACCATTTGAGAATTTCATAAGCAAGACCCCTGTTCTTGTCACAACCCTGACATTGAGCTTTGACCAGATCGAACTGATCATCCGGTCTTCTCTGCCGAAGTCCGCAGGGACTTATCGCCAATGGTGGGCAAACCTCAGGCACCATGAGCACTCACCACAGGCAAAGGCCTGGATGGAATCAGGTTTCAAGGTTAACCAGGTGGATCTGTCATCACGCGTGGTGCAGTTTTCCCGGGCATCGGGTCTGTTCAGTTAGAAGCTGGTTCATCTAAAGGGTGGAACGAACGTACGAGGAGGGATGACAATGGATGATCAGGCAGCGACTATCGCTCCTGCCCCATGGGCCCTCATGGGATCGGGCTACATTATCGTACTGAAACTAGCGAAAGATTTTGTAAAGACCTGCGGCTTTGTACCGGAACATCTTGGAGGTTCGTTCACCGGCGGTTTTGGTACCGTGATGTATGTCGACTATTCCTATTCAGACGCAGGGCCATACCAGGAACTTCTCTTCATACCGGGCATGTTCAACCTTGCCGCTACACGATACTTCTCCATTACGAAGATCTTTGTCTCCACC
>DAISYU010000070.1:0-13084 GCA_036825155.1 Thermodesulfobacteriota bacterium | reverse complement strand
ATGGCGCGAGGGACCATATCCCCGGCGCGTCTCATCGATTTCTCCTCCAACGGATCATTCTTCCCTGACATATCCCGCAGCTGTGTCATGGCAGCATTCAAGGTACCCCGCTTCTTTATGGTATTCCCTCAAGCACGGTTTCTCTCAGGCTGAGAGAAATCAAAGATTACAAAACAGTAAAAGGGTTGTATTATATCAAATGGTTCTTAACCTAAATATTATGAAGGGGGTTTTCCATGGAGATAGAAATTTACCAGATAGATGCGTTCGCCAGCAGGGTCTTCACCGGTAATCCCGCAGCTGTGTGCCCTCTTGATAAATGGCTCGATGATAAGATACTGCAGTCCATAGCCCAGGAAAACAACCTGTCTGAAACCGCATTCTTTGTGGGCGGCGGCAATGAGTTTCAGATCCGCTGGTTCACCCCTGTCGCAGAGGTCGACCTGTGCGGGCATGCAACCCTTGCCAGCGCATATGTATTCTTTACACACATTGATCCGTCATGCAATCGCGTCACCTTCAATTCCGCAAGCGGGCCTTTGCACGTGGAAAGAAAAGAGGGAAGACTGTGCATGAACTTTCCGTCCCAGCCCCCCAAAGCATGTACAGCACCTGATGATCTCATCACAGGACTGGGGAAGACACCTGCTGCAGTTCTTTCCAGCGAGGATTATTTCGTGGTGTTCGAGTCCGAAGCGGATATCCGGGCCCTGCGTCCAAGGATGGACCTGCTGAAGAATCTTGACCTGCGCGGCGTCATCGTAACTGCCCCAGGCAGCAGCGTGGACTTTGTTTCACGTTTCTTCGCTCCGGCGCTCGGCATCGATGAAGATCCGGTAACCGGTTCCGCCCACAGCGCACTCACACCCTACTGGGCAGACAGGCTGAACAAGAAGGATATGAGCGCTTATCAGCTCTCTGCACGAGGAGGCGAACTCTTCTGCAAAGACATGGGTGACCGGGTGGAGATCGCCGGCACAGCCGTGCAATACCTGCACGGGACTATTATACTTTAGGAGGAGTCATGAAAGCATCCGGCCTCAGGAGAGAAAAGAACCCCGGCTATCGTTATTGGATGATTCTTTTATTGTCTGTTGCAATACTCTTCACCGGATGCACCAGGATCCTCAACCGCCACTTTGCCGATACTATCCCTCTTGCTGAAGGGGAGATCAGCGTGGCCGGCCTGAACAACCCTGTCATCATCCGGCGGGACGACATGGGGATCCCCTTTATCGAGGCCGAGACCATGGAAGACCTTGCCTTTGCCATAGGTTATGTGAATGCCGCAGACAGACTGAACCAGATGATCGGCCTGAAGCTGGTATCCCAGGGCAGGCTCGCTGAACTGGCCGGCAAACCGGGTTTTGATATTGACATCTACATGAGGACTCTCAACCTGGTGAAGGCGGCCCGCATCCTGTATGAGGAGATATCCGATGTGAACAAGGCCCTGCTGGGACACTACAGCAACGGGGTCAATGCGTACATGGCGAGGTATCGTGATGCACTCCCTCCGGGTCTCCAGCTCAGCGCATATGTGCCTGATGCGTGGGAACCCATCGATTCCATTTCCATCTTCTTCCTGGTGAACCTGGCTCTCTCATTCAATCTGCAGGAAGAGATCAATATTCTAAACATTGCACAAACCATAGGACCTGAGAAGACGGCATGGCTTGCCCCCGTCTATCCGGATGAAAACGTACCCCTTAAAGAGGCAGACAAGCTTTCAGATGTCGACCTGAAACAGGCTGCCCTATCCCTTGCCGGTGTTATCCGTGCACAGAATGCCCTTGATGACATGGGCATGATCAGTATCGCAGCGTCGAACAACTGGGCCATATCAGCACAACGCACAGAAAAAGAGGCAAGCATCCTTGCCAACGATACGCACCTCATGCTCTCCCTTCCGTCCCTGTGGCACATGATGCATATACGGTGCAACGATCTCGATGCCGCCGGTGTGGGCATTCCCGGAGTCCCTTGTGTTGTTGCAGGATATAACGGCCACATAGCCTGGGGCATGACCATGGTAATGGCTGACAACCAGGATATCTTCCTTGAAAAGCTCAAAGAGATCGACGGCGAGGTTCACTACCTCTATCAGGGGAAATGGCTACCGGCCGTGAAGAGGGAAGAGAATTTCAGGATCAGGGGAGAAAAACCGCAGAAAATAACCGTCTACGAGACCATACACGGCCCTGTGCTGAACGATGCATTGGGCAGGAACCCCATAAGCCCCTTGCAGCCCCATGCCGCAGGACTCCCCTACGGGCTGGCCCTGAGCTGGGCGGCATTCGAACCGGGAGACAGAAGCATCGATGCATTCTTCAACTTCAGCAAGGCCCGCAGTGTCGAGGAGGCACTCATCTATGCAAGGCAGATTCAGGCCATTTCCCTGAATATGGTCATAGCGGACCATGACAATATCGCCTGGCAGGTGACCGGAAGATATCCTGTGCGGAAAAAAGGCCGCGGCCTTATGCCGTCGCCCGGATGGAATGGTGACTATGACTGGATCGGGTTTCTCGACACAGGCGAGCACCCCTGCTCTCTCAATCCGCCTGAAGGATTTATTGGAACGGCAAACCACCGAAGCGTCCCTGCAGACTTCCCCCATGTCCTCTCATCCTCCTGGTACTGGCCCGAGAGAGCCGAACGCATCGCAGAGATGATCACCTCCAATAAGAGGCACACGCTGGAAACCAGCATGGCAATGCAGCGTGACATCTACTCGGGCTATTCAGCAAAGCTAAAGAAAACCATGCTGGCAGGGGAACTTTATCAGGCCATGGAAGATGAGATTCAAACCTGGGAAAACATGGCGAGACAGGAAAAAGCACATGAGGCGCTTGCCATGCTTGCACGATTTGACGGCACCATGTCCACCGATTCGAAAGATGCGCCCATTATCAGCGCACTGCTCCATACCGTGGCCCACAATACCTTTTCCGACGAGGTGGGACCGCTTGACTCATCTGCCTGGACCTCGCTCGTAACGGATTTAAGCCACGGCTACTGCGCCGCGTCAGACCACCTCGCTGTGCGCGGCGATGAAAGCCCGTTGTGGGACAATGTTGCAACCCCTCAAAAGGAGACAAAAGCACAGATTCTGGCACGATCATGTGCAGACTCCATAGATCTGCTGGAAAAGTATCTGGGAAAAGACCGTGCCGGCTGGACCTGGGGGAAACTCCATACCTATTATTTTGAAACCGAGGCATCAAAGATGGCCCCCCACATGGGCTTCATCCAGAGGTCGGGCATGAGCTTTCTCTCCCCCTTCTTCAACAGGGGTCCCTATCCTGCTCCCGGCGACCACACCACACTGAATGTATCGGCATATAGCATGGCCAGGGATTTTGATACGTGGCTGATCCCGGCAATGCGTATCATCGTGGACTTCGGCCTTGAAGAACCGTTTTATGCCATAAACAGCACCGGCCAGACAGACAATCCTGTCAGCCTGCATTACGATGACGCCATCCATGAATGGCTCCAGGGCAGGTACCGTCCCATGCCTTTCAAACAGGAGAACATAGAACAGAACTACACCAGGATCCTGGTGCTGAAGCCGCAGGGATAGAAGAAAAGAAAAATTGGAGTGATGGAGTACTGGAGTAATGTGAAAGACCAGGATTTAAGGTTAAAAGTTTGTGTGAACGGCTTTGAGCCACGATTATCAGACAAAATTTATTTGGTTTATCGCACCTGAAGGTGCTCCCACAGAACATGTACACAAACCCAGGCTAAACGTGTTACCTATGTCCTGGCCTATTCACAGTTCACTCTTCACTGTTCACCTTTTATATCTTACACCTTGTCCCTTATGCCCTTAACCATACGCCGTTCTCATTGTCGTTGACAAGTACGGTGAAAAATCTGGTATAGAAAAACGTCACCACGTAATAGTTGTATGATCAGATCTTCAATAAAAAAAGAGGAGCACTGTTATGATTCATAAGAATGTCGTCACGGATTTCTGTCAGAAGGAATATATACCTCAGATCGACCCGAGTGCCTGTATTCATCCCCTTTCCGCTGTCATCGGACATGTCTTCGTAGGCAAGCGGGTGATGGTTTCACCCTTTGCATCCATCCGCGGTGACGAAGGTCAGCCCATCTTTGTCGGGGACGAGTCAAACGTACAGGACGGGGTGATCCTCCATGCATTGGAGACCGAGGAAAACGGCCATCCCATCGAGGCGAACCTGGTGGAGGCCGAGGGCAAGAAATGGGCCGTCTATGTGGGGAAGAGAACATCCCTTGCCCATCAGGTTCAGATCCATGGACCTGCCTATGTGGGCAACGATACCTTTGTGGGGATGAAGGTCCTCGTGTTCAAGGCAAAGGTGGGAAACAACTGCGTGATCGAGCCGGGCTGCATCGTCATGGGTGTAACCGTTGCCGACGGCAGGTACGTTCCTGCCGGCACCACGCTCAAGAACCAGAAGGATGCAGACAATCTCCCTGTGATTACTGAAGACTATCCAATGAAGGACCTCAACAAGGGGGTTATCCACGTTAATACACACCTTGCAGACGGGTATAATAAGATCGAGTTGAAAATCGATTGATCCCCGAAGAGAAGAAGGGAGATTCTTGTGTCATGACTTTTAAAGATATTGCGCTTTGCGTCCCTGAAATCCTACTTCCCGCCCCCGGAGTCGATCTTACGAAATGGGCGGTTGTTGCATGCGACCAGTACACGTCACAGCCTCAGTACTGGGAGGAGGTGAAAGAACTGGTAAGCGGGAATCCTTCCACCCTGGACCTCATCATCCCTGAAGCATACCTTGAACAGGTCGATCATGAAAGCTCAGCTGAAACCATCCTGTCTCATATGGATAAATACCTGAGCGACGGGACACTGTCTCCTCAAGGGCCAGGGTTCATCCTCGTTGACAGAAAAACGTCCCATGTACCGTCGAGAAAGGGGCTCATGGTCGCTCTCGATCTCGAGCACTACGATTTCAGCGAAGATTCCACAAGCCTGATCCGTGCGACAGAGGGAACCGTCCTCGACAGGCTGCCACCCCGGGTCAAGATACGAAGGTATGCGCCCCTGGAGGTGCCGCACATTATGGTACTCATAGATGACCCGGACGCAACGGTGATCGAACCACTGTTCCAAAAAGAATTAAAAAAAGTCTACGATGTGGAACTCATGATGAACAGCGGTCACGTCACGGGCTACATGATAGATGATGAGGAAACCATTGCTCAGATCGCCGGGAATCTTGCCCGGCTGGCGGATGCTGAAGCCTTCGGCAGGAAATACCAGGTGCAGGAAAAGAATGTTCTTCTGTATGCCATGGGCGACGGCAACCATTCCCTTGCCACAGCCAAGACCATCTGGGAGATGATAAAGGAAGAAGCTTCCGACAAAGAGGCTGTCATGAACCATCCGGCAAGGTACTCGCTGGTGGAACTCGTGAACGTACATGATGCCGGCCTTGAATTCGAGCCCATACACAGGGTTATCTTCGGCATATCCGCCCACGACCTCCTCAAGAAGATGAAACTCTATTATGCAAAGCAGGGGTCCTCATTCTCATACATCCCGTGCAGCAGACCCGCAGAGCTGAACCTGTTCCCACAGAGAAAAGCAGGCATGCATCAGATCCCGTTCGTGTCAGGAAAGACCTGTGGAACAATCAGCATAAAAGATCCGAAACTGAACCTGGAAGTGGGGACCCTGCAGCAGTTCCTTGACGAATATGTCCATGACAACAAACAGGCAAGAATCGACTATATCCACGGTGAAGATATCGTGACTGCACTCGGCACCGCTTCAGGAAATATGGGGTTTTTCCTCCCGGCTATATCGAAACATGACCTGTTCAAGACCATCATTGTCGACGGTGCACTTCCGAGAAAGACCTTCTCCATGGGAAATGCCGATGAAAAGCGGTTCTACCTGGAGTGCAGGAAAATAAGCAGCTGATCTATTAACAAGTGAGACTGCAGGCGATTCCTCTTTGGTCTAAAAGAGATCGCCTGAGGTCTCAACTCTTGTCTCCACAATACCGATGTGAGGGTATACGGAGGCAACAATGAAGGAATCTTCATATCTTAAAGGACGGGACGACCTGATTGAAAGTCTGAAGAAGGTCCCTTTTTTGCAATCATACGAAGAAAGATTTCTCAAGATTATTCTCGAGCTGAGCAAACTCCGCAAGTACAGCCCTGACGAAGTAATTACACGGGAGGGCGAGTATGACTGCTGGCTATATGTACTCTTAAAAGGCATGATCCGGATCTCCAAGAACGAAGAGGAGATAGCCAGGCTGGATACCCTGGGAGATACCTTCGGCGAACTGGCGGTCATCGACGGCGAAGCAAGGTCGGCAACCGTACAAGCATCGACGGACACCACCTGCCTGGCAATAGACGGCTCATTCCTGGACAGGATGGAACCGGAAGAAAAGACAGAGTTCGAGGCCGTCTACTACCGGCTCATTGCAGGAATCCTTGCCCACCGGTTGCGTACTACCAGCAGAGAACTGTCCCGCTTGAAGCAGGAAGTGGAATTGCTCAGCAAGGTATGAGTCCGCCGCATGATGATTCAGGACAAGAAAATCCTAAGAATTTTTTTGCTCAGAGACGATGACTATGTACGGAGAGATTGTAAATGAACCGGAAAACGACACGAAGACGTCCTTGCATGACAATGGATCAGAGCGAATCTCAAAGAATCATGAACAGTGGAATCGCCAGGCTTAAAGTCTCCTTCGTCTTCATAATCATAGTCTGCGCATTCCTGGGAATCTCTGCCGCACATGCATCCGGTGCACCAGAACACATATCGTTCGAGCAGGCAAAGCAGTATCTTGAAAGCGGTGATTATACTGCCGCCTACCAGGCCTTCTATGAACTCTTCAAACAGGACCCCGGCAACCCGGACATCAACTTCCTGCTTGGCCGTGCCGCTTTTGGGAACAAAGACTACGAGGCCGCCATCATGGCCTTTGAACGGGTCCTCATCGTCAGACCGGATGCCGACCGGGTAAAACTGGAGATGGGGCGATGCCTCTATAATCTCGGATCGATAGAGACCGCCAGAGGGTACTTCGAAGAGGTCCTTGCAACAAATCCGCCGGAAAATGTCCGGGTCAATATTGAGCGGTATCTCAAGGCCATCAAATCGAGGGACAAACAGCACTTTGTCTCCGGCAGGGTTACCCTGGGTGTGGACTTTGACGACAATGCCAACGTAGCACCGACGAATACGGAGATAGATATCACCACTGCATTGGGTGATGTGATCCCGATTTCTGTGGATTCTGCGGAGAAAGATACTATCTACAGCTCAACGCTCAACCTCAATTACCTCTACAAGCCGCTTCGCAGTCCCCTTGCATGGAAAATATCCTGTCTCAATTACAATGCATTGTATCAGGATGTGGAAAATCTCGACGTCGGGTTGCTCGATCTCAAGGCAGGGCTGTCTTTGCAGGGAAAACGCGCCGTTTGGGAACTCTACGGCATCGCAAGCCACCTGAACCTCGATTATGACCAGTATCAACGCTCCTATGGCGGGGGAACAGGAATCAGCATTATGGTGCGGCCGTACCTGATGCTCGGACTGGACGCCAAGTTCAGAAAAAAGAACTACTATGATACGAACGGGCGTGATGCGGACAATATCAGCGTGAGCCTTACCCCTGCGTTCTCGTTCGGTCTCAACCGTATATCCACGGTCTTCGGCTGGGAATACGAAGATGCAGCCGAGGACATGAACTCCTATAACCGCATGAGTGCAATACTTACCTATGACCGGCAGCTGCCCTATGGGATCACGTTCTCTGCAACATACTGGTATCAGAAATCCGACTATGAAGAGGCCGACACACTGTTCGATACAAAACGAAGCGATGATGTACAGTACTGCATCACCGGCCTGACAAAGAATATCTGGCAGTCAAGAACACGGGGCACAGCTCTGCTTCTTAATGCAGGGTATACCTATACGAGATCTGATTCGAATATAGAGCTTTATGAATACACCAAGAATGTCATCTCAACATCGGCTTCATTTGTTTTCTAGGATCGTACCTTTTCCAAAAATTCCTTCTTAAAAAGAGAGAGCCTGCTTTGGGCTCTCTCTTTTTTTATGCCCGGTTTTCCATGGCATGTATCATGCTGTTCCCTGATGGCTGTTATGGTCATGTACCACATGTGCTGTTTTTCCTGATAAGGCTCAACAAATCATCCCTGTCTGCCGATTTATCCAATACGAATTCATACAAAAACCGGGGGCCTGGATCAGCCATGCAAGGAAGGACAACCATGTTGCACAAGATTTATCGTTGGGCCGTAACAGTATCAGTTCTCATGCTTTTTGCCGCACCTGTTATTGCACAGGAGATATCTGAGCCGGCCGGGCATATTGTTGCCATTCGAGGTCAGGCAAGCGCATACGACACCAAGGGGAATATGCGCACGCTGGCCATAAAGAGCGCGGTCTATGAATACGACACCCTCAAGACAGGTGCGAACGGCCGCATACAGGTGCTCTTCAGCGACAACACCATTGTGAGCCTCGGCCGTAAGAGCGTCATGGAAATCGCTGAATATCTGTGGGACCCGGACAGGAAGACCGGAGCAATGAAGACCAGGGTAAAGGAAGGAGTTTTCAGGGTGATGGGGGGAGCCATCACCAAAGAGTCCCCACAGAACTTCACCACCGAGACCCCTGCGGCAACCATTGGTATCAGGGGGTCCATGTATGCCGGCAAGGTATCTAACCAGCAGCTTATGGTAGTATTTGAAGGCGGTAAGGGCATCGATGTCACGAATGAGGTGGGACGCACGTCCATCACCAGACCCGGGTACGGCACCCATGTCATGGGATCAGACCTGCCTCCGCTGCCGCCCAGGCGCTTCAGCCAGGAGGAAGTCTCAGAGCTGACGACCCAGTTGAGTACACACGTCGATCCGGACCAGGAGAACAATGAAGAGTCCGCCCCCTCCGGCAGCGAGGATGCCACTGAGAATGAGGGCGAAGCACAGCAGACGGATGAAGAAGCCGTACAACCAGACAGTGAGGTTTCAGAAGACCAGAACACAACTGAGACGAATGATGACTCCACACCGGAAGAAACATTCGCCGGAACCGATACGGCTGATGCCGACACACAGGATACCACAATGGATTCCACGGATGACTATTCCGACGAAACGCCTTTAATGCAGGATACATTTACCACGAATGATGAGACACCACTGGAGGCCAACACCCCGGAAGATCCCCTCACGACAACTGCTCTGTCTGTTTCACAGGAGATAATCACCTCCTCAACAACGGCCTCTCAGGACAATCTTGAAGACACGGTCACACAGACCGCCCAGACCGGCATTACCCTGTCAGGAGCGTTCCTGTCCCAGTGTACAGCCGATATGACCACAACGGATTTTACCACATGGTACGGCAATTCTGCTCAGGCGACTGCGATAAACGGCAGTGTCGCCGGAGATGCAACCACTCAGAATTCAGTCGTGTTCGATTTCAGCTTTGCCATGAACCCGTACAATCCTGATGATATCTATTCTCCGCCATTCGATATGACGGGTGATCCCATAGCCGACATGCAGACCAGGTATGTGGGCCTGCCCGGGGTCGGACAGAACTTTCAGGCCGCAGTCATCTCCGACAACCTGGGAGAATTTGCCGCGTTCCTCATCAAAGACGGACTGTTCACCAGCGGCAGTACACAGTACGGATACCGAGATCTCGGTTTTGTGGGCATAGAAACCCTTGCATCGCAGATGCCCACAAACGGTTTGAGCGGCTATTTCGGCTGTGCACTCGGCGTGGATATTGATCTCATATCCGGCAACACCATGCATATCGATACTGAGCTATCGAAGATGTTCATGGAGGTAAACTGGCTCAGTGGCAAGGCCATCGGCAGAATCGACTTTGACATGGATACCACCCCCTCGCCAACAGGACAGTACCCGGGAGGCAAGACATTTTTCTTTGCAGATGTCAGTGGTAACACGCTGACAAACATACGCTTATGCGGATACGGAGGTCACGATGAAACGGCCACACCCGGCATAGTCACCTGGGTGGAGGGAACCGGAGAGTTCGCCCGGTTCTACGGCAGTGAATACCAGGGCATCGGCATCACAGGCACCGGTACGTTCTATGACATAGAAACAGATCAGAGCTCCTCCATCGGAACCGGAAGAATGATTGCAGCAGGATTCAGGGAGCCTCAGGATAACACCGACGTCACCTCTCCCACCGGCACTTCACTATTCAATGGATTTGTCATGGGTCTGTCCGAGAACATGAACGACATCTATACTGACAGGCGCCTGTTCATGAATTCCGATCCGAATGATTTCAGCTTTACCATTGACCGTAATGCTGGGACACTTTCCGGCACCCTGTCTGCAACAGACCAGTTCTCAGGAACCTCATCTCTCAATTTCCTGGAGATCGGCATGTCCCACGGATCCGCATATGTCCTGGAAGACAACATGGTGGCGATCATTGGGGATACGGGCTCAGACGCCATTGAATCCAATGTGTACACCGGTGGATTGAAGCCGTACGGCAACTACCTCATCACGGGCGGTATAGACGAGCAGTTCTCGGAATATGTTACCTGGGGCTACTGGGAGATCTCTTACGAAGACCCGGAATCGGCAGGACAGTACCATCTCCACGTACCCGGATCATTATGGATTGCAGGAGAACTCACACCCACGAGTATGATGAACGACCTGGCTGCAAACAATATTACAGGTACCTATTCAGGCGGTGCAAAGGGTATCCGCATCAACGATCTCAGCGAGGTCTCCGAACTCACAAACGGGTCATCTCAGATTCAGGTGAATTTCGGCACATACCAGGTAACGGGCAACATCACCTTTGACGAGATCAATCTCCCGCTTACTGCCACCACCCTCTCCCCCTCAACCTCGAGTTTTACCACGCAGATCACCGGTGCAACCTCGAGCAGTGTAAACGGTGCGTTCTTCGGTCCGAACGCCGAGGCAATCGGCGGTAACTTTGATGCCCAGTTCAGCATAGACAGGTACATGGGCATCTTCGGCGGCGAACGCCCCACTCCGTGATCTCATATGTGAAGAGGAGAACCGATCGTACGATGAAAAACTTTGCAGCCCTTCTCAAACCATCACCGTTCAAGATCGGCTGCATAGTGGTTCTCATTGCCTGCGTGGTATTCTATTCGTTCGGGCAGAAAAAACCCGAGTTGCTTTCTTCCCTGGACAACCAGATAACCAGTGCCATGTTCAGGTGGCGGGGTCCTATAAAACCCACCGGGGAGGTGGTGATTGTCGATATCGACGAAAAAAGCCTTGCCCGCCTCGGCCAGTGGCCATGGCCAAGGGACATCATTGCCCGGCTCGTGAAGGCAATTGATGGTGCCGGGGCAAGGGTTATGGGCTTCGATATTGTCTTTGCAGAGAAAGACCGCACCTCGATAACCGAATACATCGACGAGGTCAAAGGGTACATCGCGTTACCGGACCTTGAAGAGCAGCTGTCAGATCTTGCAGCCAGGGATGACCTCAACCATGATCTCATCCTGGGAGATGCGATAGCTGCATCCCCTGTTGTTCTGGGATACATATTCCAGTTGCGCAAAGACGGACTGAAAAAGGAATATGAAAAGCCGCTGCCTGCGGCTACAATCCGGATCTCGCCGGATGAGGTCCCGTATCAGGACCTCATACTCATCTCCGGCTACCGGGCCATCCTCAATATCGAGGAGGTTGCGCAGGCAGAGACCGAAGGATTTCTCAACGTGTTCCCCGATACATCGGGCATGGTGCGCAAGGTACCGGTATTCATGGAGCTCGACGGCATCCCCTATCCATCCCTTGCACTTGAAATGATCCGTACGGGTCTCGGGCCAAGCGATATCGTGATCCACGCATCAAGGCAGAAAACCTTGGAGAAGAACTCTCTTTTGGGGGTGAGTCTCAAGGATGTGTTCATCCCCACAGATGATATCGGACAGGTGACCGTCAATTTCCGTGGGGGGGTGAACACCTTCGACTACATACCGGCAGTGGATGTCCTGGAAGGCAACAACACCGACAGGCTCAGGGATAAATACGTCCTTATCGGCCCCTCTGCCTCAGGCCTGCTGGACTTTCATGCAACACCTTTTTCCGGGATATTCCCGGGGGTCGAGGTGCAGGCGACCGTAATCGACAATATCCTCTCAGGAGACCTGTTCACCTATGACATCTTTACCGAGATCGGGCTGACCTACACCCTTGTCGCTGTCGGCGGGATCGTCCTGAGCGCTCTCCTGGCATATTCCGGAGCACTCACGGGGGGCATTGCAGGGCTGCTCTTTATCATCGGCATCATCAGCGGGAACTACTATCTGTTCTTCCTCAAGGGCCGGCTCCTGGGCATCACCTATCCGCTCGCCGCCATTGTCATTGTCTTTCTGGTTGTGACCCTGTTCAATTACTTCTTCGAGTACAGAAAGAAACAATTCATCCACAGCGCGTTCAGCCGCTATGTTTCACCCATGGTGATAAACCAGCTGGTAAGGAGGCCAGAGCGGCTCTCTCTTACCGGAGAGGAGAAAAACCTCACGATCCTGTTCAGTGACATCAGGAATTTCACCACCATATCAGAGGGCATGGACCCGAAACGGCTCGGGGTGTTCATGAACAGTTATCTGACAGCCATGAGCGACATCATCATGGAACACAAGGGCATGGTGGACAAATACATCGGCGATGCCATTGTTGCGATCTGGGGTGCACCACTGCCTGATGCCCACCATGTACAGAATGCAGTGCGCGCCTCAATCGCCATGAAAAAGATGTTGGCCACGCTTGAAGGCGACTGGCAGAAACAGGGATTCCCTATCATAGATATCGGCGTGGGAATAAACACCGGGATCACGAGCGTCGGTAATTTCGGCAGTGAACGCAGGTTCGAGTACACTGTGCTGGGTGACAATGTGAACCTTGCATCCAGGCTCGAAGGACTCAACAAGGCCTATGGCACGAACGTCATCATCTCCCAGTTCACCAGGGAGGCATTAAACGGTGAATTCTTCTGCCGAGAGCTCGA
>DAISYU010000069.1:0-17417 GCA_036825155.1 Thermodesulfobacteriota bacterium | reverse complement strand
GCCACTGTCCCACGAAACATCTTCCAAGAACTGGATACCTCTGATATCCATAGCATCCCTCCATTCAAATAATACAATCAATCAAACAGAATAAATAGTAGCACATATTCAGGCTCAACAGCAAAGCGGATTTTAAACAGTCAATGTATGGCATGCCGTAGATTAAATGAAAAGTATGATAATTGCCAACGCCATTTAATGGCTCTCGATACCCATTATTAGCAGTTCAATCAAAGCAGAATTTTCAAACAGAAGTTTAAATGAACAAACCATATTTCGATTTCATAACAATAAAATTGGTACAGACATCTCAGCCCAACAATCCAAAATTATAGTATTAGCCGTTAAAATATTACAAGACAACAAAATCTTAAACTCATAATCGGTCAAATATCACGGGCCCGATTAAATGTATTTGACATGATATATATAATACGATATATTTTTTTGGCATGATTATAATAATGCCAATAAGGTATATGCAATCATGAAACAACGATCTGCTCTAAAACAAGCATCTTTACAACGCATCCTCAAATCAGGAGCGGTTCGATTGTGTGAAGAAGGTCTGTCGGGCGCGGTTATCGCCTCGGTAATGAAAGACGCTGGCTTGACTCATGGGACCTTTTATTCGCACTTCAGCAACAAAGATGAGCTGCTTGTAGCTTCCCTCCAACAGGCATTAGTGGAAAATCGGCCTTGGTGGATACATTCAAAAAAGAATGAACCATGGGCAAAAAGGCTTGAACAGCTTGCACAGCGATATCTAACAGCAGAACACCGCGACAATTTGTCCAATAGTTGTGCGTTGGCTGCACTGGTATCTGAGACCGCAAGATCCAGTCCTGAATTTCGCCATGCATATGAGGTCGAGTTAAAGAAAACAATTGCCGCCATATGTGGCAATAACCCATATGATACCGGCATAGACTCAAAGCTATTTAAAGAAACAGTGCTGTTTCTGGCGCTGTGCATTGGAGGGCTGTCTCTGTCAAGAGCAGTGAAGGCAAATGAGTTCTCGGATCAAATCCTTGCCATATGCCGCAGTGCACCCGAATGCATAGTGAATGAAGCGAGTCCTGTTGCGAAAAAGGGTTTATCCGATTCCCACGATCATGTGAAATTCATGGACGAGTCATTGGAGCTCGATCAGTATCCCGCAACAACCTTCGAGAAACTGAGATATGCAGATACCGACCGCGAAGGGCACGTGAAAAGCACGGTGTTTTCAGCCCTTTTTGAAACAGGGTGTGTTGAAATTCTTAACAATCCAGATGCACCTCTTGCCAGCCCCTGTTGCACATTTGTTATCGCCTGCCAAGCGATCAATTTCTATTCAGAAATCAATTGGCCAGGTCTTGTTGATATCGGCACGAGAGTATCTCAGGTCGGACTAAGCTCAGTTACTTTTGAACAGGCGCTGTTTCAGAACGGACGCAAACCAGCGACCGCGAAGACAGTGATTGTACAGAGCAATGAAACCACAAAACAATCAGAACCGCTAAATGATGCTGCAATCGAACGACTCAATTGGCTTAAATCCTCATAAATGACGCAATGAAGAGCATATCTGAAAAGGAGTGCTGGAATGACCAATGTGCTAATTACCAATGTAAATCATTATGTAGGTCCTGGAACCTTACCTGTCCTTCTTCGTAATGGAATGTGTCCCATTTGTCACGATTCGAGCTTTGAAAACGTGGACACAGCTCGTGCTTTTGAAAAGGAGTATCCTGGCACAATAGCGCTCAGAGCCCAATCGCCGGAATCCTTAAACTTGGAATTGAACGAGAGACAGATGGATATTGATGCAGTAGTATCTAATGATGTCTTTCCTAACACACCACGTCCCATAGAGGAGGTTGCCATAGAAACGCTTCGAGATAGCTTTGAGGCACTGCTATTGTTCCCTTTCAAGCTAACTCAGTTGATTCTGCCTTCTATGAAACAGAAAAAGAATGGTAGTTTTGTTTTTGTAACCTCAGCTCGATATTTACAGCCAGAATTCGGATTCTCGGTTGCTACTTCTATAAGGGCTGGTACGACATCTTTTGCGTTGGCACTGGCCAAAGAAGTTGCGCCTTTCGGAATTCAGGTCAATGTTCTGGCCCCCAATTACTTATACAGCGAGGCCTATTATCCCCGAGCCCGTTTTATCGACGATCTGAAAGGAAGAGAGGAGATTGCAGCCATAGTACC
This sequence comes from Thermodesulfobacteriota bacterium, assembly GCA_036825155.1. Classification (GTDB taxonomy): domain Bacteria; phylum Desulfobacterota; class Desulfomonilia; order UBA1062; family UBA1062; genus DSAD01. The sequence continues at coordinate 15,218 of DAISYU010000069.1, read as the reverse complement.
CATGGGTCGCCTAGGTGAACCTGAAGAAGCGGGTGAAGTAGTGGCCCTTCTTGTGTCAGGACGGTCTACGTTCATGACTGGACAGATCTTGAATTTTACCGGCGGTTGGCCTTGATAATCGTTCATGCCGTCTCCCTGGCTACTCAAGGATCTTATGAAATCACGAAAGGAGAAATTATGGAACATATGAAATCCCTAGCAGCTCCATGCGGGTTGGACTGCTTTAATTGCGAGTTTTACGAAAAGAATTTAACCAACAAGCTTGCTGACCTGATCAACGAAAAATTACTTGTTCCAAGAAATGAAATACCTTGCAAGGGGTGCCGCCAGCAAGATGGGAAACACTTCCATCTTGGATATAAGGGGTGTGCCACCCTTAATTGCATAAAGGAGAAGGGGGTTGATTTCTGTTTCAACTGTGATGAGTTCCCCTGTGCCTATCTTGCACCCACAGCCGACAGTGCGGCCCGATATCCGCACAATATGAAAATGTACAACCTTTGCCGGATCAAAAAGGTAGGGCTGGAAAAGTGGATTGAAGAAGCGGGAGAGATCCGGCATAAATATTTTACTGGAAAATTTGTAGTTGGCAAAGGCCAGGCAGTTATTGACGAATAAAAATAATTTCTGGACTTAGCCCGTGCTCCGTTTCGCTCCGCTCAACTTCGCAGGGCATGCTTCGCCTCGGCGGGAAGGTTCATAGTGTTTCCTCCTAATTTCAATCAATCATAGCATGGCGTGCCGTGCGTAGCCAATGGGGCGAAGCATGGAGGTGAGGGGGATCGAACCCCTGACCTTAGCATTGCGAACGCTACGCTCTCCCAACTGAGCTACACCCCCATAAAAGACATGTGTACTTCTACAAGACTACGTCTTGTTCGTCAACTGTTTGGTTTTGAGAATTTTGTCCGCCGGCAGCATGGTCTGTGCAAAGGCAACCGCATCCTTGAAATCCTTGATCTCGCCGTTGAGTCCCTTGTCCCGGATCATCCGCAGGCAGTCGCCCAGGTACTTGCCCTTGGTAAATCCGATGGAGATAAGATCCCGGCCGGTGACAGGGGGCTTGTAGTAGCGCCAGGTGGTGATATAGGTGGAGATCATCTCCTTGACCTCCGGGCTCTTGGTCTTTGACATGGCATAGAGGATCTCCTCGAGCCTGCCTTTTTCCAGTGTCTGCACGGCATGAGACGGCCGGAGCTGCCCTGCTGCGACAAAGTCCTTGAGAATGTCGTTCACCATGGATTTTCCGGAAAGGATCCTGCGGATGTTCTCGCTCGTCAGCCCCAGGCGTTCGCATATGGCGATAATCTTCTTCGGCTTCATGTGGTCTATGAGCGCGAGCAGGTATATGAACCACGACCGGTACACCTCATGGGTGTAGAGCATGTTGAACCACAGGAGCGTTTCCCTGATCTGGCCGAAGTAGTCCTTGACCGCGGAGTTGAACAGCAGGTCCGGGTGTATGGCGGAGAGCACGCCCATCTCCCGCAGACGGTTCATTCCCTTTATGGGATCCTCCTCGGAGAGCATCTGCCTGATTTCATGGGAGAGTCTCCTCCCCGGGATATCACGCAGAAGCCCTGATTTTACCGCAGAGCTCACCAGAGAATTCGTCTGTTTGCCCAGCGTAAAGCCGAACCGCTGTTCAAACCGCACTGCCCGAAGGATACGTGAGGGATCCTCAACAAAGCTTAAGGAATGGAGCACCCGTATCCGCTGTTCCTTGATGTCTCTCTGCGCCCCGAAAAAATCCAGGAGTTCGCCGAAACGCGCGGGATTGAGGCAGATGGCCATGGTATTGATGGTGAAGTCCCTGCGGTAGAGATCGAGCTTGAGCGTTGACTGCTCCACAATGGGAAACCCGCCCGGGTTCTTGTAGTATTCGAGCCTTGCCGTGGCAACGTCGAGCTGAGTGTTGTCGGGAAGGGTGATGACCGCTGTCTTGTATTTTTCATGAGCGGCACAGCGTGCCCCATGGGCCTGAGAAAACGCCTTGGCAAAGGCTATCCCGTCGCCTTCGACAACGATATCCACATCGAGATTGTCGATCCTGAGAACCATATCCCGGACAATCCCGCCCACGAGATAAATATTGAAGCCCAGGGTAGAGGCAAGGATACCAGCCTGGCGCAGCAGGTCATAAAGCTCTTTGGGAAGCCGCTCCTCCATGAGGCCCTTGAGCACCTTCTTCTGGGACGGGCGCTGGTCTATGCCCTCGACCTTTGCCATCTTTTCGTGCATGATCCGCATGAGATCAGTCCTGGTGATCACGCCGATGGCCTTCCTGTTCTCCACCACAGGGAGCAGCCGCTGGTTCCCGTCGATAATGAGGGTACGTATCTCCCATACAGGGGCATCGGAGCGGACAAACTTGAAATCACGTATCATGTAGTCCGTGATCTTTGATTCGCCGAGCTTATGCCCCTGCGCCCGGGTCACCACCTGTCGCGTGATGATGCCCACCACCCGCCCGTCCTTTGTCTGAACAAGGGCGGCGTTGATATGATACCGGTTGAGTACTGCGCTCGCCTCGTCAATGGTGGTATTCATGCTCACGGCAATGACCGGGAACGTCATGATATCCCGTGCAGTGATACGCGGCTTTGTCTCCTTTTTGATGAGCTTGACCAGCTTGCTCTCTGCCTGGTCGAGCGTACTTTCCTTTATGGATGCCGCAGCTGCCGTGGCATGTCCTCCCCCGCCGAAAGAGGCTGCTATCTCGGCGGCATTGATCTGCGGCAGGGTGCTGCGGGCAACGAGATAGATCCGCTCCCCCATGAGCCCGAGGGCGAACATGGCATCCGCCTCGAACATACCCCGCAGCTTGTGGACCAGCATGGCAAAGTCCTCCACGTATCCGGCGGATTCGGACCGGGTAAAGAGCACATCGATACCTCCCACATGCAGTATATAGGCATTCTTGATAAGCTGGTCGAGCACATCAACCTGCTCGGGTATGAGCTCCCTCAGGATGGCCTGGGACACATCCTTGAGATCCGCCCCCCACCTGATAAGATCGGCCAGGGCGTGGCAGTCTTCGGGCCGGGTGGAGGGAAACAGGAGAGAACCGGTATCCTCATAGATCCCCATTGCCATGATTGTTGCCTGTGCCGGTGACGGGGTAAGCCCTTTCTGCTTCAACACCTCCAGCATGAGCGCGATGTTCGAACCCAGCTCTACGCAGTGCTCGCTCTCCCCCCTGATATCGTCATCGCTTGGTGGGTGATGGTCGTAGATGACCACCTCGACCCCTTTCTTCCCAACGATCGCTGAAAAATCCCCTATCCTGGACATTTGCCTGGTATCGACAATGATGAGTCGTGTGATCTCCTTGAGATCGATGGTCTTTTGTTTCGCGATATAATCGGTTATCTCTTCCGGGGCCCGGGCGATATAGTCCCGCAGGTTCTTCTCCTGGGCTCCGGGAAAGACAAGCAGCGCCTCAGGATAGAGCATCTTTGCCGCTATCATCGATGCAAACGCATCGAAGTCGGCCTGGATATGGGATGTGATTACTTCCATGCCTAGCCCCTTGGGTGATACTGTTCATGTATTTTCTTGAGCCTTGTCGATGTTACATGGGTGTAGATCTGCGTGGTGGATATGTCTGCATGGCCGAGCATCATCTGCACCGAACGCAGGTCCGCACCGCCGGTGAGCAGATGCGTTGCAAACGAGTGTCTGAGGCTGTGCGGGGAAATGGACTTTAGGATACCTGCCGCAAGCGCATACCGCTTGATCATGTACCAGAAGTTCTGCCTGCTCATGGCCTTCCCCCTGTTGGAGCAGAACAGGACATCGGATGCGGATCTGACCAGTGAGGGCCTGACCAGATCGATATACTCCTTTACCCACCGCTGGGCGGTCTCTCCCATGGGGACGAGACGTTCCTTGTCCCCTTTGCCCCTGCAGATGAGATAGCCGACATGCAGGTTGAGATTGGTCAGATTCAGCCCCACCAGCTCCGTAACCCTCAGCCCCGTCGCATAGATGAGTTCCAGCATGGCCTTGTCCCTGATTCCCAGGGGGGTTGCGATGTCGGGAGCAGCCAGCAACCTGTCCACTTCTTCGTGACTGAGCACCCCGGGGAGATATTTTCCCCGCCTCGGGACAGCCAGATCCCGTGTAGGGTCGGCATCCACCACCCCTTCCTCCAGGAGAAAGCGGTAAAACTGCCGGATCGTAGAGAGCCGTCTGCCGATACTCGTTGCCTTGAGTTTTTTGCTGGAACAGTGCGAGGTATAGCGTGCAAGGTCACTGCCCTGCACACCCTCGATGGTTACACCTGACTCGTCGATCCAGAGGAAAAAGTCCGCCAGATCACTCTCGTATGCGGTAATGGTATTTTCAGGTGCAGATCTCTCAAGTGCGAGGTATTCGATAAAAGAATCTATGAATGCATGGCTCATCTCTTCTTCATTGTAGGAGTTAAGCCCAGTTCCTTCAAGTCATTATATGCGGGTATTGCACTTTTCGTATCAGGATAGGCCCCGACAAGGAGCCGGTAGAGGCTGTCCGTTTCCTTGAGCACATAGGACACGACCCCTTTCTGATCGAGATCTCGGACTGCTTCCTTCGCCTTGTTCTCAGTGTCGTACATCCCGATCTCGATTGCATAGGGCACCTGGCTGCCGACAAAGGCACCTTTTTCAATAACCTTTTTCGCCACCAGTTCTCTCAGCGTGGAAACGGCGTCCTTGATGGTATTGAACACCCCATAGTCAACCCGGTACCACATCCCTGAAGAGCCGAGGTCGATCTTGGTGATGAAGACTGTCCCCAGCGAGGATTGCATCTGTCTTGACTGCTCCAGTGCAGCCTGCGGATCCTGCCAGGAGGACATGTGAATCGTGTAGGGAAAGTATGCGGTCTTGGTATAGGGGGCGGCCTGCGGGGTATTTTCCTGAACCTGGGGTTTTGAAGCAGGTTCTTCAGCGGCTTCCTTGGGTGTTTCTTCAACAACGACTGTCCGGTGAATCTCTTTTGTCACCACATTGCTCAAACCGTAGTCAGCCCAAAGGGGAAGCGCAATCAGGGACAGGATACATACCAATATAAGGCGTTTCATTGAGTCCTCCCTCTATATGCGTAGGTTGTATTCATTATATAATTATTTATCCCCTTTGCAATACCATCAATCAGCGTGTTCTGATACGACTTGCGTCTCAGAAGAGAGCAATCGGTGGAATTCGTTATAAATCCAAGTTCGATAAGGATCGAAGGCATCTGTGCACCGAGCAGCACATAGAATGGCGCCTGCCTGACCCCGAGGTTCCTTCCCTTGTAACCCACCGTTGAGGCACTCGACATTACACACTTGTGCACACTGGTGGCGAATTTTGACGATTCATTGATCTTGGAATTGAGCATGAGATCGTTTATGATCAGCTGGAGATCGCTTATGGATTTTGATGTCGTGGCATTCTCTCGTGCCGCCACCTCGATCGCCGATGCATCGGTGGTGAGGTTCAAAAAATAGGTTTCGATCCCCCTCACGGACCGGTCGACATTGGAATTTACGTGCAGAGAGATGAACAGATCCGCCTTATGCTTGTTCGCAAACGCGGTCCTCTCCTCCAATGTCAGGAACGTATCCCTCTCCCGGGTGAGGTAGACCTCGAATCCCTCCAGCTTCAACCTCTTGGCAAGCAGCTTGCCGATGGTCAGGGTAATATCCTTTTCTTTGATTCCTGACGGGCTCAATGCCCCGGGGTCCTTTCCCCCATGGCCGGGATCGATGACAATCCGCGAAACCTTGAGCGCAAACTGACTCGCTATGGAAGGAACGTTATCAGGCATCTTCGAGGGTGAGTGCGAACGCACTTTTTTCACAGTGCTCTGATAGGAAGCGATCTTTTTGATGGAATTCTTGTCCTTACTGACATCTATCACGAGCCGTGAAGGATTCTGCAGGACAAAGGCATCGTAATAGGATTTTTGCGAGAGATCCAACACAACCCTGACCTGATCCTGTCTGAACTGTGCGACCCGAATAGCTGAGAGAATACCGTCCTTAACATCCGTCTTGTACGACTGGCCGGGAGGTGTCCATGTATCCTTCAGATCGATGACGAGACGGTCTGGTCTTCCGCTCTTCCTGTCAGGTCCGAGGGTCATGGTATTGAACGAGACATCGTTTTCAAGATCGATGACCACCCTGGTATAGTCCTCATTGGACCACTGCCGGATCTTCTTGACCTGTGAGAGCCGGGAAATCTCCGTTGGAGACTTCTTGGCGACCTTGATAGAATTCATTCCCTCCCGGGCAAGTTGCTGCATATCGCCTTTCGGGTATTGCGATAGTACTCGGCTGTAGAGAGAATAGGCCTTTTCCTTGTTCCCCAGCCTGGCATTGATCCTGGCTGCCCGGTAGAGAGCATCATCGGCGAGGCTGCTCGAAGGATAGGCCCTGGTGACGCCGAGATAAGCCTGGGCAGCGGTTTGAAGATCTCCGCTCTTGCCGGAATAGCCATAGAGCTGCTCGTAGAGCTTCGCTGTCCTGTACTGTGCCGTGGGGGCAAAGCGGGAGGTGGGATACTGCTTGTATATATCAGCGTAGAGGTGGATTACCTTGATCCAGTTATTCCTCACCTTCCTCGTAGAGGCTGTGCGGCACAAATCCACATACACCTTGTTCGCATTCTGGTACTGTTCTGCTGCGCCATCTGATGCACGCACAGGGGTGTGTGCCCCGAGAACAAGCGCGAAAACAATGAGCACACCTGTGGCGAAAATGATCTTTCGTCTGATGTAATCCATTACACTATTCTTATCAGTAATCCCTTACTTTGTGCTATCTTTTTATAAAAAAATGCCCTTGCAAGGCAACTATCGGCATAACGTATCGCGAATCTTAAACCTTATTTATATTATAAATAATTGACAATCCCTTCAGGGTAAGGTGTTCATCGATGATACAGTCCTTCGGGAGGTTGTTTTTAACCACTGCCGAGAGTCCGCCGGTAACGACGACCTTCGGATCGGCACCCCTTTCACGGGCCATCATCGCTGCCATTTCCTTTATCATTGCGGCATGAGATATGATAATCCCCGATTGCATACACTCTTCGGTAGTCTCCCCGATGATGTTCCGCACGGTTGTTATTTCCACCAGCGGCAGTTCAGGAGCCCGGGAAATCAATCCCTGATATGCGCTAACCAGCCCCGGAACGATGGCCCCGCCGATGAACTCCCCGGTAGAGGTAACATAATCAATCGTGGTTGCCGTGCCCATATCCACTACGATGAGCGGGCATGCTCTCCTGCCGTAGAGATGATAGGCGGCGGAGGCATTGACGACCCTGTCCGTTCCCAGCGTTTCTTTCGTCTTGTAGAGGTCGACGATCCCCATCTCCACAGATACGTCTACAATGAACGGAGTTACGTGCAATTGCGCTCTACATTCGCTCGTTATAATTTCCGTGACGTCTTTCCGGACACTGGATATGACGATTTCCGCAGGAACACGGTCTTTCGGGATGGTCAGCGCGCCAAAAAACGATGCGTCCTGAATGCACTGAGCAGTGGGAACCCGATCAATCTTTCTGATCTCATCACCATCAAAAAATGCATTCGTTATATGGGTGTTTCCTACATCAATCGCCAGCATGGCTTGTATGCTAAACTACAACGGTTTTTCTTATCAAGGGTTTTCTGAAAAGATTGGAAAAGATAGGTATAAGGTTCGAGGTATGAGGTCCAAGATGTAGGAGCAATGATTGAGTAGGTCAGGACGTGGGGAGCTTTTTCAAGGTCTGTGCGCTTTGATTTTTCCCCACAAAAGCATGAAAAATCACTTGTGGAGACTTCTTGGTCCCCGCCTTCAGGCTTTGTTTACAACTACGCCAAACAAGCCGCGGGGACGACAAGATTATCTCAAGTTTATACTTAACAATCTGATTAGTTTTGTTTTTTTATCATTACTCCAGTATTCCAACACTCCATTTCTCCTGTCTTCCCGCATTTCATCCCACTTGCTCACTCGTTTATCTCAGCCACCGCGCGGATCCACCCGGCAGACGCCCCTTTGATCTTTATGGGGAAACAGTAGAACGTAAAGCCCACAGGTGGAAGCTTGTCCAGGTTGGTGAGTTTCTCAATCTGGAAATAGCCCTTTTCCCTGCCGGCAAAATGCCCTTCCCAGATAAGCGAGGCATCCCCGGTAGCGGTGAAATCCTTTGCCTGGAACGGCAGCGGCCTGTCCCAGCTCCACGCATCGGTACCCACTACATGGATCCCCTGGTCGATAAGCCACAAGGTCGCTTCCCTGCCGAACCCGCACCCTTTGACCAGGTAGTCCGCCGTCCCCCAGTAGGCATCGGCCCCGGTCTGTGCAAGAAAGATGTCGCCATCCTTGAGGGCATATCCCATGGCATCGAGGGCCTCTTTGATATCCTCTGAGGTAATGTTATATCCGTCGGGTTTGCCGGTGAAATCCACCTTGACCCCATCGCCCACAGCCCATTCAAGGGGGAACTCGTCGATAGTCAGTGCTGGTCTTCCTCCGTCCTGGGTGGGGTGGTAATGCCACGGGGCATCCATATGGGTCCCTGCATGCGTGGAGACCTCCAATAATTCAACAGCCCAGCCGAGACCACCGGGAAGATCTTCCTCTTTCAGACCGGGATAAAACGACTTCATGGTCTCTGCGCCCATTTTGTGGTCTATGTAGGCGATCTTCGGGATCATGATGGGTGGATCACTGGGAAGTCCGTCTTCTATGGCAATGGAAAGGTCGATGAATCTCTTTGACATGATCACTCCTTTCGGCATCATATTTTTATGCACGGCACAACATCATCAATCAGAACAATTACACAATGGGTATGGTAATGATAATAAGCGGTTATGTCAACACAGTGTTTCCGGACAGGATTCCCTTAAAAGCACTGCGCGACCTTGACAGTTCCCATCTTTTCAGTTTTATAGGGGGTATGGAAATGAATTTCACTGAACTACTCAAACAGGTCCAGAAGATGCAGGAGCAGGCAAAAAAGATCCAGGAGCAGCTTGCGGACAAGACCGTGACTGTTTCCTCCGGAGGAGGGATGGTAACCGTCACCATGACCGGCAGGCAGGAGATCAAGGAGATCAAACTGGATCCCATCTGTGTGGATAGTCGCGATATCCCTATGCTCGAGGATTTGATCCTGGCTGCCGTGAATCAGGCTGTCCTCAGGTCAAAGGAGCTTGCAGCCGAGGAGATGAAACAATTGACCGGCGGTATCCCGCTGCCCTTTGACCTCTTCTGAAATGGATCCGTATCCCAAGCCCTTACGGGACCTCATATCACAACTCAAGCGCCTTCCCGGTGTAGGGGAAAAAACCGCCACCAGGCTCGCGCTCTTCATCCTTGCGGACAGGGACGCACTGGCCGAGAATCTGGCACGCTCACTCCAGAACGTGCATGACAACATACGGTTGTGTTCTGTCTGTTTCAACCTGACGGATAAACCGAGATGCTCCATCTGCACGGATCCTTCACGGGATGCATCCCTCATCTGTGTCGTAGAGGAACCCAGCGACGTGCTTGCACTGGAATCTGCCCACACCTTCAAAGGCATGTATCACGTACTGCACGGGCTCATATCACCCATGAACGGTATAAGCCCCGAAGACATAAAGATACCCGAGCTCATGGAACGGCTACGCCGGTCACAGATCAGTGAAGTGATCGTGGCCACAAACCCCTCGGTGGAGGGTGAAGGGACCTTTCACTATATCGAGAAGCTGATTGTGGACGAAAGACTGGATGTGAGGCTGAGCAGAATTGCACTGGGAATCCCCATGGGCGGGGAATTGAAATATATGGACCAGGTAACCCTTGCAAGCGCTCTTCGTTACCGGCGCTGTGTGAAGGAAAAATAGACTAAGGAGACTTTCAATGGGTAGATTTGCTGTTCAGGGCGGCTACATCATCAAGACTGCAAAAGATGTTCTGAAGGACAAGTACGTCATCGTCGAGAATTCCACGATCAAGGACATAACGGATCGTCTTCCCGAAGACATCGACACCGTACTCGGCGGCCCCTGCGACATCATCATGCCCGGCCTTATCAATACCCATACCCACGCACCCATGACCCTGTTTCGGGGCATGGCGGACGACCTCCCCCTGATGACATGGCTGCAGGACTACATCTTCCCGGCTGAGGCGAAATACGTGGACAGGGAATTCGTGTATATCGGTTCTCTGCTTGCCGCATGGGAAATGACCAGATCCGGCACCACGGCCTTTTGCGACGGCTATTTTTTCGAAGACGAGGTGGGACGGGCCGCCAGGGAAGTGGGCATCAGGGCATGGATCGGAGAAGGAATCCTGGAGTTTCCATCACCTTCTCTTGCAGACCCGGCACGCACCATCGAACACTCCCGGGAATTTATCAACCGCTGGCTGGACGACGACCTCGTACGGCCGACCGTATTTCCTCATGCCGTCTACACCTGCCCGCCTGAGCTGTTGAAACGGTCCTTTGAGCTTGCCCTCGAGTATGACCTCATCTTTCAGATCCATCTGAGTGAGACCGCCGGAGAGATACAGCAGGTAAAGGAACGATACAACATGTCCCCGGTGGAACTGCTGGAATCAATCGGATGCCTGTCTCCCAGGACCCTCGCAGCTCACTGCGTGGTGCTCAATGCTTCGGAGATCGCCCTGCTTGCAAGACGGGGCGTCTCTGTTTCCCATAATGCCGAGAGCAACATGAAACTGGCATCCGGTATTGCTCCGGTACCTGAAATGATCGCCGCAGGAGTGAATGTCTCGATCGGCACGGACGGGTGCGCAAGCAATAACAACCTTGATATCATCGGCGAGATCTCTTCCGTCGCAAAACTTCACAAGATCAACTCCATGGACCCCACCGTACTCGATGAGTGCACGGCGCTCGCCATGGTATCCCAAAACGGGGCAAAGGCACTGGGGTTTGCAGGAGGAATGATCGAAATCGACGGCCCCGCGGATATCGTAATCCTTGACGGGCATGCCCCCAACATGGTGCCACTCTATAATCCTGTTTCCCACATTGTCTATGCAGCAACAGGATCCAATGTGAAGGATGTGGTGATAGACGGTAAGATCGTGGTGAGGGACTTCAAGTCTCTCACCGTTGACGAAGAAGCCCTCATCAAGGAGTGCCGGAAGATCCAGGAGTATATCAGCAGGGGATAACGGAAAAGACTTCCTACCACAGGGAACTCTTTTCCCCCTTCAAGGGCCTGAATACACTGGATCCGCCTTGTTCTTCCAGGCTGGCAAAATATTTGCACATCCATAAAGCATCGAAACCATAGTGCCGATAGGGAAGATATATGAGAGTATCGAACAGATTACTGTACGCTCAGCTCGTGAGGGATATAGGGGCAAGTACCGAAAAGCTCTTCACGCTCAACAACCAGGTTTCTTCTGCGAAGCGGGTGGTAAAACCTTCGGACGATCCCATCGGGATGTCCAGGGTGCTCATATACCGCACGGAACTGAATTCATTCGAGCAGTTCCAGAAATCCATTGATCAGGCAACAGGATGGATCTCAAGAATTGATACCATCCTTATGGACGTGGACGATGTGCTGTGCAGGGCAAGCGAGCTGGCCGTTCAACAGGCCTCATCCACCGCAACTGAAGCAACACGCGAGGGTGCGGCGGAAGAGATCAAGGAACTTCGGGAGATGCTTGTCAGTCTTGCAAACTCCAAGTATGCCAACAAGTATATGTTCGGTGGAACCATGACGCAGACACAACCGTTTCTCCAGGTGGATGTAGAGGACTGGCAGGAAGATGTGAGTGTAATCGCTGCCGCTGCTCCCGGTGCTCCGGCAGACGGTGACCGTTATATCAATTCCACAGACAACCACATCTACCAGTATGACGGCGGTACCACGACATGGGTGGACCAGGGAGCCCCCACGGAAGGCATGTCCGCTGTCGTGAACAGTGAAAACGAACTTTATGTCTTCAATGACAGGGCATGGGTACCTCAGTATGGGGGAAACTCGTCCACCTATTCCATCAAGATCGGGAAAGAAGATACCATTGAACAGAATATCCCGGGGGATGAAATTTTCAAAAACGCATCAGGAGATGTTTTCATGTCCCTCATGCGGCTTGAGAAGGCCTTGCGTGATAACGACCAGGAGGGTATCTCCGCTACGCTGCCCGACATCGAAGATGCAGGCGTGGTTATCTCAAACAATCTGGCAAAGATCGGGGCAACACTGAACCGGCTTGAACAGACAACAGCCATTCTGGCCAATGCCGAGGTGGACACGCAGGAAAGCGTTTCCGCCATTGAAGACCTTGACTATGCAGAGGCAATTACCCAACTGCAGAACCAGCAGACCATTTACAAGGCCGCGCTGCAGAGTGCGTCCATGATTACGAACTTGAGTCTTGTAGATTACGTATAGGGGAGGAAACCTTGGAAATCAATACGGTTCGATTCGGTACAATACCTGTACAGGAAGATAAAGTTTTAACGTTTCCCAAAGGCATCCTGGGATTTTCCAACAACAAACAGTTTGTCCTGTTTCCTCACACCGAAGGATCTCCCTTTTTCTGGCTGCAAAGTGTCGATGACGGTTCGCTGGCCTTTGTGGTCATGAATCCGCAACTGGTAAAAAAGGATTATTCCATCAATATCGAAGAGAACGTCCTGGAGGAGCTCGATGCAAAAGGGACCTCAGATCTCGATGTGATGTGCATTGTTACCATCCCCCATAATCAACCGCAAAAGATGACCATCAACCTGCTGGGTCCAATCATCATCAATGCGGACAAGCGCTGTGCCCTTCAGATCGTATGTACTGAAGAAACCTACTCCCACCGTCATCCGGTATTGGCCGAAGAACAGTAGGAACTGTCTGAACCACCCTGCAGCACTGTAAAACCAAGAGAGATTTTCGCCCCGATGCAGGGCAGATCGTTCAAACCTCTTACGACTCTTTCTTCTGCTGCTTGATCTTCGCCTTGCTTTCCTTCTTGATGTGCTTCAGGCGATCTTTCTCCTGCTTTTTGCTGAGATTGTCCTCCTCCAGCCGTGCATTGTCAGCCAATAATCCATTTTTCTCTGGTGCGGCAGGCTCCTTGGTCTGCCCTGAAGCTGGAAGTTTTTCTCCGGATTGCCCGACAGGAGCGGTTGTTTGAACCTTATCCATCCCCCCTGCCTGTGTGCCCTCATCCTTTTGAAACCGCGCAATGATTTTTATCCCGAGATATTTCCCGAAATATCCCACGAATCCTGCCACAAAAACCAGGACTATCCACTTCAGCGCTTCAAGGAATACGTCGTAGCCTTCCATAGAAAGCCTTTTTACAATATTATCCCGAATCAATCCATGTATAGTTTGCCAAAACGATCAACTTTGTCATAGAATACATCTCATGGTAAACACCTTGCGTATTTTAGCGACTGCACTGATTGGGCTTGAGGAAGGGAAATAAACACACAGACAGGATACATCATGTATGAGAACATTGTTTCATTTGTAGCAAAGGGAACAAACAGCGGAAAGACCTATGTCATCGAACAGGTCATCGAAGAGCTCAAGAAGAGAGGACACAAAGTCGCTGCAATCAAACACAGCATGCACCTCCCCTATGTGGACAAAGCAGGCACAGACACCTATAAGTTCGCACAGAAAGGGGCCGACCGCGTCATTATCTTTTCCGACAACGCCCTGGTGTTTTATGAGATGGCCTGCCCCGATATCGACTATCTAACATTCATTGCGTCACGCGATGTGGATATCGTGATTGTAGAGGGATTCAAATCCGGCCCGTTTAAGAAGATAGAGGTATTCAACAAAACCCTGTACGGAACCCCTCTGTGCCTGGAAGAAGGCCGTGAAGACTTCATCGCCATCATCAGCGACGAGGATGTCGATGCAGGCATCAGGCACTTTACCTTCTATGAGATCCCGAGCATCTGCACCTTTATCGAGGAACAGACCGGCACCGCCATATCCTAAAAGAAACACATCGGGCACTCATGACAAACCGTACCAGCCTCACCATGCCGGCTAATCACCTGTGGCATGAGGTGAAAAACTATGATAAAGGCTCATCACGATGCTGATTATACAATTGAAACAGAAGAAGGAACTCCCTGCGCTCAAGGGTAATCCATGGATCTTTTCCGGCGCAGTGGACAAGGTCCAGGGCTCTACTGAGAATACGAGCCTGTGCAGGGTTATCGATGCAAACGGCCGCTTCGTATGCCAGGGTTTCTACAGCCCGTTTTCTCAGATCGCCGTACGCGTACTCTCAAGAGGAAAAGAACCAATCGATAAGGCGTTCTTCCTCAAGAGAATCACACGCTCGATCGAGCTGAGAAAAGGGATTATCCCCGAAAATACCACCTGCTACCGTCTCATTCACGCAGAAGGCGACGCTATACCCGGACTTGTGGTGGATATCTATGGAAACGTCCTGGTCATGCAGTTTCTCTGTGCAGGCATTGAAGAATTCAAGAATGAGATCGTGGATATCTTCCGCGGGATCTACCCCGACAGCATAATCCATGAACGTTCCGATGTGAAATCCAGGAATTCGGAGGGGCTGCGTCCTGTAAGCGGGCCTCTGTATGGAGACCTGAGCAATGGGGAGATCGAAGTTGTGGAATCGGGACATTCGTTCGTCGTGGATGTTCTCACCGGAGAGCGGACAGGGTTTTACCTTGACCGCAGGAGCAGCAGGGAACGTCTCAAATCCATGGCTCAGGGCAAGGACGTGCTCGACCTCTTTTCCTATACCGGGGCCTTTTCGGTATATGCCCTGGGAGGCGGCGCCAGGTCCGTGGTATCGGTGGACAATTCGTCACCTGCCCAGGCACTCCTCAAGAAAAACATGGAGATCAATCAGACCAGGCAGTTCGCCTGGAAACATGTCCGGGACGACGCGTACAGGTTTCTCAACGAAGACCGCACGGCATATGATCTTATCGTATGCGACCCGGCTTCCTTTATCAGGGACTTTGAAGAATACACGAAGATCAACACCATGGTGATGGAACGGCTGAATCCCGGGGGAATCCTCTTTTCCATCGCGTCGCTGAGTGCGCAGTTCAGCCACATTGATCTGCTCAAGGCGCTGACAAGGGCATCGGAGAAGATATCGCGATCCGCCAGGATTCTGGAACCCCTCTATCAGTCTCCTGATTTCCCGGTACTCCCCTCCCATGCACAGGGAACGCACCTCTGCGGATTCATCGTGTACGTTGAAT
>DAISYU010000068.1:0-17742 GCA_036825155.1 Thermodesulfobacteriota bacterium | reverse complement strand
CTTCTTACCGCGACACTGCGCTCGAGCGTTGCAACAATCCTGCTTGTGCTCTACTGCCGCATAAGAGGGTATACGGTATTCATCCCGAGGAATGAGCTTCGCCATGCGGTCACACTAGGGATTCTCTTTGCCCTCGATTTTCTGTTTCTCTACTGGGGCAACCAGTATACACATGCCTCACGTGCCGTGATATTCCTCTACACACAACCGTTCTGGACGGCAATCGGGGCTCACTTTCTCCTGAAAGGCGACCGGTTGAACCGCTCGAAATGTCTGGCCCTGGTGCTGGCTTTTGCAGGACTCATTCCCGTGTACCTCTCCCGGCCTCCGGCGCTTGGCCCCCTCCACTGGATCGGAGACCTCATGCTCATAGGGGCAGCGATCTTCTGGGCCTTAACCACGCTGTATGTCAAGAAGATGGCGGGGAGGATGAACATCAATCACTATCAGAGCCTCTTTGCCCAGCTCTTCTTCTCGATCCCGCTGCTCGCAGTGGCATCCGTAGTGTTCGAGCTCGGCAGGCCTGTGGCCATCACCACCCCGGTGATACTCTCTCTCCTGTTCCAGTGCGTCATCGTCGCGTTTATGAGCTACCTGGTATGGTTCTGGATGATCCACCGGTATGCAGTGAGCACGCTCGCCATCTACACCTTCCTGGCCCCCCTGTTCGGGGTCGTTCTGAGCGGGATCTTCCTGGGCGAGACCATCCCGGCCATACTCTGGCTCGGTCTGGTTCTCGTCGCAGGTGGAATATACCTGGTGAACAAGAAGTAAGGGCTGCGGGTGCTGATTCCGCGTTGAAATCGCCGGACATGTACCGGTTCCGCCTCACTCAGTACTTGTATAAACAAGCCCGGTTCGTCGCCTGGTTTGGCCGGAGTCTCTTCTATCCGAGGCATTTCAGCAGGAGCTGGTAAAACGCTTCGCGTGCCTCTCGTTCAACCCACGGGATGTGGCCGCATCGCGGCAGCCCGTGGTAGGCAATATCACGGATGTACGGCACCAGAGACCTGTAGATCATTTCTCCCGGGTGTGGATCATCTTCTCCGTGGATCATGGTGACAGGAGCATTTATCGCGCTGAATTCCGCAGGCTGGATACCCTGTTCCTGAAGAGTGAGCACATCGATCCAGGTCTGCCTGAAGCCGGCCTCATCATACACCAGCACCTCACTGCTTCCCGGAAGGGGGTTACAGGACTGGAGCCGGGTATAGATGGCCCCGAACTGCGCGAACAATTCGTTGCGGCGCCCGGGGTCCACTTCGTATGCCAGCAGGTCTTCGAGATCATCGATACGCTTGCGGTCATGCACATCCATGCGCTCTTCCATGCTGTCCTGATACACCTGTCGTGCCTGAGCGTCGAATGTTCCGCAGCCGATCAGAACGAGTCGCTCTATCTCATCTGGGTAACGCGCGGCATAGGTCAGTGCGAGCATGGCACCCCAGGAGAATCCCACGAGACGCACCGGCCCCTCCTGGAGGGGAGCTTCAAGTACGTCGTGCAGATCCTTCACATGACGGGCCACTGTGAGCGGGACATCACCGCTGAGCCGCTGCAGGGGTTCAAGCAGCCGGTGAAACCTGTCCGGGAGCTCCGGGCCCTCCATGCAGCAGGACCACATACAGACCCTGCTTTCCGTACAAACGGACCTGAATCAATGCGTCAGGTTCCATAATCACTGTACTCTTCCCGTCACGTTCTTTGTTTTCAACCTACCGCTTTTCTGCCTACACAGTGTTTCATCCAGTCCATACAGGTGCGGTATCCTTGCTTATCGAAGTTCTTCGAGAGATGATTCATATACCCATGCAGGTACCCGGTCTTGATGCAGGTAACGTTCTTTCTGCCTGAAATCGTTTCATGTAGTGCCTTGACATCATACTGATCTTCATGCCGGGGGAATACAACAATGGTCTCGCAGCAGGGATCAATGTATGTTTTCTCCCTGATCCTCGAGCCGTAAAAGCATATGGCCATCTCTATTCTTCGGGATAGTTCCATTGAAGCGACCTCCCAGAGCGCCGTTCCCCCCACGCTGAATCCCACGGCAATGACGCTGTTGCCGCATGACTGAATGGCATGCTCAAGCAGCCCGGTGAGTTTGTCGATGCCGCAGAGCTTTTGGAACTGTTCATAGGCCTCCTGCTCCGATTTGAAATCTGGATACCGGCCTTCATAGGGGTCCACTACTGCGGTTGCGGAAAAGAAACATGAGAGTTCATCAGCAATGGCTGCAACATGAGGCGTGTATCCATAGATATCAGTGACCAGGATCAGCTCCATAGGTTCTACTTCTCGATGCCTGATACCCGTTCCAATCGGCCCATATCCTGCAGAGGGCTGTTCAGCACTGCCCTGTTCACCTGCCTGATCTGTAGTGATACCGTCTTCCTGCCGCCGGTGGTCTCCTGTGTACCGACCTCCTCGAATCCGTATTTGAGATGAAACAGCCGTGATTCTTCATTGCTCGGGAAGATATTGTATTCACACGTCATGAGCGGGATCCCCTGCCTGAGGGCGAAGCATTCAAGGTCGGTATAGAGACGGGTTGCGATCCCCTTCTTTCGTGCATGCGGGGCGATGATGATGCGGTCGATATAGACAAAGGAAGCGTACCGCTGTTTAAACCAGAGAAAGTTCGGGCTGCCGTAATCTGCAGCCGGATCGAATGCCAGGAGAAATCCCGCTATCGTGCCGTCTGTCTCTGCAATGGTAAAATAGCATGCTTGTCTGCGGAAGCTTTCAATATCCGAAAGCGAGACGGAACTTACATGGGGCAGGTTGGCCTCGTTCAACACCAGCAGTTCTTGTGCATCATCAGTATGCATATCCCGGAGACGAACGGCATTCATGGCGAGGAACTATACACTCTTTTGTTGTTATTATACAAACATTCCTGTAAACGACACCTGGTTCGGACAGGTCTGCACTGTTTTGCTACCGGCTGTTCCACGACTGGAGGACCTGCGGATCCATCATGAGACGCATCACCCTGCCCAGATAGTCTTTTCCATAAGGCAGATTGAAACCGAAGTGCCCGCCCTGTTCGGTTTCAAAGGCAGCAATCCACGAGTTGTCACCCACTGCCGAGGCCACCTCTTGGAACATGTTACGCTGTACCGCAGGGTCGTCGTACGCACTCACCAGGACCAGCGGGGTATGCACACGGCCGATCACCCCTGCTATCCGGGTGGATGTCATGAAGGCATTGAGATCTTCCAGGCTGAAGTTGCTGTTCCAGCTTTCAGCCCTGTGATCGCGAAGATAGATGATCCGGTTTTCAAAAGCCTGCCTGAAGAAGACCGCCATGTCCTTCGATCGGAGTGCAAACGCTTTATCTGCAGGACCGGCAAGGCGGTAGTGGGGGATAAACTGCTCCTTCACCAGCATCCACACCCCCTGACGCTGGATCATATCAACGAATGTTTTTTCCGGGACTGTGTGGAAATACTCAGCCCAGGGATTCTCGACTCCCTTGGGTGTCTTCAGCTGGGCAAGCTGCTTCCCCGGTGCCCGGTGAAAGTCGGGGGCAATGGAGACAGCAATGCCCGAGGCAAAGAGATTCAGTCCCAGCCGCTGGTCTTCAATGAGCGCATGCACCACGGTCTGGCCGCTCATGCTGACACCGAAGAGGTGAATCCGGCTCAACGCCAGATCATTCCTGAACCTTTGTGCGATCTCGATCCACATCCTGGCATCGTCATAGGAACCCACGCTCAGATAAGTGTTTTTCGCAAGAAACGGCCCCGAACTTGGGTGGTCCAGGATCAGGACATGGGCGGGAATCCGATCGTTGGGGTCTTTCAGGTAAAGGCTGTAAAACTTTGCCGCTTCGGTCCCCCACCGGTCCTGCAGGAAGCCGAAGCTGGCCATGAGCAGGGGCTTGGGATTGGACGTGCCGTCATTGTATTCAAAAAACACACCCCCCACAATGGTATTGTCGGACAGAGTCATGCTGAAGGGCCTTCCGCCGTGCGACCCATCCGGATCGAGCTCTCTCAGAGGATTGCACAAGCTGAGCCTGCTGCTGGGTAGCGCCGTGGAGAGCAGACCTGACCTGCCCGCAACATTGACACATATATCCGATGGATCCAGGGCATCCAGCACCCGCGCGCGACCTGAGAGGGATCCATCTATCTTTTCTTTCGGCTGAATCAAGGTACAGCCTTGCAGAAGCAGTATGCATAGTATGAATACACCAAACCCACATATCAATGGGAGTACCAAGGTCATCCGGATATTCCTTTTGCTGATTTTTGTATACCCTGTCATGAAACTATGCCCTTATGGTCTCATTATTATCTGCCGTTCCCCGCAGCAGTAATGAAACATATGCCCTCATCATCCACCGGATCTTCAGGAAAGGCCGTCGGGACTGCATCTCTCTGTGTTGTAGAACCCATGGCACGGACCTCGACGGTGTAATCACCCCCCTCGAGGGGATTCGGGCAGTCCGCCTCCCATAAGTAGGGGTAGCTTGGATGGGTGGGGGCCACCTGGGTCATGGGACACCACATGTCCTCGCTTTCCACGAGCCCGCCGATAATATTCACACCGGTGCCCACAATATCACCTACATCTTCTGTTATTTTATACATCCTGTAATCGACCCGTGTTACCGGGTTCGTGTCGAAAACCAGGGCCCTGACCGGAGTTGAATCCCCGGTAAGATCTTCGGCATCGGCTGTGTAGGGATCTTGTTCCATGCCGAGATTTTTGTCCAGGGGAGCGGTAATGATGACCGCAGGCCATACTCCCACAGTATGAGGCGTCGTTGAAATGCCGTTGTTGTCAATGGCAATGATATTGTAATTTTTATCATCATTCTTCGAAAGTGATGCCACATTGAGGTAGATGACCCCTTCGGACATGTCCTTGACAAAAAACTCTTCGCGGTACACATGGCTGTGGCCGTAGGAGTACATGAGCGGATGATAATACTCCATCAGCGCTGTAAACGCTTCGCCGCCGTAGATCAGCGCGGTCATGGTCATCTCCTCAAGGGCATCGCCGGTAACATATGACCAGTCCGTTTCCCGCTTGCAGATGAGATGGTGGCCGAAGATCATGGTGAGGTCCGCATCCTTGTTCGCCTCGAGGTTGTTCTGGATAAACTCCAGCTCAAGTGTATCCAGCCCTGCATTGTCCCCATAGGTGGGCGGGAACATGCTGAAATCAGCGCCATCATTCCCGCACGTGTTGATACCCAGGAAATGATACGTCCCGAAGTCAAAGGTCCGCGTCCATGAAAACTGGGTCTGCCCCGTGGCCCTGCCCTGTATCGAGTTATCCAGATAATAAGCAAAGATTTGATCGCCAAAATGATCATGGTTGCCCGGAAGATCGTAGAAAAAATCTGCAGTCATTCCATTGCCGTTCACAATGTCCCAGTATTCCTGCCATTCTTCGATATGCGGGCCGTCCGGATACCCCAGATCATTCCAGTTGGTGCAATCGGTCAGGTCTCCGGTCACGACAATAAAAGAGGGGTTTATGACATTTTTGGCTTCACTCACGAACCATTCCAGATTCTCGCTTCCGGGAAAACCCTTGGCACCGATATGGACGTCAGAGGTCTGGATGAACCAGAATATCTTTTCATTGTCAGTACTGTAAGATGCACAGTAAGGGTCACTGGCATGCACCGGACAGGGAATACAGACGAAAAACATGAAGATGAAGGCTGCACATACGGCCATGGATTCTTTCGATCGTATAGTCCAAAACATATTCAACCCTCCCCTTTTTACACGCTGGACTTTAATCATTTTGCTGCAGCCGCTGAAGGAACTCGTTCAGCAAACTAACAACATGCTCGTCGTCCGCGACCTCTTTTGCCCTTTCCAGCACATCGATTGCCTCGGGGTATTTTTCCTGATTTGCATGTGCAGTAGCCAGCTTGACGTACATATCGATATCTTCGGGCATCAGTTCTATGAGTCTCTCATATTCCTGGGCAGCATCAGCAAACCGCTTCTGCACATAGTAGACACGGGCCAGATTGCGGTGCGCATCAGCATAGGTCTCATTTATGGCAATTGACTGCTTGAATGCGGCAATCGCCTGTTCAAAAAGCTGCTGCGCCTCCTGCGGGCGCCCCTGGGGCAGCGACGTGTAGTATCCCTGGTTGAAAAAACTCAATCCCTGTTCGTTATAGAAGACCTCGTCCTGCGCTATCTCCTGCGATAGAGCCTGCCCCTGCGCGATACAGATGAACGAGGCGAAAAAAACGCTTAAGGCACAGCCAAAAACAAGCACTCGTCGAACCATAATCATCTCTCCTTTTGAGAGGTTTCTCTCAAGTCGCCAGCCTACCAGTGCAGGCCTGCCAGAGCACCGATGTGCCACCCGCCGACCTTGGCCTCCCTGTCGAACAGATCAATCTCGGCCTTCGACCATCTCGCGTCGATGCCCAGATTGAAGCGTTCTGAGAGCATAACGTATACGCCGATGTCCGCCCACATTCCGTATCCGGTCTCATCGTCAGAGACCGATACCCCGATCGATTCTGCCTTCATTTCGCCGTTGATGATGGCAAGCCCTCCACCAATAAACGGCCTGATATGTTTCGGGGCCTCCCAGATCTTACGGATACCCAGATCCAGTTCAATGATCCGGGAATCCACGTTCGTGTAAAAGGTCCCAACCCCCAGATCAAGGGTTCCAACGTCATCTTCACCCCTGGAATACAACAGATCGAGGGCAAGACTGAACGGGATCCAGCGATGTTTGAAGTCTATATCCATTAGGAGGCCCATTTCAAACTGTTGATCCACGGGTTCCCAGTTGTCCTCGTCCAGGAATTTTTCTCCCAGAAAGAGATTTACATTCCCGCTCCAGCGTCCGGGGTCCTTTTCCGCAGAGCACAAGGCCTGGCCAGGGAGTGACAACACCAAGCAGATAATAATGAAAACAACAGCCTTTTTCATGGCACACCTTCTTTTTACGTTTTATTAAATCGAGCGCGAGAACCGTCTCCTCACTGAAACCATGGCACCACGAGAAGCCTTTAAAATAGTCCACCCAGCTGCATGCCGAATCGCCAGTTATTCAAAGAGAACTTGTACCCGGAGGCCGAGTCTTCGAAATCCGTTGTTACCTGGTACTTGGCGTTGACACCCATCATGAACCAGTGAAATTTAAAGGTGAGGTCTGCAAAGATCTGTCCGCCAAAGAGCCATTGTGATTCTTCCCTCTTGGCGGTAAGCGTAGATATTCTGGTCCCTCCCACATCAACCCAATCGTACGTTTCGAAGCTGACATTGGCATTATTCAGAGACAGCCCGCCCCCGGCATCAAAAACAAAATACCGCCCCAGGTCCTTTGCATACTTTGCATTCAGCTCTAAGAAGGTGAAATCTGCGGTTACCTCGTCATGTTCAGCATCTAACAAGCCATACAGGATCGAACTGAAAATATTTTCCGAGGATACCGAACCGAAACCAAGCTCTCCCCCGAAGTAAATATTCGGGGCGATTCTGCCGTATCCTTCAATACCGACATACGCGCTATCATCATCGTGTATCTCATCATAAAAATCGCCGGAAAAAGCCATATAATCTATCTTCACCGCAAAGTTGCCGGTCCCAAGAAGAGCTTTCTGCTCTGCCTGAATGACTGCCGGGGTCAAAACAAAAACTGCACTGATTACCATGAACAAACATCTTTTCATGACATTTTCTCCTCTCAAATCATTCCCGTGAAATAAAAGGAAACAGGGTCCAGCTGCTATAATTTTACCACACATATTGCATACTATCCGGATATTATTGGCAGAAAAGGACTACGTCATAGATCCTCCCAATATAAGACACAGTATTCAACAAGTCTTTGTTCAATACTTACACAAATACATCTGCAACTATACAGCTATCTGTCGATGGAGTCCATCAAAATAACTACGTATTTTTATCTGAAAGGTTCCTCTGCAAGAAGCACTTTCTCCCTGCCGCTGCAGTTTCTTCAGCAGTATATGGTCCACGCGGCTTCGGTACCGGCATCCCGTTTTTCTCTGTCGTGTCAATCCTGACAGCTTCGCAGAAAGCAACCCCCTACCCCTATATCCTTGCAAGGAGGCTAATGACATACTTTCAGACTTTACACGTGGCCATCAATCCTCTGCAGGATACCCGGTGATGGATGCTATCTTTTTATACAGAGGCTCCATTGCCTTATAGGTGTTCTTGTACACCTCCTGGTAGAGATCATTATAAATCCTGTGATTTTCGGGACTGGGTTCGAAGGTTTTACCCTTTTTTGTCATGGCGGAGACAGCTTCGTCAAACGAGGCATACATACCTGTCCCCACGGCAGTATCAATTGCCGCACCGAGCCCGCAGATCTCCGAGGTGACCATGCGCGATGCCGGGAGGTTGAATATGTCAGCCGCAATCTGTACCGCCACATCGCTGCGGGATCCTCCACCACCCACTCGTATCTCCTTCAGAGGAGTTCCGTTTTTCTTTATGACGATTTCAGACATTCTTCTGAGTTCGTAGCCGATCCCCTCGAGGATGGCCCGGTAAATGTGGGCCCTGGTATGCACATCCCCGAACCCGATAATGGAACCTTTAGCATGCTTGGAATAGACCATGGGCGACCAGTAGGGCTGCAACATGAGTCCCATTGACCCGGGCGGGATATCCCGTATCACCTCGTCAAAGATCACCTCCGGGGCAACCCCCCGTTTCTGCGCCTCTATGGCTTCGCGATGACCGAACTCCTGCTTGAACCAGGTGACCATCCAAAAGCCGCGGAAGATAAACATCTCGATGTCCCATGCATGGGGTAGTGCCGCAGGCCACGTGAAAAACTTCATCTCCTTGTCAGCAATATATTTTCGGGTGATCACCTCCATGCAGGTTGCCGTACCATAGCTGATCACCCCGATGCTCGGGTGCAGGGCACCTGCACCGAGCAGCTCGGACTGCTTGTCACCGGCCCCCACTACAACAGGCAGGCCCTCGGGCAGACCGGTCTCGGCAGATGCAGCCGGGGTTATATGACCGAGAATAGTATCCGGTGTGAAGACATCGACCATATGCTCGCGCTCCAGGCCGAAGGCCTCATAGGCCTGCTTGAGGGAATGCCAGGCGAGTTTTTTATAATCCAGGGGCCACATACCCGTGACCATTCCCACCGAGTCCTTGAACTCCCCTGTCAGCCGGTTCACGAACCAGCCCGATATCTGCATGAACTTGTATGCCTTGTTGTAGATCTCCGGTTCATACTGCCTGATCCACAGGAACTTGGAGTTTTTCCTCACATACCGTATTGCTTCGCTCATCCCGGCAACACCGAAGAGAACCTTTGCAGCAGTGCTCAGCGGGGGTGGGTCCGAGACCGTGCGCTGGTCGAGCCAGATGATGGCAGGTCTCAATGGATTGCCCTGCCTGTCGACCGGGACAAAGGTGCCGCGCTGGGTGGTGATCCCCACACCGGTAATCTCTTTCGGATCGACGGAGATCTTTTTCATGAGATCATTGGTGACTTGGCAGAGTTTTGCCCAGTAGTCGTCCGGGCTTTGTTCCGCCCACCCCGGATGCAGGGAGAAATACGGCTCATGCTGGGCCTGCGCTATGTCAAGCTCGGTCCCCTGCCGGTCAAAGAGAATCGCCCTGACACTCTGTGTCCCTGAATCCAGTGCAATTACATACTTCTTATCAGCCATACCCCCTCCACACATGCTCCATTATAGGTACTACTCTAGCCTGCTACAGCACCGGCTCCCACGTGGGATCATGGGAGCGGTAATACGCAAAGAATTTGTCCCTGTGTTCCTTCGCCTTTTCGATCAGTTCCTCCTGCGTAAGGTAACCCATCTCGATGAGGGTATCTTCCAGCTTTACCAGAAGCTGCTCGTACGGCGGACAGCCCCCCAGGAAGCGGTCGATGCCCCTCAGCTGCATCTCGTTGCGCATGTCGCGCAGATCGCCGGTGGTGGCCAGTGCACACTCTCCAAGGAAAAAGGTGTGATCGAGATCGGTCTTCAGTTTCGGCGGGACCTTCGGGTCCACCCCCACGATCAGTGAAAACCTCTGATGTGAAACCTTTGCCAGGACAGCTTCGGCCATGGCGGTCATGAGCCAACACGTGGGACAGGCGCCGCCGATGTAGAGATCGATGTTGGGATACACCCCGGTGACAATGGTCTCGATGGGCTGGGTGTAGTTGATGGGCAGTGCGAGCTTCTTCTTTGCTTCATCGATGGTATTCCCCACTACATCGATGAGGAATGGATTGCCGCACCCGAGACCTTCGTGGTTGGCAATCCTGGTGGTCCCCACAAGGAGCGGATTGTCGATCCCCATGCACATGGAGGCAATTGAGTCCAGAGCAACCACGTCTTGACCTGCCATGATGATCCCCATCTCCACCGGGCTGCCGCCTTCGCCAGCGCCCATGCCCTCCATGGCGATGAGCCCGTCGAGCACGGTGAGGTCCGGCTTCCTGATCTTGTTGATATCCACCATGTGCTGGTCCAGGTCATCCCGGTGAGAGAAGTACCTGCCCTTGGCGTCCAGAAGTCCCTGGAGATTCTTCAGGCCCAGCGTCACCATGGTCATGGTATGCGTCTTCATGGCCGGGATGTTGATGAAACAGTCGGCATCGAGTACTACCGTGGGATAATTCACCCTGTGCAGGGCCATGCCCCCTTCGATATCGACGATGGTCTTGTCCGCATCCTCGACCCCGACCACCTCACCGCCGGCCTCTTCCACCGCCTGTTTCACCCCGAGCATGTGCATGACCTCAACGGAGCCGAAACCCCGCTGCGTTCCGCCTGCAACAGAGATCTCCGGGTTCACCCGTTTCATGAGCGTCCCCACGCTCACACCTTCGATGACGGTGACCCGGGCAGCGCCGGCCTCCCGCGCAAGCCTCACCACGGCTGCAACGACCCTCCTGTCCACAGATATGGGAGGAGGGTATGGGGCGAACAGATTCGGCTTGATCACCACGTGGTCGCCGGGCCTGATCTTTCCGGACAGACCCCCTGCGAGGTCGACAGCCCTCCTCACCATTGCCTCAATCGTGGTTGTAGAGATGGGGAACTCTTCTTTGACAATAGCTACCCGTGGTTTTTCAGTCATGGACGCATCCTCCCCGTGACCGGACTCCATCATCTTCAGGACCTGCTATGTACAATAATCTCTGCCAGCTCGGCAAACCCAAGCCCTCCGGGCCTTGCTGTGACATATGCTGGGTGAGACTTCATCATGTCTATAAACCTGTTCACATTGGCCACCCCGACGGATATGGGGAACGCCTCGAACATGGGCTCATCGTTGGGGGAATCGCCGACAAAGGCGAATGATCTCTCTGCCTCCTCCCAGTCAAGACCGTACCGCTCGGACAGGAAGAGTTTCGTTGTGGTAAGCTTGTTGTAGTCCCCGAACCAGCCGTTGACATGGATTGAACTCACCTTGAAGGTCGCTTGGTTTTCCCTGAAGACAGCACAGATCTCATCAATCTCATCCTTGCTCAGGCTCGGCACGTCCTCGGCGAAATCAATGGCCAGGTCAAACAGCCGGAAGTTCTGATCAGCCGAGACACGGGCATGAGGAACCCGCCGGCTTACCTCGTCCCTGATCTCTTCCATGGCCTGCTTTGTCTTGCGTGTCTCTTCCGGGTCAAAGATGTACCTGCGCATGAGCCTGCCCATCTGTTTATTGTAATAATAGTAGAACGCACCGTTTTCTCCCACGATCCCATCCACCGGCCACATCCGTGCAATATGATCACACCACCCGGCAGGCCTCCCGGTTATGGGCACGAGGATGAGACCGCTTTCGTGGAGTCTCCACAGGGCGTCATAGGCCTCGGCGGGTATCTTTCCTTCAAGGGTAAAGGTGTCGTCGATATCAAACAGGACACCCTTTATGCTGCGCAGTTCGCCCGCGGATATGTCTTTAACGGGCTTCATGCCGAGACGGTATCCATTCCCTGGTTCAAAAAAAGAGAATCCATGTACACAAACAGCCTCCCATCATCACGTCGTTCCCCCAAACACGGGGCACCCCTGCCCCCAAGATCCGGCTTCATTCTACCGTAAAATTAACCGGATGAACAGATATGAAGATCGCCCCGGGGAAAAATCCCTTTTTGATCCCATACCCTACGAACACCCGCTTTTTTGTATCTATGCCGGCCTTTTTGCAATGATCCTGTTCATCTTTCCGCTGAGAAACCCCTCGAGATCGAGGGTGACAAAGAGGAATCCAAGATCGGTCAGTGCAGCGGTTATCTCCGCTCGGTACTCAAGGGCCTTTTCAGGTTCTGCGAGCTCTATCACAGCCATATCATAGGGGAAGGACCTGAGCCGGAACCCAATAAATCCGAGCTTACGGAGGTAGGCCTCTGCCGCTTCGACCCGCCAGAGATCCTCTTTGGTCAGGTTCGATCCGTAGGGAAAGCGCGAACACAGACACACGGTGTTGGGTTTGTCCCAGGCAGCAATGCCCAGCTCCTTCGAGTACTGTCGGATATCATCTTTGGTGATGCGAAGATCCACAAACGGCTGCCAGACCTGATCCTCGATTGAGGCCTTCATTCCCGGACGGTAATCATCGAAATCAGAAAAGTTCATCCCATCGGCAATGGTGCTGAATCCGTGCTCGTTCGCCCAGACCCGTGCGAGTTCGTTGCGCTTCTTCCTGCAGAGGTAGCACCTCTCTGGCGGGTTTTCGGCAAAGTGTGGTATCTGCTCTATCTCATCGATGGGGATGATCACATGTTCTATTCCTGTTCGCCGGGCGTCTTTCTTTGCCTGGGCGATCTCATGCCGGGGAATAATGGGAGAGTCAAAGGTCAGGGCTGCTGCCCGGGTGCCGAGGACATCGTATGCGAGCCTGGCCAGGAGCGAGGAGTCGAGCCCGCCCGAGAACAGCACAAGCAGCCTCTCCCGTTTCTCGATTGCCTTTTTCAGCTTGTCAAGCCGACGCATCCCTTCTCCTCTTTACTGCCCTGAGTATTCTCACGGCTGCTGCCGCTGCGCCGACACTGTTGCCGATGTTGAGGACTAAAAGCCCTGGAACACAGCTTTGCAGCATGGTCTGCAGGGCAGTTATTCCCTCCCCGCCGTAGCCGTAGCCGATGGGGGTAGGGACGGCAATGATGGGCTTGTCTGTCAACGATGCCATCATGGTGGGCAGGATCCCGTCCATCCCTGCAAAGATGATCAGCACATCGGCATCGTGCGTCTGTTTGATACCCAGAAACGGCCTGTGCATACCCGAGGCGCCGAAATCAAATGCCTTGATCACCTTTGCACCGATTTCTTCCAGGAGGAGTGCACACTCCTTTGCATAGGGGGTATCTGCGGTGCCGGCGGTGATGATGCCGACACTTCCCAGTTCTTCCACCTTCTCATCAGTGAGACTCAGCATGACGAGATTGCCGCCCTGTTTTACCATCGCATCAGGGAAAGCATCCCGCAGGGCTTTCTCAATGGTGTTATCCGTTATGGACACGAATGCCCGCTTCTTCTTTTCCAGAAAGATCTTCGCGATTTCGATAATCTGTTCCACGCTCTTTCCCTGGGCAAAAATCACCTCGGGGAATCCGGTGCGCTTCTGCCGGTGCAGGTCAAGAAGGAAATCCTCCCCCTGATCATAGAGGACCTTCACGATCTTCTCATGTGCCTCTTCCTGACTGAGCTCACCCCGCTTATACGCCTCGAGCAGGTACTTAATCATGAATCCTCCTTAAAACCCCCGGCTCTTACCGGGACGTTCCTTTGCATAATCGTACATGTTCAATCCCCCTCTACATCTTTTATGATGCCTTCCACCTCGTCCCTGATCCGGGCAAGGGGGATATTGTGCGTAAGGGAGATCTCGTGCATGTCCCGGTATTCCGGCTTGGAGCGTTTCCTGCCCGAGGGCGTGACAACCTCCTTTATCCGGACATCGCCGCAGCTCGTCTTTACGGTGTATTCCCTCCGGTCGAGCACCCTACGTGAAAGTGCATAGTAGCGGGCACCGATCGTGGTGGTGTGTTCAAGGACTGCCGACAGGACATCTTCCAATTCGACGAATTTGCACACGGCCTTGAGCCCGACACCTGGTCTGCCCTTTTTCATGATTCTTGCAGTAATATTCACGTCTAGAGCACCTGCTGCAAAGATCTTTGTGGTTGCTGCCTCCCACTCCTCCGGGGACATGTCGTCCACGTCCGCTTCTACCACATAGCAGAGAGTATCTTCAGATACCGAAGAAACCTCGCATAGGATGGCCCTGCACAGGTTGGGCCACCCGGGGATCGTCCTGTCTCCGCACCCGTACCCCACACCTGCAAGCACTGCGTCCGAGGGTGGGCTTGTCTTCTCTGCAAGGGCCCTGATCACGGCAGCGCCTGTCGGGGTGGTAAGTTCGGCATCGATGCCGGTGAATCTGACCTTGTACCCTTCGAGGAGCTTCACCGTGGCCGGTACCGGCACCGGGATGATCCCGTGCCTGGATTTTGTCGTGCCTGTGCCGAAGGGCACGACCTGGGTGTAGACAGCATCGATTTTCAGCCAGGTTAAGGCAGCTGCTATGCCCACGATGTCGAGAATGGAGTCCAGCGCTCCGACTTCATGAAAATGAACCTCTTCAACGGACTCCCCGTGGACCGCCGCCTCGGCCTGTGCGAGCGCCGTGAAGATCTTCAGAGCCGTTTCCTGCACCCCGCCCTGGAGTTTGCCGATTACCTCTTTTTTGATACGGGCGAACGTGGTGTCTTTGTGGACATGCTCCGTTTCAAACTTGAGATCCACCGCAACAATGCCACCTATCGATTTCTTTTTAGTGTACATGGTAAAGGGATCAAGGGGGATGTGTTGATAGATCTCTTCGAGATACGCCCTCGGGCAGCCGAGATCGATAAGGCTTCCCAGGAGCATGTCCCCGCTGATGCCTCCGATAGGATCAATAATCAGAATTCTCATATGTACCTTCTCCGCTACATGGATGCCTCTCAAGTCTACCGGCACCTTCTTATTTAGAACATAATAAAATCTGGGCAGTATAGCAACACCTCTGTATATACAGTTCATCGCTGCAATATTGTCTTATGCATATGTAATCCATGTTAGAAATGCTGCCGCATCGCGCACTTGAGCCAAAACACCTGGTCTTTTTCCCGGCAAGCGTGTATTATCCTGACAATTGAATCAACCTTTCACACTTAAAAAAGGAGAATGAGATCAATGGAACTCTCTGAGGCCATCCTTGCACGAAGGAGCGTAAGAAAATTCACCGATCACGTGGTAACCGATGAAGAACTCTTCTCCATCATGGAAGCGGCTCGGTGGGCGCCTTCGTGGGCAAACTCACAGGTCTGGGAATTTATTGTAGTCAGGGATAAAGAGCTCATCGAGCAGGTTACCGGCACCTATGTGGACATGAACCCTGCGACAAAATGCTCTCTGGCAGCATCGGCACTGATCGTGGCCTGCGCGAAGACCGGGGTCTCCGGATGTTACGGCGGGAAGGACATGACCAAGTTTACCAGCTGGTACATGTTCGATCTGGGCATGGCGGTACAGAACCTCTGCCTCAAGGCGCACGAACTGGGACTGGGGACAGTCATCGTGGGCTTTCTGGATCATGATGCATGCGCAGAACTGTTGAACGTACCAGAAGACTGCGAGGTGGTGGCCGTGCTCCCCATAGGCAAACCCGTTGGTCCCCCTAGATCGAAACCGCCCAGGAAGGACCTGAAAGACTTCGTGTATCTGAATACGTTTGGAAATCCCTTATAGAGGAGGGGGAGCTATGAAGGACTATGGGGTTCGATTAGAGCGTACAGGCCATATTGCCGTTGTAACCTTTGACCGTCCGGGGAGGCAGAACTCGATGGACGAGCATATGTGGACCTGCTTCGAAGGGGTGATAACCGAACTGAAGCAGAATCTGCCCCGGGTTGTAGTGGTTACCGGTGCAGGGGAAAAGGCCTTTTGTGCGGGCTTTGACGTCAACCCGGAAAACCCCCAGGTCACCGAACTTGCAAAGGCCATGGAAACCCACGACAGGGCCCCTGCCCAGGCGCTGATCAACAGGGTTCGGACCTCAACCGATTCTCTGGTGTTTCTGCCTGTTCCAATCATCGCAGCCATCAACGGTCTTGCCTATGGAGGCGGTGCGGAGATCGCCTCCCGGTGCGATCTCCGGGTCATGGACCCGGAGGCGGTGATCTGCTTTTCCGAGGTAAAACTCGGACTCATGCCCGACCATGGCGGTGTGGTGGGGCTGACCCGCCTTGTGGGTCCGGCAAAGGCTGCAGACCTGATCCTGACCGCCAGAAAACTCGTCGCCCAAGAGGCCCTTTCACTCGGTGTCGTCAACCGCATCAGCGAAGAAGGCAGGGCTCTGGAGACGGCGCTGGAGCTTGCCGAAGGAATTGCGAAAAACGGGCCGAGAGCAGTACGCCATGCCCTGAAGGTGATCAGGAAAACCCCAGAGCTCTCCTACATGGAGGCCCTTGAGATGGAATCGAAGGAAGCGGTGGACCTGATCGTCACCGGCGAGTGCGTACACGGAATCGCAGCATTCCTGACCAAGCAAAAGCCGGAATTTCCGGACCCGGAGTAGAAAAGCAGTCGCTGGGTGTTTGGTTAACGAATACAGACTTTATATTTCACACTGGTTGTAGAAAAGAAAAACGTTTTCTTTACAACTTGACACGAACAACACGGGCGGATACTTTTCAGGTTCACGGATCATGACAGTGAAGCTCAAGCATACGGAATAGGAACCAGGGAAAGGATCATATCGTATAGGGGAGGACCTCCACATTCATCATGTTTCATGACACGCGAAGTAAAAAGCTGCTGATTGTTGCTCATTGTATCCTGAATCAGAATTCCAAGCTGGCTGGATGGGCATACTACCCGGGTGCAGTCACGAACATTGCGCACCTCCTGATCGATTCAGAGTGTGGAATCATTCAGCTCCCGTGTCCGGAACTGATCTACCTGGGCCTGGACAGGGAATGTGAAGAAGGCATTAATACCACTGACGGGAAGGTGGATACCGTGATCGGTCACCGGATGAACGACACCAGGGGTAAAGCCCTGTGCAGAAAACTGCTGGAAGATGTCTTTCTTCAAGTTGAAGAGTACCGCAAACACGGTTTTGAAACAGTGGGAATAATCGGAAGCAACGGGTCTCCCACCTGCGGTGTTGAGACCACATGGGCAGATGACAGGGCAATACCCGGGCCTGGAGTGCTCATGCAGCTGCTTCAGGAAGGCCTGAAACAGCGGGGCATGCAGGTCAGGGCAACAGGCATAAAGGCGTATGAGCCGGAAAAAGCCCTCACAATTATCTCTGAATTTCTCGATGGTATCCCGGACTAGACATAAAAAAAGGCATCTGTATTTTCCCCCCCGACAATCAATAATTCTTGAGGAAAAGACTCTGCCATTGACCCAGCGAATGTTCTTGGGCTTCAGCGATTTGTTCTTTCTGTTATCAGACAAGATCTTCAGTAAATATGACCACCTCGTTGTTGTCATCAAAGAGATCTTCTGCAATCAGTTTCTTGGCAATATTCTGTATCTTCTTCGTGTGGGTCTGAAAGTTATCCAGCGCATTTGCCTTGGTATTCTTTGTCTGGAAATAATCATTCAGGGTATTCTTGCCCACGGCACAGGGTATCTTCTTCCTGCCTATCTGCGCATAGAACACAACAGAATCCCTGCCACTGTCCCACGAAACATCTTCCAAGAACTGGATACCTCTGATATCCATAGCA
>DAISYU010000067.1:0-17779 GCA_036825155.1 Thermodesulfobacteriota bacterium | reverse complement strand
AATGATGATCTTGGTTTTAGATCTATGCTGGAAGCCATTCTGCATCAGATTGTATTTGGTGGCACATACTATTCGGTTTTTCGGATACTATGAGACTGAACAGTTATCGCAGAAATCAACGCTATGATATAAATGGCGCACATGGTATAAATCCCCATATTCCGAAATCTGTGATTTGATGGCATGAAACGGGTAGGTTTATTGCAGCATTTTGTGTCTAATATCCTGTTATGCAGCAATTGTGCAGTATAGTAATTATTGGGAAATACGATTGAGGTTCATATATGAGTAGATGGTATAGTCATAAGTTCCATATTGAAAGAAAAGATCCTGCAAGCACTCGGTGGTGGACTGATTTGTTTCTTTTCGACACTGTTGTACGAGATTGCTTACTAGCTGTAAAAAATGATCTTATTATGTGGCGTGTTCATCGCCGTGCTGCAGATGATGCCTCTGGTCACCGATTTTCTTTTATCTACTA
The DNA here is from genome assembly GCA_036825155.1 of Thermodesulfobacteriota bacterium. Taxonomy (GTDB): domain Bacteria; phylum Desulfobacterota; class Desulfomonilia; order UBA1062; family UBA1062; genus DSAD01. The sequence continues at coordinate 17,298 of DAISYU010000067.1, read as the reverse complement.
TGCATCTCCTGAAGTATTCAAAAGAGTTAAATCTTCTATGAATAATCATGAATCTGCTAATATTATTAGAGATTCAGGCATACTACTTGATTTGTTGCATAATGAGGAAGGTTTGGAGATTGAGTCAACTTGTGACCCGAGCTGGCCTCTTTCACTTCGCAAGTCATGGCCGTATTACATTATGGGTGTTTCACAGATGGCTCTTGATTTAATAGAGAATCTTAGAACATCTCCTCGACCCGCCCTTGATATTAGTTCTATCCATCAACAAGAACTTTACTATACACAGTTAATGATCAAACAAAAAGAAGTATGGCAGAACTGGGGTAGCACTGCATTTTTCCACCACATAAATGCTATCTTCGGTTATGAACCATTAATCGCTCAACCTAGAGGTTTTCTTGGAATACTTGCATCTTTTTAATGATGAGAATGCCCAACAACAGCATGCAGGAGGACTCTTGGTGGCGCCTGAGCTGCTGCTGATGCCAGCCGTTGGGCATCAAGGAAGTCTAAAATGACGCTAATGACGATGATGCAGATTCAGAGAATTTTTAAAGACATGGGTATTGGAACAGAAACCGAACGGAAACTTTTTACCGATCTTGCTATGACAGGGGCGCCAGAATGCCAGCCATTCAATTTCATCCGGCTTGACGATGTTTCAACATCTGGCACAAAGGAGGAGGACAATGCCAAGCTGGCACCAGCTTCTTGAGGAAATCAAAGTTAAGGGGAGCACTTTTGATGTGGTTCGCCGAAACTATCTCAAGAGGCTCCAACGAATAACAGGGCGTAACGTAGTTCTTTACTATTCGGGCTGGCTCCAGAAGCCGGGAATTCCCGGTATGCAGGTCAACGATGCCGACAAGAATGGCTTTATGACCGTGATCCATGGTCTTGACCGTTCCAAGGGACTCGACTTGATTTTGCACACTCCAGGCGGTGAGACGGCCGCGACAGAGTCGATCGTTGATTACCTCTACTCCATGTTCGGAACCAATATCAGGGCATTCGTTCCACAGCTTGCAATGTCGGCTGGCACCATGATTGCGTGTGCTTGCAAAGAAATTGTGATGGGGAAGCAGTCCAGTCTTGGCCCCATAGATCCTCAGTTCGGTAACCTTCCGGCGCACGGCGTTGTTGAAGAATTCAAACGTGCGGCCAAAGAAATCAGCGAAGACCCATCAAGGATTCCTTTATGGCAGCCTATCATAGCGAAGTATCATCCAACGTTGATTGGTGAATGTGAGAAAGCAATTCAATGGTCGAACGACATGGTGAAAGAGTGGCTTGCTCGGGGTATGCTTAAGGATTGTGATGATCCTATCTCGAAAGCAGCGGAAGTTGCAGCCGAACTTTCTGATCACGCTCTCACCAAGTCCCATGCCCGTCATCTTTCGGCAGAGAAATGCAGGAGCATTGGCCTGAACGTTTCCATGCTAGAGGAAAGCCAACGGCTACAAGATGCTGTGCTTACCGTTCACCATGCTTGTGTTCATACACTCTCTTCTACACCAGCTTTTAAACTGATTGAAAATCATAAAGGTGTTGCGTTTATCCAGATTGCCCAAACCATGCTGGTTCAAGGTCCATCAGGCATAGATGCAGCGCCTCGAATTGAGCTTGTGCCCCCTAGTCCTGAGGATCAGAAAGAACCAATACCAAGTGAACAAGAAAGCAATATAGATTGAAGAATGAAAGGACTGCCCAACGATTTGATCCAGCCGACTCCTTAAATTCGCAGCTGGTTACAGCGTTAGAGCGCACAGCACAGCAATATGGCACGAATGCAGTTAATTGCATGATGAGAGTGAAAAAATGCCGAGAAATATTAAGCAAGGATTCGACGACTTCCATGACAAGCTCAAAACTGCTGCCACCGAAACGGCAGCCGCAAAGTCTCATAGAGCCTCAATAGAAGCCTGCCTAAAGAGCAACTTTGGTCTGAATCGATTCACAAGAATTGGCTCCTTTGGGAATGGAACCAACATCAACGGGTATAGCGATGTGGACTACTTGGCATGCCTTCCAACAAGTTCACTAACAGAAACATCAACTGCATCACTTGTAAAAGTAAGAAATGCGTTAGATGCCCGCTTCCCTAATACTGGTGTAAAAATTAGCACACCAGCTGTGGTCTGCCCGTTTGGAAAATACAAGTCCGAAGACACGGAAGTTGTAATTGCTGACTCCATAAGGGAAGAACGTGGGTTCAAGGTCTATGAGATTGCGGATGGCAAAGATAGTTGGATGGAGGTTAGCCCAGATGCCCACAACTACTATGTAGCAAAAGTTGATAAAAAGCATGGCGGAAAAGTCAAGCAACTCATCCGTTTTATAAAAGCTTGGAAATACTACAGAGACGTTCCAATCAAATCGTTCTACTTAGAAATGAGGGTTGCTAAGTATGCTGATGGAGAGTCCAGTATCGTCTACGACATAGATGTGAAAATAATTCTGGCAATGCTGAGGGACAACGAACTCGCGGCTATGCAAGATCCAATGGGTGTGGCAGGGTATATTTACCCATGTAAGACAGATGCCTTCAAACAGGACGCTCTTTCAAAGCTAAAAACTGCTGCTACTCGCGCTGAGAAAGCACGAGAGGCAGAGGCAAACGGAGACACTAAGACAGCTTTTTATTGGTGGCGCCTACTCTATAACGATAAGTTTCCAACTTACTACCTATGAGCATCATTCAAAGACAAGAGATGCCAGAGAACATTGAGCTTCTGGCTGCTCAGAGAAATATCTATTCAAGGGCGAAGAACATCATTGGGCTTCAAATGATGCTCAGTGTTCCCATCGCTATTTGTGCTACCATCACTACGATAGTGAAGCCAGAACTGAAGGGGTACGTGGCGCTCTGGGGCATCATGGTTGTTGTGTTTGATCTGTTTGTCTTCACACCTTGGGTAAAGAAGTTGCGAGACAACGCAGCTAGGATTCAAGAACTTTTTGACACGAAAGTCTTGGGGCTGGATTGGAATGATATTTCCGTTGGCAAAAGGCCAGGGCCTGAGCTAGTCCATGAAGAAGCGAAAAAGTACGGCATAGAAGAGGAAAAGATTGCTAGTCTAAGAAAGTGGTATCCAATAATCATAGATAAGGTTCCAGAAATCTGTGGAATCATCATTAGTCAGAGATCCAACGTCTGGTGGGATGCAAGAATGAGAAGGAAGTACACCCTCTCTATCCGTGTTATCCTCGTTTCTATTGCACTTGGATTGATTGGATATGGGCTCTTTGAAAAGAAGGACATGTTTGAGTTCTTGGCCTATATCGTTGCACCTCTCGCGTCAACCTACGTCTTCGGCTATCGCCAAATGATGGAACATGGTGATGCTGCAGATAGGCTAGATAAGCTGAAAGAGCTTTCTGAAAATGTTTGGTCCGATGCCGTGGCAGGTAAAGACGTTGCCACGCTGAAGTTGAAATGTAGGACACTACAAGACCAGATTTTTGACCACAGGAAGAAAAATCCACCCATCTTTGATTTCCTTTTTTGGTGGTTCAGGGATGGGAACGAAGTGCTAATGAACAAAGGGGCAGAAGCACTGGTGAGAGAGTTTTCTCAGCACACCTAGAAGTTGCCCGTATGCGCTCTAACAATTTGCTGCACGGGACGCGCATAGCGCCCGTGAGCTTCAACGTTAGGCTTTGTGCATAACAAGGAGTTCGGCTATGGGTTCTAAGAGGACTTTATGGCAGCGATACAAGCAGCTTGGATTTTGGTCCAAGCTCAGTGTGTGGGGATCTCTTACATCCATAATAGCTCTTCTCTTATTCTTTTCTGTCCCTAAGCCCAGACCTTTCGCCCCGATCCAATCTAATTCAGTCGCAAACTCCCCAGGAGCAACGGTATTACAGTCAGGTCGGGACATCGTTATCAACACGCCCTTAATATCTACTGCGACTACTTCGAATAACAAGCCGAGGCAAGAAGGACCTAAAACTCATCAATCGAAGGCGCCAAGGGTGAAGGAAGTCCCCAGCCAAACTATGATTAATTCACCAGGAGGAATTCAGGCAGGAGGAGATGTAACAATCAACGCTGATCGACGTCTAATTAACTCTATTGCACTGCACGTGTCGATAGATACCCAGACAATTGATTCTACAGTAACAGATGTCAAAGTTAGTGCCGGGCTCGGATCAGCACTCGCGCTGTTCACCGCTGAAAAAACTAGGTTCCGCTTTGTAACTGATTTTATGATTCGAGACCAACAGCTCACACCCACCCAACGCCGACTCACTTTTGTTTATACCCCAGAGACACCGACAGAACTACTTGGGAAACCGATAGAGTTGCTTGCGTCGATTAATTTGCTTGCAGTGGATTATGCGAAGATCTTCAAAATAAAACACTTTGACACAACACTTGGAGATACTTTTCTTAACTGTTCTGTAATCATTAATGGTGTGTCAGTGGTCAAAATCTCTGACAGGGTACAACCAACTGGTGTGCTGGGTGCGGGCCAAACCAATCTTGATGTGGGGGATAAATTTTCACAAATCCCGGATGTCTATACCGCTGCAGTTTCTAAATAAAAAAACCTAACCATGGCATACACACGGACGCACTAACGCACGCCGGTGATGTCCGGTGTTAGGTCTCAGAGATATACAGTGGATGATATGAGTCCAGATCTCTCATTCATAACTCTTTGACATCAATATATATATGGCGTACGATAACAACATTTAATGAAATGGAAAATCAGGCGTGGTGATATGACAGATGGGGTTTCTAAAAAAATCGTAAGGGCAAGATAAATGAGGAGACTGCCTAAAGAGATACTCAATTATTTTGCCACATATACTGAGACAAGGTTTAATTTCAGGCGACTGATAAACTATAAGTGGACGAATGATGAATTGACCCTTGATCTTTCGCTCTTTCCTTCCTTTCAGGCTCTCCTGATTCAAAAGATCAGAGAAGGAGACCTGTCACCTTTAAGGATCAAACAGAATGACTATACGATCATCATGGGCAAAGAATCTCTGCTCATGGAGATCGAGGTCATATTAAACAAGAGATGCAACAAGGATTTCCTGGAAAAATGCCTGATTGATGAATATGCACGGCTTGATCAAAACAAGGTTCTTGGGAAGGGGCAGAGCAGCGGAATCGTGCCCGCGGAAGACAACCCGGAAAGCAGTGAATTACTTGAAAGGCACAAGGCATCAGCCGCGAAAGAAGGATTACGGATATACAATCTTTCTCTCAGGAGAGAGTTTGAAAAGATGTTGAACAAGCTTCAGGATAGGATCGTTCAACAAAAGAAGGAAGAGCTCAACATAGAATACACGCCGTCCGCAATATTCGGCATCGCCAATTATGTAAATCAGAAGTTTGAGAAGATCAAAACAATAGGCAGCACCTTTACAAGCAGTGATGTTTACATAAATGCACTGTCGCACTATTTCGAGGACGCGATTGATGATATCGTCATCTATGACCTCTATTATAATCTCCATAAGTATGCTGATTTTGCAAAGCTGGGCACGTTGTATCTGTTCTTCCATATGCTGACAAGCAAAGGCGAGGCTTACCCGTTATATTTCATAGAGGCGGAATATCGTGCGTCCGGTTCGGAGGTCACGCTCAGCTTTCCCCGCAACCTGATGCTACTGAATACACCGGCGGTAAATTATTTTAAATATGACAGTGTTCTGACAGTCCCGCGGGCATCTTCCATTGCAGCCATGAATGCCCACCTTGGCGCAATGGAGACATTCTTCCAGACGCAGTACGGGTTCCAAACCCCTTGCATCATGGAGCCGTCCTTTCGTCGGATTACGCATGCAGACAACAAGTTTCCCTCCATCAACAGCAGGATCGGCCTGCAAACAATAACGAATGAAGACAAAAGGCTGTTGGACTATTCCGAGCTCATGACCAGGATGGAAATGAATGAGGAAGGAAGGTTTTCTGATTTCATTGATCAGTATGTTCAGGGCACTGTTCCCAACCATCAGGAGGAAGTGGACAGGAGGTATCTCGAACGATATTCCTTCAAGAGTCCGCAGAGGTATATGTCAGAAAGCCCGCTTCCCCTGAACACTTCGCAAAAGCGTATTCTGCTTGCACTTGCCCATGAAAAGAACCACATCATCGTAGTTGACGGGCCGCCGGGCACGGGCAAGTCGCACACGATCGCGGCCCTGACCTATTGGGCCAACGAGAATAATAAATCAGTGGTGATTACTTCGCACAAGCAAGAGGCGCTTGATGTGATCGACCGCATGCTGACCGACAAATTCAAATCCCTTCACCCGCAGGCAAAGCCCTCAATAATACGGATGGACAGGGAGACAGGCTCGGCGAACAACCTTCAGAACACCCTGCAGAATTCAGTGGTGGGCGCGGCGAACGAGCGAGCCCTGGAATATAACAGGCAAGCCGTTGAGAATGATGAAAGGAAACAGGGCAGCAGCCTTATCCGCAAGATAGAGGACAGATTAAGGCAATCCGGCTGTTATGAAGAAACGGTTCAGAAGATCATTCGGTTTGACAGTATTGACCAGGCCCTGACACAAGAACCTGAGCTTGCCGCCCTGCTTGAAGGTATAAGGCAGCCCCAAGAGCAGATTGATTTTGAGGTGATCAATGACTTATTAGCCTCGGGCGCCATGCAGGGTTTCGGGGACATAAGCCTTGAGGAATACGCCTACCTCCTGAGCCAGAAACAGAGAATACCGGATATTTTGAACACCTGTGAAAAGCTCAATCGCATTCCGGAGGCTGATCGAAGGCTCCAGACATCCCTTGAGGAAGTGCCGTCCGATTTCTCGTCCCTCCTTGACAAGCTCAAGACTCATTTCAAAGACAGCATCAAGGTCTCAGCCATCACCACAAAGCACTCCACTGCGGGCTTCTTTCAGAAACTGCTGGGCAAGGCACCCAAAGAAGAAGACCTCAAGGCACTCCTTGATGCCTTAACCAGCTTGCAGTTTTCAAATGTCGTCAAGGAAATCGCCCGTATCCTGAACAAGGAAAAAGAAGACATCACCATTTACGACCTGGCAATAGGTGTGGGAAAAATTCGTCTTGCACTTTCCCTGCGAAGAGATCAGGACTTGCTCGCGTCATACCGTTTGCTGCCAGGAAATCAGAATAAAGATATCAGCGATATTTATGAGGCATTCCGAAGATTAGACAACGCGAAAGAACGGCTCAGTCCAGAGGTCTACCAGGCATTGCGGTCTTTGTTCAAAACCTATGGCACCTTGCTAGAGCATTTCGGCATTACCGAAAAGAGGCTCGGTGATCTGGCCAAGTTCAGCGGCCATGACGAGCAGGTCTCAAGCACCTGGCTGTGGATCCAGCTGCATTCCTATCTTGCATGGCATTCACACACACCGGCCCTTCATCTGACGGACATGAACAGCTACTACCAGCTCAAGCAAAAGGAGATAGAACACCTCAACGATCAGCGCCTGAAGAACCTCAACAATCATCTGGGCGAGATGGCTAGGATCAAGGTCTCCTATGACGGAGGGAAGCGCCTTTCCATCGATGAGTCCAAGGTTCTCCTTGAGAGCGTGTCCTGCATCATTGCCGAACCAGGCACCATCTCACGGCATTTCCCCATGGAAGAAGGCCTGATCGATGTGCTCATCATTGACGAAGCCTCTCAGGTCTCCATTGCCGATTCCATCTCGCTGATCTTGCGAGCCAAACAGGTCGTGATCTTCGGCGATGAATACCAGTACGGCGCCGTGAGTGCGACCAATGTGAGCGCCCGCTATTCAACGAGTTATTTCAGCAAGATCATCAGCGCCTTTGCGGATGATTACCATACGACCGTCTCGGCGGCAGCTGAGAAGGAGCTCATCGACGAGGTCTCCCGCGAGAATCCGCCTGACGAACAGATGATCGACATTCCGCTCAAACCGGAGCCGGGAAAGATCCTATGGCTCAAAACCTTTGACATCCGCACCTCGACCTTGACCTTTGCCAAGGCCATAGCGAACTATACCACCTCGCTCAAGGAACACTTCAGGAGCTTCACGGAGATCATAGGCTATTCAAACGATCATTTTTACAAAGAAGCCCAGATGGAGCTGATCATCAACCGCATTCGGACCAAACCCATCGGTGAGGTCCTGGCATTCATCCATGTTCATACCCAGGGCAAGGCCGGCCCCAATACCAACCTGGACGAGATCGAGGCCATTGCCACTGACATGAAGCAGCGCGTCGATCACGGCTTCAGGGGAACAATCGGTATTATCACGTCGTTTAAGGAACAGCAGGCCAGGATGGAGCAGTCTTTCAACGAGCGGTTCAACATGGCAGCCCTCAGGCGTGACCATAAGCTTTCGATATGGTTTGTGGGGGATGTCCAAGGAGAAGAGCGCGACATTGTCTACTATTCCTTTGTGGAAGATAAGGAAATCCAAAACGCAAATCTGGCCACAATCTATCCTGTACTAGGCGGCACGGCGGACACTATCCGCAGCCTCAAGATGCAAAGGCTCAATGTGGGATTCAGCCGCGCCAAGGACACCATGGTCTTTGTGATGAGCCAGCCTGTCGAACAGTTCAGCAACACACGCCTCGGCGATGCCCTGAAACATTATCAGCAGACGCTGGAAACAACCATGCAGAACGATTTCTTCATCGAGGACGAAGCGGTGTTTGAATCGCCCATGGAAAAAAAGTTGTATGCACTTCTTCTGGAGACCGGGTTTGTCAAACAAAGGCGTGAATATGTAAAGATCATCCCGCAGTTTGACATCGGCAGGTATCTTGCTGCTGAGTATGGCGCAAGCATTCCAAAGTACAGGGCGGATTTTCTTCTGACCTATGCAAAGGGTGGTAAGGAAGAAACCCTGATCCTGGAATATGACGGCCTGGAATACCATTTCAAGAATCCGCAGGATGTCACGAGCCTGAACTTTTCGCAGAGCTATCTCGATTATGACACGGCGCGGCAACTGGAGCTGGAAGGCTACGGCTACCGGTTCCTGAGAATCAACAAGTTCAACCTCAGACCGCAAACACCGGGGCAGACGCAGGCCGAGGTACTGAACCGGATGCTGGAAAAGAGTTTTGACGGGCTATGATCGGATGAAAAAGGGGTAGAAGATGGAGAAATCGCTGGTTGTCTTTGAAGGATATAAAATACGGAGGCATTACGACGAGAATGACGAAAAATGGTATTTCTCCGTCGTTGATATTATCCAGGTCTTGATTCAGCAACCCGATTACCAATTAGCGAGAAACTACTGGAAGGTATTGAAAAACCGGCTGAATAAAGAGGGGAGTGAGTCGGTTACAAAATGTAACCGACTGAAAATGGAAGCAGCCGATGGGAAAAAATACCTGACCGATGCAGCCGATCCTGAAACTATCTTGCGGCTTGTCCAGTCTGTGCCTAGCCCAAAAGCCGAGCCGATAAAACTCTGGCTGGCCAGAGTCGGTTATGAGCGCATGCAGGATATGGCTGACCCGGCGCGATCCGTGGACAGGGCAAGGGATTTCTGGCAACAGCACGGAAGAAGCGAAAAATGGATACAGCAGCGGATGATGGGACAGGAAACCCGCAACAAGCTAACCGATTACTGGAAAAACCATGAAATCAAAAAGGAAGAAGAGTATGCCATTCTGACCAACATCATCCACCGGGAATGGGCGGATGTGACTGTAAAAGAGCATAAAAAGATCAAAGGGCTGGAAACACAAAATCTTCGCGATCACATGAGCGAGGCCGAACTGATCTTTACTGCCTTGGCAGAACTTTCTACCAGGCAGATTGCGGAAAGCGTCGATGCCACCGGCATGGCGGAAAACAAGGCGGCGGGCAAAAAAGGCGGCAGGATCGCCCGAAAGGCCAGGCTGGAACTGGAAGCAAAAACCGGCAGGAAAGTGGTTACCGGGGAGAGTTTTCTTCCCCCGGCACAAAAGCAATTAACAAAAAAGAAATGAAAGCCAGGGGGCTTCTTGAACGTGCAGGGACTGCCGGAAGCGGTTCATGGAGGATAAATGGCAAAGATGCAACTAACCGATGAAGAAAAAGCTTCTTTGATTGAAGCCATCAATAAAGGCATGGAGCCGGGGCCTGAGCTCCTGCCAAAGCTGTTCCCAGCCATGGCCGAGAAGTTCGACGTGCAGGCCCTGGACCGGGCCAAGATCCCCACGCTGGAATACGCGGGCAAGAGATCCAAGGCCGCAATCCTTGCCGAGGCCCACGCGGGAATAGGAGCTGCACCCCTGCAGACCGTGCGCTGCCTGGGCGAGACGAACAACGGAGAATGGAAAAACTTGATCGTCCAGGGAGACAACCTGCAGTTCCTGAAGACCTGCTATCGCAATGTCGATCCGCTGATTAAGGACAAGGTCAAGGGTAAGGTGAAGCTCATCTACATCGATCCGCCGTTTGCGACGAAGAGTGATTTCCAGTCTAAAGAGGGAGTCACAAGTTACAGTGACAAGATTGAATCGGCTGAATTTATAGAAAGTTTACGTGAACGTTTTATCTTCATGCGGGAGTTTTTAACTGAGGATGGAGTTATTTATTTACATTTGGATACTAAGAAATCACATTACATGAAAGTGGTCATGGATGATGTTTTTGGTGATTCCAACTTTAGGAATGAAATAATATGGCAGAGAACAAGCGCTAGGAGTGACTCAAAAACATATAACCACATTCATGATGTTATTTTCTTATACACAAAGTCAGATATTTGGACATGGAACAAACAATATACAGAGTACAATGCTGAGTATGTAGATAACTTCTATCGCTATAGAGATCCTGATGGCCGAGTATTTAGAGTAAGCGATCTCACAGCTGCAGGGACTAGAAAAGGCTCTTCTGGTATGCCATGGCGGGGAATTGATCCTGCTGTAAAAGGTAATCATTGGAAATACAAGATAGAAAAACTTGATCAATTAGATTCTGAAGGTCGCATATATTGGCCGCAAAAAGAAGGAGGAATACCAGGATATAAAAGATATCTTGATGAGATGCCTGGCACTGCTCTACAGAGCATCTGGACTGATATAAGTCCTGTTGCTTTTCAATCTATAGAGCGTGCGGACTACCCTACCCAAAAACCCGAAGCGCTACTCGAACGGATTACCCTGGCATCCTCTAACCCCGGCGACCTCGTCATGGACATCTTCGGCGGCTCGGGCACGACCGCAGCTGTTGCAGAAAAGCTGGGCCGCCGCTGGATTACCTGCGACTTCGGCAAGCATGCCATTTACACCATGCAGCGGCGTTTACTACGCATAGGCAAGTCAAAGGCACTCCTTGAAGAAAAGGACGAGGCAGGCAAGGTCATCGTGAAAAAGGGCGATCCCTATAAGAAAGCTGTGAAACCCTTCTGTGTGGTCTCTGCGGGCGCCTATGATTTCTCCCATGTCATGGACCTGCGCAGGCACAAGGACAAGTACATTGACTTCGTGCTTGCCCTGTTCGGCCTTATCCGCGATGACGAGAAGGCGAGGAAGTTCAAGCTGGCTAACATTTATGCGGTGTTGGACAACCACCCGGTGGAGGTTTACCCGATCTGGGACGATGAGTTCCTGAGACAGGTTAGGGTCGACGAGGCATACTTCCGCGGGATTCTCACCCAGGCAGGCTCGCGGCTGAAGGGCGAATATTTTATCATCACACCGGAGAGCTGCACCAATGTGGGCGATACCACGCTGAAAAACCAGGAAGGCAAGGATGTCCGCTTCCTGATCAAGCCCTTCCCCTACAAGGTACTGGAAGACGTCTCGCGCAATTTCGTGCTCTGCGAGCAGCCCGGCTCGCAGGCCAATGTGAATAACCTCGTCACCTCCACGGCCTTTTACTTCAACGACGATATCAGGATAGCGGCAGTCCGCATGGACAAGGGGCTCAGGCTGACCGGGTTTGAGACAAAGATACTGGATAAACAGGGCAACAAGTTTGAAGGATTGTCGGGCCTGGCAATGCTGCTCATCGATCTTGATTACGAACCGGATAAGCCTTTTGATATGGACAGGACTGTTTTTGCCTCGGACATTGCCGAAGACGGCTCAGTGGTCATTGATAAGCTCACCGAAAGCGTCGGCGTCATCGCCATTGACAGACACGGCAACGAATCCAAACCCTACAGGCTGGAATAGCCATGGCAAAGACAAAAAGGATAAAGACTGTCGAAAGGCTCAACCTCTCCGAACACACGCTGGATATCAACCTACGTAAATGCAGCTATGACAAATTCCGCTTCTCGGAGATCGAGGACTATGTGCAGGCAGTCACCGGCGGCAGGCAATATCAGTTTGACGCCATAAAAAATACCATGATTTATCTGTGGGGAGGCGGGTATAAAGACGTCGCGGCGCTTGCCAGAGAAAATTTCGAGCACAAGGAGCATATCCGGGAGCGCTTCGGCTCTCTGGAGATCATGCTCGGGCATTTGCCGCTTTCCGACCGTCTCTCGGGTGTGGTGCACATGGCCACCGGCACCGGCAAGTCGTATGTGATCTTTGCCGTGGCGTATCTCTCCGTGGTCATGGGGCTCACCAAGAGGGTCCTGGTCCTGGGGCCGTCTTCCACTATCATCGAGGAAGGCCTGCGGGACAAGTTTGAAGATTTCATGCACAGGAGGCAATGGAACGATCTCCTGCCAAAGGAATATCAGGGAAGGGCAATCGAGCTTCTGACCAACAACGATGCCATTGAAGACGGGAGCATCACCATCGAGAATATCAATGCCATCTATACCGTGGGCGGCATCCGCGACACGCTCTTCAAAAACACCAGGGAGGTGCTGGTGCTGGGCGATGAGATCCACCACGCCTACTCGCACCTGAATTTCAACGTGGCAAGGCACGAGCTGGAAATGGACCAGGAGGTGGAGGCGGGCAAAGGCAAGGATTCGGAGGAAAAGACCGAGCGGCTCTGGATGCAGTTTCTCAAGAAGAACAAGGAGATCACGCGCCATATCGGTTTTACCGGCACCCCTTACAACAAAGACGATTATTTTTCCGACGTGATCTATGACTACAATATCCGCACCGCTATCAATGAGAAATACATCAAGGACATCAACCCCATCATCAACGTGGAGACCGATGGCGGGGTAATGGAATGGACAACAGAGCGGCGTTTTGCCGTGGTCTATCAGAAGCACATCGAGAATTCGGAAAGGTATGCGTATAAGAAAAGAAACGGGAAGCGCCAGGTAAAACCCATCACGGTTTTCTACTGCCCCACTCAGGCCAATGCCTGGACACGCTCGGAAGAGTTCATCCATTTTCTGGCCAAATGGGAGAAAGAGAAAAACAGCTCAAGCGGTACGGAAGCGGAGCTTGACCGGATGGCGCGGGAAAGGGTCATCTGTGTAACTTCCAATATCTCCTCATCAGAGTACAAGCTTCAGCTGGACAATATCGAAGAGACCAACCCGGACAAAGCAGGCGGCAGGGTTGAGTTCATCTTCTCCGTGGGCAAGCTCCTGGAGGGCTGGGACGTGGACAATGTCTTCCAGATAGTCCCCATGGAGGAGCGTATTTTCAACTCGAAGCTCCTGATCTCCCAGGTACTGGGCCGGGGCTTGCGCATCCCGCGCAAGGTTCTGGCCGTTGATATCCAGCAGACCTATCCAATGCTGACCGTGACGAATCACGAGAAGTTTGCTACTCACATCAGAGAGCTGATGGACGCCGTCACCAACGCGGACATGTACATCACCTCAGAGCCGCTTTCAAGGCGTGATGATGAGAACTGGCGCGGCAGGCATCACTTTGCGCTTTTCAACCTGAACTATCTTCCGGGGGTACGTCTGGAAGATAACCCGGCACCTGAAGATCCCCTGCCGCTGTCCCGCGAGCTTGTCCTGACAAGGTACAGCGTTGATGAGAACGTGAGGATCGAACGCATCAAAGGCACGGACAAATATATCCTGCAGAAGAAGACCGTGACAGTGGACAGTGTTGTTGACGAACGCCATCGCCGTTTCAAACTGCGTGAGTTTGAGGGCATCCATTTCGATTTCGGCAGCGGCGAATACCATAGATGCCCTGAAGAAGGCGAGATCAGGGACGCGATCCTCTCGGCCATGGAAAAGGCCGGGATACCCCACAATGGGCTGACTGAGGATAACAGGAAGCAGATCGAGCTGTACTTCAACCAGTTCCTGCCGCGCGGGACGAAACGCCGCGTGTTCGAAAACGTTACTGGTAACCTCGTTCCTGGTTCCACCATGAACCTGGAACGTGCTTCACTGAGGATCGGCGAGCTGGAGCGCGATGCCACGGCATTCATCAGCGAGGACTATGAAGAGGAACTCGATGACAGGTCACGGGTACTGATGAGGCATCTCATGGCAACGCGGAAACCCAGAAAGCCGAAGGACAGGCAGCTTACTCTGAGCTTCATTGATTCGACAGGCCTGCTGGATAAACATGGCGAATATGTGCGGGCGATCCTTGAGAACGACGACCGGCCGCCGTACATCGTCAACCCCTCTGTTCTGAAATCGCCGCAAAGCGCTGTGATCGTTACGCATTATCCGGAAAAGGAATTTGTTTTCCTCTTGCTGGAGCACGGGCAGTATCTGGATGCCTGGATAAAGTCGCCTGATAAAGGCTTTTACACGATTGATTATGAGTACTGGAAGGGCGGTAAAGACCGCGTCCGCCATGGATTCAACCCGGACTTCTTCATCAGGATAGACCTGGACCACTACATCTCTCTGCTGAAAAGGAAAGGCGATGGGAGTCATTTGGAAGGGCTGAAGGATCTGCAGGATAAAGGGTATGAATCCATTATCCGGGTGGTGGAAATAAAGTCGGATGATGACGATGACGAGGCGACACCTGCCAAGGCTCAGTGGGCAAAGGCCCATTTCGATTCAGTCAATGCAAAATTGCTGGAGCCTCTGCCCGGGGATTTCCCGCCGGAATATAAAGACCACATAAAGCAGTTCTATACATTCGATCTCCTCAAACCTGAGGGGTATGTCAATTGGTTTGAAAACCTGCGGAAAGGAAATACATTTGGGTAGAGAAAAATAATAGATACAATCAAGAAAATCATTATTGATGGGGTGGGCAATGATCGAACCGACTCACAATCCGAGTCACATGCAGCTGCTAGGCAGAAAGGCCCCCCCTCGCTGCAGGTGTCCCGCAAATTGTCAAATATTTTCTCTGCTCATAAGAAGTCAAGATATTAGGATTTCTTCGATTTCTGTTCGGTTTTGAGTTTAATGATGGATGGATGTCCGAGCAGTATATTATGCATGATCACATCGATGTAGAATTAAGACATTCCGTGAAGCCGTCAGTTTAAATTTATTGACAATATACAAGTAATCCTGGATTTATAATAAAAAAAATGAACCGAGGTCCTTTCTATGAAAGAACCTGCCTCCATGAGGTCCACTGGTATGATGAAGAATGAACCTTCAAGAATGAGCCGCGTATATCGTAAGTGGCCGAAGAGGACAGTTGCAACCTCGGTATGGCTCCGTCAGTTAGGAGTATCCGCGAGACTGGCTGACTGGCATGTGAAATCCGGCTGGCTGGAGAATTTCGGTGCCAGGGCCTTCAATCAGCCTGGCGATAGGGTGGAATGGCAGGGGGGGCTCTATGCACTGCAGACCCAACTCGGTATGACTGTACATGCAGGTGGGAGGACCTCCCTGGAGCTGCAGGGACTGTCACACTATGTCCCTCTCGGAGAACATAAGAGAGTCATCCTGGTAAGCGATACATTCGAACAGCTGCCCGCATGGTTCAGGAACAGAGACTGGGGTGTGCTCATAGAGCACGTCCGGACGTCTTTATTTAAGAAAATACCGGTAGAGGCTGCAGTTCAATACGACTGTGGAGGATTCGAGATCCTCATATCGAGCGCGGAACGCGCTGTCATGGAGCAGATGCACCTGATACGTAACAACGAGGACGTCGATCATGTATACCAGCTCATGGAGGGGCTCAATACCCTCAGGCCTGGTGTTGTGCAGGAGCTCTTAGAGAACTGCAAATCGGCACGGGTGAAGAGGTTCTTCCTGTGGAGCGCTGAGACGATCGGACATGACTGGTTCAAGCGTCTTGAGATCTCGGCAATTGATCTGGGGAAGGGCAAGCGCCAGATCTACAGGGGTGGCCAGTTCAACCACCGTTACCAGATAACCGTTCCGAAGCCCGGGGGGCTATCCGGTGTTTGACAGGAGGTACGAGGCTCAGGTCCGGTTACTCATCCGCTGCCTTCCCATAGTCAGCAGGTATTCCTGCTTTGCCCTCAAGGGTGGGACTGCAATCAACCTGTTTATAAGGAATTTGCCCAGGGTATCTGTTGACATCGATCTGACGTACCTGCCGCTGAAACCAAGAGATGAAGCCCTTGCAGAGATGAGCGATGCCCTCGTGTCGATAAGACATGATATTGAACGCATCATACCAGGTGCGCATGCCCGAGGAAGCATCGTACAGAGTTATGTGGTGAAGCTCCTCGTGAATACAACGGACGCTGTCATCAAAGTTGAGCCGAACATCATCCTCAGAGGAGCGATCTATCCTTCTCTGAGCATGGATCTTTGCCAGGCTGCACAGGAGCAATTCGGGACCTTTGTCAGTGTTCCGATACTTTCACTTGCCGATCTTTATGGAGGGAAACTCTGTGCCGCCCTGGACCGCCAGCATCCCCGGGATCTCTTCGATGTGAAGCTGTTGCTTGATGACACTGGAATCACACCTGAGATCAGGCGTTCCTTTGTCGTGTACCTTGCCGGGCACAACAGGCCGATGAATGAGCTTCTGTCGCCGAATCTTCTGGATATAAGGTCACTGTACGAGGACCAGTTCAGAGGAATGACACAGCAGGACGTGCCGCTGGAGGAGTTGCAGCAGCTGCAGGAAGATCTTGCTCGCATGCTTGTTCAATCACTTGATGAGCATGAGAGGGACTTCCTCCTATCCATGAAACGTGGTGAACCTCAATGGGACCTTCTGGGGATTGAGAATCTGAGCCAGTTTCCAGCTCTCAAATGGAAGATCCTCAATATCAGACAGATGAATCCTGCAAAGAAAACTGCTGAGTTCAACCGCCTCCGGGAAATACTTTCAATGTAAAAAGCCCTGAAGTCCCTCCGCTCGCCTCCTAAGCGCCTCGCCAGCCGAGAAGATGCTGTCATGCCGCTTGCAGCGCTCCTGGCCTTTCTGAATGGTGGCTCCGCAGTCTTATCTCTCCGATTTTTTCTCAACCCATGAATCAGGGGTGAACGGGTTGAGAAAAAAATGATTTTTTAAAGGAGGGAAAGACCCATGGCAAACGTATTCGAGATCGTGACCGAGCA
>DAISYU010000066.1:0-18026 GCA_036825155.1 Thermodesulfobacteriota bacterium | reverse complement strand
GTTAGAAAGATAGGCAAACTGACATCCGTGATGCACGGTATGGAGGTCGGTGATGAAATAGGTATCCGCGGCCCCTACGGCAAGGGTTTCCCGGTGAGCATCCTGGAAGGAAACGACCTCCTCATGATCGCGGGCGGCCTCGGGCTCGCCCCTTTGCGTTCCCTTATCAACTACGTCATCGACAACCGGCGTGATTTCGGGAAGGTTTCCATCCTTCTGGGATGCAACACGCCGCAGAGCATCCTTTTCGGGGATGAGGTGGATCATTGGAGCAAGCGGATCGATGTCAGTTTCCAATGCACTGTGGACAGGGCAGACCCCGACTGGAAGGGTCATGTGGGCGTGATTACTACGCTGATACCCGATGTTGATATAAATCCCCACTACACCTTCGGAATTATCGTGGGGCCTCCCGTTATGTATAAATTCGTGATCAGGGAACTCATCGCAAAAGGCGTTCCCGAGGATCAGATCCTGGTTTCCCTGGAAAGGCACATGAAGTGCGGCCTGGGAAAGTGCGGCCACTGCCAGATCCATAACATCTACTGCTGCCAGGATGGTCCTGTCTTTCGCTATAACCTGATAAAAAATCTGCGGGGGGCGATCTGAGCCATGAAACCCAGAATAGCCTTTTTTGATTTTGCCTGTTGTGAAGGATGCCAGCTGCAGGTTGCCAACTTCGGAGAGACACTGCTTGATATTATCGGATCCATCGATCTGGTGGAATTCCGTGAGGTCATGTCCGAGAAATGGGACAAAGATTACGACATATCCATCATCGAAGGAAGCATTACCACCGAGCATGCGGTTGAGCGCATCAAGAGGATTCGTGAGCGATCACGGATCCTCATGGCATACGGTTCCTGCGCCACCATAGGTGGTGTGAACGGGATGAAGAATAACTTCGATCTGGAGGATATCAGACGATATGTCTACGGCAGGGACTTTGCATTCTACCCCACGATAAAGACCAGGGCCGTCCACCAGGTGGTGGATGTTGACTACTTCGTGAATGGATGCCCCATCTATCAGCCTGAGTTCATCGAGGTACTGAAATCGGCCCTCCTGGGAATCCCTTATCATGTCCCGGACAAGGCAGTATGCGTCGAGTGCAAGCTCAATGAGAATGTCTGCATGTACGACCGGGGTATCACCTGCCTGGGTCCGATCACAAAGGCTGGATGCAACTCGTGGTGCATCAACCATGGCAACATCTGCTACGGATGCCGCGGTATGGTGACCAATCCTGCCGAGAACGCCATGAAGGAGGTCATTGAGAAATACCACATACCCCTGGATCTGGTGATGAAGAAAATGGACATGTATAACAAATGCAGAGAGCTGGATAAAAATGAATCGTAAGAACATCTCGGTGAATGTCGAATATCTGACCAGGGTGGAAGGGCACGGGAACATCGTGGTGGATGTGAAGGATGGAGTGCTCAAGAAGTGCAACCTCGAGATCGTCGAAGCGCCCCGTTTCTTCGAGGGCATGCTCAGGGGCAGGTCCATATTCGAGGCGCAGCACATCACCTCCAGGATATGCGGCATCTGCGCCTGCGCCCATACGCTGGCATCCGTCCAGGCAGCCGAGGATGCCCTGGGCATCGTGCCGACCGACCAGACGAACAGGCTGCGCGAGCTCCTGCTGGACATGGAGATCCTTGACAGCCACATCCTCCACATATACCTGCTTGCGGCACCCGACCTGCTGGGTGTGAAGAGCTTCGTTCCGCTCATCGACACGCACCACAAGGCCGTGAGAAGGGCGCTGCGCATGAAGAAGACCTGCAATGACGTGTGCGATATACTTGTAGGCAGGCATATCCACCCCATCTCATGCATAGTAGGCGGCTTCACGAAGCTTCCCCATCCGAAGGACCTCGATACCATGCATTTTCTTCTCAAGGGAATGCAGCCCGACATGGACGCAACCGTGGACCTGGCGCTTCAGCTCAAGTTTCCTGAATTCGAACGGGAGACCGAGTATGTGGGGCTTGTGAATGACGAGCCCGGCTACCCTCTGATCAGAGGTGACATAGGGTCTTCTGACTGCAAACGCATATCTAAGAATGACTATAGGAAGGCGACGAATGAATTTATCGTTGAGCACTCATCTGCGAAATACACACGGCTTAGCAGGGAGTCCTATGCAGTCGGTGCTCTCGCTAGGACGAACCTGAATTTCGACAAGCTCTGTGCAGGAGCCAAGATGGTCGCCAATGCAGCAGGATACAAAATTCCGATCCACAATCCCTATCTCAACACCGTGGCCCAGCTCATTGAATGCGTACAGTGTCTCGATCATGCCATTGGCATAGTTGAATACTTCATGGAACAAGGCATTAAACAGGAGGAGCTGACGCTCGTGGGCCTGAATGAAAAGCAAACCCTGCCGGTCAAGGCGGGTAACGGTGTTGGCGCTGTCGAGGCCCCCCGAGGAACCCTGTATCACAACTATGAAACAGACGATCAGGGGATTATAAAGAATGCCAACTGCGTTATCCCTACCGCCCAGAATATCAACAACATAGAGCATGACATGAAGAGCTTGGTTCCCGGGATCCTTGACAAGACCGAGCAGGAGATCACCCTCGCTCTTGAGATGCTGGTGAGGGCATATGACCCGTGCATCTCATGTTCTGCACATTTCCTTGATGTGAGATTCGAATGATCATGAATCAGGTGCTGTCCAAAGGGGTTAAAGAGGCACTCCTCCCATCGCATGTGGGCCTGACGGCATATGTCCTGATGGGTAATACTCTGCGAGGAGACGACGGTGCAGGTGCTTTTATCGCGGAACAGCTACCTGTACGTAACAACAATTTCATCGTTATCAAAGCAGGTAACAGTCCGGAGAAGATATTCTACCAGGTCCTGGAAGCTAGACCAGTCAAGGTGGTCATCATCGATGCAGCTGATTTCAAGGGGATACCCGGAGAGATCCAGACCTTCCCTCACGCACACCTTTATGAGGCCTCATTAAGCACACACCAGTTTCCCCTTAAGGTTATAGCGCAACTCATCGAGGAAGACGTTGGGTGCGTGGTCCACCTTGTGGGTATCCAGATCAGTGGTGTGCGCATAGGCAGTCCCATGGACTCCAGGGTGACAGAGAGTGCTCAGGTTATCATCGATCATATCCGTAGGAATTTGGACGAACGCTCAGGTATATAGCCTGATTTCAAAAAGATCTTCGACCTGCATATTCCACCGATCTTTATCCTGTTTTTAAGGACACGTCTCTTTGCGCAAGACAATGATGTATTTAGATATCGTAAATTCCATGGGTTGCCATATATAGCATGTTGATATCACTAGGATAGTCTCGGCCATAACACATGGCACACGTATTGTATATCACCATATTCAAAGTAACCTATTCCAACTTATGAGTGCTACGTTCTGAAGGTGATACTCATGAAATAAATAAACAGCAATAATCGAGACGAACAAGAAATAAAAAGAAGAACGGGAGGAGATATGAGTCGTTATGGAGACTTATTCCAGGTCAGTGACTTTAAGACAGAAAAACACGTACCGCTAATTGAGTGTCAGGATTCGATAGCAGCTAACACTATTTTCGAAGTGAACGTATCGGTGGGCAAGGAGGTCACTCATCCGAACACTACTGAGCACCACATCCGGTGGATTCGGGTCTACTTCCTTCCGGATGGTGAGAAGGCAGCCTACGAGTTGGCGAATGTCGAATTCACCTCGCATGGTGAATCTGTTGCAGGACCCAATATGGGTCCAGCGTATACTCACCATGCAGCTTCTATCAAAATCATGCTGAAGAAATCCGGAACATTATATGCAGCCAGTTTCTGCAACATCCACGGATTATGGGAGAACAGTAGAAGAATCGAAGTTAAGTAAGCTCCAGTTTATTAATACATTTCCTCTTGGATATAAGTGGGGAAGGAACTTTATATGGGGAATAAACCTGAATGGCAGGACTTTGTGCAATATTATAATGAAATACAACAATATCCTCTTCTCACTCGTCAAGAGGAATATGACCTGGCAAAACGATACCAAGGTGGCGATGAAACTGCCGGATCAAAGATCATCCAGTCTAATCTCAGATTCGTTGTGAAGGTGAGTAAGAAGTACTTCTATTCCGGTCATGATCATCTCGAGTTGATACAGGAAGGCAATGTTGGGCTGATCAAGGCCTTGAACAAGTATGATCCTGACCGTGGTGTCCCCTTTGTTTACTATGCAGTCTGGTGGATAGAGGCATACATAAAGACTTTTGTGGAGAAGACCGGAAAAACCAGTACAGGTTCTCTTCGTCACGCCAGAAATTTATTTTCGCTGGATGAGAACCTCGCCTCCGACAGCACCTGCAATGTCCCATGGATCGACTTTCTTGCCGAGATGATCGATCCGGAGAGTTTGTACTGCAGCAAGGAGAGCATATACAAGACTTCTGTCATGATCCAATCATGTCTTTCGCAACTTTCGAAAAGGGAAGTCACCGTCCTCAAACATCGTTACTTCATTGATCCGCCAGTGGGACTCAAGGAGATCGGTATCAAGCTCGGAGTGAGCAAGGAACGCGTCAGACAGATCCAGCTCCAGTCCATGAAACGACTGAAAAAAATATTGAAAACTGAAATTGGTTTCAGATTTCAATCCGTTGTGTTCGAAGATTATCCTTCTCAAGGGTCCTGCCAGGCTATGCTTATGGGCAGGCCATTGGGCTGGAATTAATTATGTACATTGAGATAATCAATGAAATCTTTAAATCTGCATGGTCCATTGCGTTGTCTATCCTGTCCATTATTATCTCCAGTAATATAATTATACACAACGAATGTCCTGAGTTTTAATGGTATCACAATATTATGGGGCTCATGGGTGAGGAGATCCAGCATATCGGGTTTTCAATAAACGGAAACGATCAACAGACACTATAATCTTTCTCTCCCAACTATGATCCAGCCCTCGTTTCTCTTTTTGATCACAATTAGTGGCAGGAGACATGACTATGGAAGATCAAGTAAAAACAAGAGAACAGCTCGAATCTGAACTGGCCGTGGCCCGAGAGAGTATCGCTCTTCTGGAAATAAAGGCATCCGAGTTTGTGCAGATAACTGAAACCCTAGAAACCGCACGTCAGGAGGCTGTCAATGAGAGAAACCGTCTCGAAGCCGTCATGCAGGCCCTACCTGTGGGTGTAGCCATATTGGACAGGCAAGGGGGAATAATTCATTTGAACAGCACCTATAGGGAAATATGGGGCGATCCAGAGCCATCTGCAAAAGACATCGATGATTATGAGAAGTTCAAGGCATGGTGGATAGATACAGGAGGGCTCGTCAGGCCGGAGGAATGGGCTTCCGCACAAGCTGTGAGTAAGGGGGTTACCGTTGTCGATCAGGAAATGGAAATAGAGTCTTTTGATGGAACCCGGAAGTTTGTCCTGAACAGTGCGGCCCCGGTCTTTGATTCAAATCACAAAGTCATAGGGAGCGCCGTTGCCATCCAGGACATCACCCGGCACAGGAATTCCGAGGCTGAAATCATCCATCGTGCCGCAGAACTGGAGGCGGTATTCCAGGCCCAGAACGATGCCATCCTCATCTACGACACCGGGATGAACGTGCTCCGTGCCAATCCATCGTTCCTCAGTACATACGGCTTCGACCCGGTCGGACTCAACGTCAGGGACATAATAAAAAGAACATCGTGCAGGCTGCTGGACGGTAATCCCCTCATATTGGATGATCAGCCTACTCCAAGAGCGCTGCGGGGCGAGAGAACCACCGGTTCCTACTTCTTGGTTACCAGGGAGGACGGGTCCGACATGGTCGTAGAGACTACATCGGGGCCCATGCTTGAAGGAGATCGTATAACCGGCTCGGTTACCGTGTGGCATGATATAACGGAGCTGAACCGTGTCAGGGAGTCGTTGCAGCTGAGCGAAGCCAGGTTCAGGCTCCTCTCCGAGACGGCAGGCAGGCTGCTTGCATCCGAGGATCCGCAGAAGATAGTAGAAGACCTGTGTACAAAGGTAATGGAACATCTCGACTGCCAGGTATTCTTCAATTTTCTCGCAGATGAGCATGCAGGACGCCTCCGCCTGAACGCCTGCTCAGGGATTCGCGAAGAAGATGCTCGCGCGATTGAATGGTTGGACTATGGTATCGCCATCTGCGGCTGTGCTGCTCAACAAGGAAGCCGCATCATCGTCGAGGATATTCTTGGCTCCGAAGAGCCAAGGGCCGAGTTGGTGAAGTCTATGGGGGTCCAGGCATATTGTTGCCACCCGCTTATAGCCGGGGGAAAGACGATCGGGACCCTCTCGTTCGGCACCAGGACGAGAACATCATTCTCAACTGATGAGATAACGGTCATGAAGACCGTGGCGGACCAAGTCGCTATAACCATTGAACGCATAAGGATCATGAATGATTTGGATGTGAATCTTGCAAAGTTTCGTGTGCTCTTCGAATCGTTCCCCCTTGGTATTTCGATAACGGACAGGGATGGAAAAATTATTGAGAGCAATCGTGAGTCTGAACGTCTTCTAGGGCTCTCCAAGGACGAGCACGAGAAAAGGGTTATCACGGGAGATAAGTGGAAGATTATCAGAACGGACGGCACCGACATGCCCGATGATGAATATGCAAGCGTCATCGCATTGAAGGAAGGATGCCTGGTCGAAAATGTGGAGATGGGCATTGTAAAGGGTCATAAAGACGTAACCTGGATCAATGTCACTGCTGCGCCGATACCCCTGGAAGGATATGGCATCGTCATAACCTATGGGGACATCACGAAGCGCAGGATGATGGAAGAGGCCCTCAGGAAGAGCGAAGGACGTTATCAAGAGTTGTTTAATGTCATGAACGAGGGATTTGCCCTGCATGAGATCATCTGCGACGACACTGGCAGGCCCTGTGACTACCGGTTCCTTGACATGAACCCGGCCTTTGAAAGACTCACCGGATTCAGGAGAGAAGAAGTCCTGGACAGGACCGTCACCGAAATCCTGCCACAGGAGGCCTCACAGTGGATAGAGATCTACGGGCCTGTAGCACTTGAAGGAGAGCCAGTCCATCTGGAAAGCTATTCTCCGGGGCTTCAGCGGTATTTCGAGATCTTCTGCTACCGCCCCACACTAGGCCAGTTTGCCGTCATGTTCATGGACATCACCCAAAGGAAGAAATCCGAAGAGAAACTATTAATCTACCAGGATGAATTGGAAAAGATGATATTTGAAAGGACTGTAGAGCTTGAGGATAGAAACAGGCAGCTCATAGACGAGATCGCCGAGCGCGAAAAAATTGAGCATACCCTAAGGATAGCTGGAGATTACAACAGGAGTCTGATTGAAGCCAGCCTGGATACTTTAGTAACGATAGATGCGGACGGCAGAATAACAGACGTGAACAGGGCCACGGAGAAGGTAACCGGTTATACCAGGGTGGAGCTTATCGGTACTGATTTTTCCGATTATTTTACAGAACCCGACTTTGCCAGGGCAGTGTACAAGAAGGTTTTCAATGATGGTCTCGTGCAGGACTACCCTCTTAATATTCGCCATCGTGACGGAAAAACCACGCCGGTCCTCTACAATGCAGCAGTGTACCATGACCAGGCGAGAAAAGTCCTTGGTGTGTTTGCCGCTGCCCGAGACATTTCCAGACTCAAAAAGGCTGAAGGTGATGCGTCGAGGCTTGAGGCCGAACTCCTGAAAGCGCAGAGGATGGAGGCGCTGGGAAAGCTGGCCGGAGGTATCGCGCATGACTTCAACAATGTGATCCAGCCTATTCTCATCAATTCCGAGCTATTAATGGATATGGTGCAACCAGAAAGTCTGGAACGACAATATCTGAGAGAAATCATAGATGCCGCTTTACTGGGCAGGAATCTTATCACACAGATCAAAATGTTCGGTTCGGGGAAAAATTCCCCTCTCAAAACTATCTTTCTCTGTCCCGTGGTGAAGGATGCCATCGCCATGATGAAAAGAACCATACCTCCCCGTATCAAGCTGCGTCAGTGGGTGCCATCGGCGGACTATTGTGTCAATGCAGATCCGACCCAGATCCATCAGCTGATCCTGAACCTCAGCAACAATGCGGTCCAAGCCATGCATACGGGCGAGGGATTTATCGGGGTCTCGCTCAAAGAGACCGCTATCTCCTCGTACACACAAGCCCATGTGGCTGACCTGAATCCGGGGAAATACCTCAAGCTGACCATTCGCGACACTGGTGCCGGAATAAGTCCGGATATCATGGAAAAGATTTTCGATCCCTTCTTCACGACCAGGCATTCTGGAAAAGGCACCGGGCTCGGACTTGCCGTTGTCTATGAAGTGGTCAAGAATATGAATGGTTCGATCATCGTAAACAGTGAGGTCGGGAAAGGAACCAGATTCGATATCTATATGCCCCTGCATAAAATCCTGATGGCGCAGGTTCCACAGCAAATGAAGGAACCCGCCGGCCTTGGAACAGGTCATGTTCTGCTCGCCGACGACAACATCGGCGACCTGAACAGTATTCATCACCTGCTTCAGCATCTCGGGTACCGGGTAACATCGTCCTCTGACCCCGGGGAGGCATTAAATCTCTTCAGGAACGAGCCTGATACGTTTACCCTGGTGGTCACCGATCAGGTAATGCCGAGAATGAGGGGGCACGAACTGGCCGCGCAGGTAAGACTCATAAAAGAAGATATACCAATTGTTATCTGCTCTGGATCAGAAGAATGCCTACGTGAACTGCAGGGAAGGGACCTCTCCAGAACGGAATTGCTTCACAAACCCTTTTCCCGATCCCAGCTGAAGGATGCCATCAGGCGTGCCCTCGATTCAGGAAGCTTTACTTCATCATGAAAAAATAATAGTATATGCAACTGCCCATGGATAATCAGGAAAAGATCCTCATTATCGATGATGACAGCTTGGTATGCAACTCGATCGCCAATGTCGCGAGTTCCCTTGGTTATCGTGCATCAACCACCTTGAGTTTGAGGGAAGGCCTCGATGCACTCGATGCCGATAGATACGATATCGTGTTCCTCGACATCCACATGCCTGATGGGAACGGCATCGATGCGCTCCCACTGTTCATTCAAAATACCGCCAGGCCTGAGGTCATCATCATCACAGGATACAGCGACCCTGAATTGGTCGAGGCCGCGCTGTCCAGAGGAGCCTGGGATTACATTGAGAAACCTTTTTCAAAAAACGATCTTGCCCAGCTCCTCAAAGATGCCGTCCTCTACCGTGAAGCTGGAAAGGTTCCAGCGGCTCCCATCGATTTTGAGAAAGAGGGAATATATGGGAAGAGTCCCGGAATGAAAGAATGCCTGTCGCTCCTTGGTAAAGCCGCCAGGAGCGATGCCAATGTCCTTCTCTGCGGAGAGACCGGGACAGGCAAGGAGCTCTTCGCCAGGGCTATCCACAACTATTCTACACGGGCCGGGAACGACTTTATCGTCATTGACTGTGCCGCCATCCCGCCGACCTTGGTGGAAAGCATCCTCTTCGGCCACGAGAAGGGGGCATATACTGGTGCTGACAGGGCTCATGCGGGCCTTGTCAGCCAGGCCAACAATGGCACCCTATTTCTAGACGAAGTGAGCGAACTGCCCCTTGCCACACAGAAGATATTCCTGCGCATCCTGCAGGAAGGTCGCTTCAGGCCAGTGGGAAAGTCTAGCGAGGTCGAGAGCGATTTCAGGATCATATCTGCCACTAACAGAGACCTGGACCGGATGGTGGAAGAGAACAGCTTCAGGAAAGATCTCCTCTTCAGGCTCAAGTCCGTTACTATCACCATACCTCCCCTGAGAGACCGCACCGAAGACATCATAGAACTGGCAAACGTATTTATGCAAAGGCTCTCGGAACGATCAGGCATGAAGACAAAGCAAATGAGCACTGCATTCTGTGACGTCATCATGCAATATCCTTGGCCAGGGAATGTCAGGGAGCTTATCCACGCAATCGACGGCGCTCTTGCCGTGGCCCATGAAGCATCTGTTCTCGTTCCCAGGCATCTTCCCAGACACATCCATGTCCAGGGTAAGCAGCAGAGCAAGGCTTGCCAAAGGGGTTCCGGAAGGAAAACAGAAGATAAATTGAGCGGAGATAATCCACCGAACTTCAAGCAGGTTCGTGAGCATGCTCTCGCTGAAATCGAAAAGGAATACCTGAGTAAGCTGATGAGCCTTCCTCACGCCAGCATCGAAACGGCCTGCAAAATATCAGGCCTGTCACGGTCACGTCTCTATGCACTGCTCAAGAAACACGGCATATCCTGAACTTTCTCCATCACTAAGAAAGACATGGTATTTCGTATAGGTCATTATTCATGGCTCATGGAAGACATAGTTCGAACAAATCGTCAGAGAATGCAGAGAAAACCCATCATCTGGACTCAAATCCTTCGATCAGTTCACACACAATGGTGCATCAAATTTAAAGAAGCCTATCTGAGAATACTGAGCTATCCTCTGTACTGTCCTGATCGGCGGGACAAATCCTTTAATACAGGATTCTTCATGGCTGTTCTGTTCCAGGCTACCAGTTAACATATTGATATCATTGATCCTGCATAAATATTGTGTGGTGGCACGGCTATTGAATACCATTGCCCGACAGGTCGCGAACGTAATCATAAGAACCTGCCATCTTGAATCGCATGATCACGTATGAAGCTTTCTTTTTATCAGTTGTGAAGGGAGACTAATATGCATCATCAAGATATCAATCATGATTATCATATCTTTACCTGTTGTTTTCCAGGTTGTCACGAGATCATCCCCGTTGAGTCCTATCCATCATCAACCAGTTCATCCATCAGCATGGCCTATCTGCAGCATGAAGGTGTGGGACTGAGCCAGGATCTCGTGGCCGTGGATGTTACCTGTCCATACTGCCGCCACACAAACCATTTTCAAATGAAGGACAGGATCAGGTCAATAAGCAGAAAGGAATACCAGGAGTTCAGTAATGCAGTGCAGTCTAAGATGTCACTTATGCGGGTTGTCTACAGGATACTGCAAAGCACGCACGATATATGAAAAATCCAATGAGCCAGGAATGCAGAGCCACCCTCCATACAGGAATATGGATGAGCATGATCCCAGAAAGCGTTACCCCCTATGTATCAGGGGAGGGTCCCCATTACCCTCCCCTTTCTTTTCAAAAGAGGAGACATGTATGATAATAAAACCTGCCTTTTGGGTCATTTTTATTGTTATTTTCATACTACCTTCAAATTATGCTGGTGCCACCATTATCAAACTTGGAGATGAGATTCCTGCCTTCATGAACACACTCATGCCTCATACAGAAACCTTTCTCAGCGGCATGTCTCATCATTATGTCGGTATGACATGGAATTTGAATGGGCATGTGAAGAACAAGGGAGTTATCCGACAAGTTTCTGACCAGAGAGTCTTTACATTGTACGGTATCCAAGATAACGGCTCGTTTCTTTTACAGTCAGAAGAATACCAGGCCAGCGGCTCATCTCCGGTTCCGGAACCATCGACGCTCCTTCTTCTTGGTTCCGGCTTGGTGGGACTGGCAGGAATCCTCAAGAACGCTGGAAGACAACCAAATCATGATGTTAACTACACAGCAAGGTTAAGACCTGGTTCTTCTCAGCCCTCTGTCTCGAAATGATGGAATCATGATGGCTAATAATCTTACACATATCAATGGGCTTGGTGAACTAATGCACCAACTCGGGCAGGTACCCCCTCTCACCAGGGAAGAAGAACATGATCTCGCAATCCGTCTAAAAGAACAGGGTGATCACAAAGCCGAGGAAATTCTTATAACAGCAAATCTGAGAAACGTCATGTGGATAGCCATGGATTATGCCGGATATGGCCTGCCCCTTGAGGATATATTCCAAGAGGGATCCATAGGCCTGATGATTGCAGTAAGAAAATTTGATCCGTATAAAGGATGCCGGGTCATGACCTATGCAAAATGGTGGGTCAAGGCAATGATCCATGACCATATTTTCAGGTTTTTCTCCCAGGTCAGACTCAGCTCGACCAAGCTGCATAGGATGCTCTTTTATAAGCTGAATCAAATAGAAGCGGCGCAGGAGCTCGTGGACAAATCAGTCAGCGAGCAGTCATGGACCCTTTCCCGGTACTTCGATGCTGATCCTATGGAGATAGAGGAAATCGTGACGAGGCTCACAAACAGGGATAAGTCCCTGGACAACCACATAGCTGAGGGGAGCGATGCGAGCTTTCTGGATTATCTTGCCGACACCATGTCAAACCCTGAGGAGAGGATCATGGACTCCCAACGGACAACCCTTGTAAAGGAAAAGCTGCATACAGCCATGGATAACCTGACACCAAGGGAGCAGCACATCATGAAACACCGTATCATGGCCGACCGGCCGGACACCCTGGAAGTCATCGGGAACATGTATGCCATATCCAAGGAACGGGTACGTCAGATCGAGAATCATTCCAAACTCAAACTGAAGAAGGCCCTTGCCCCGAGCATAGAACTCATGATGCCTTTGTAAGGAGAGAATTCAATGGAAAATCAGTTGGAAGATATGCTCACAGAGCTTCTGAATCTGCAGCAAAGAATGGATGATATATACATGAAGTGTCTTGCTGACAGTACAATGACCCTTAATATACCAATTTGGTTCACTTCGTCCGCTTGTACACCGCTATCTTGTCTGCAAGGGAACCATTCATTGTCTTTGAAATCCAGCCTTTTATTATAAGGTGATATTTTCAGAAAAGAGATTTTTGAACCCTAATTAGTTAAGGGAAGGCACTGGATGAGTATGACTCATAGGACTCCATATGACCACCTGGATTAATACTTTTGAGACAAGGAATACACAGAACTCGGACTTAGTGAAGACATTATCCCAACAACCAGGATCCTGGTTCATGCATATCGAAGCGGTTAAGTGCTAAGGCATATGCGGTTGAGCTTATGGAGGCCATCAATCAGTGATGGATCAACTGAGTTCCCAAAAATCTAGATAAGATTATAACTACTAGTTCCGGTAGGTTCCAGAAAAACATAAAATCACGGAGGTGATTATCATGAGAAATATTCTCATAAAGGGACTGATGGTCATATTGTTTGTTTTACCTTCAGCCACCGGACTTGCAACTGATTCAGAATATGAACGTGCGACCTTTGCAGGTGGTTGTTTCTGGTGTATGGTGCATCCTTTCGATCAGCTCCCTGGAGTGAAAGAGGTTATCTCGGGTTATACCGGTGGGCATACCGTCAACCCCACCTATGAGGAAAACTCAACAGGTACAACAGGCCATGCCGAGGCCGTCCAGATAACCTTTAACCCGGCGAAGATTTCGTATGAGGACTTGCTCGAGGTGTTCTGGAGACAGATAGACCCGACCGATGTTGGAGGTCAGTTTGTTGACAGGGGAAACCAGTATAGGAGTGCCATCTTCTACCACAATGATGAGCAGAAGAGACTTGCTGAAGAGTCCAGGGATAAGCTCGCAAAGTCCGGTAGGTTCAAAAAGCCCATTGTAACCGAGATTGTAAAAGCAGGGCCATTTTATAGGGCAGAAGAATATCACCAGTATTACTACAAGAAGAACCCCATCCGGTATAAGTACTATAGGTATAGATCTGGGCGTGACCAATTCCTTGACAAGGTCTGGGGAAAAGATAGGGAATATGTGCCTCGAAAAGCAGGAACTGATTCGTTTGTTAAGCCAAGCGAGGAAGTTCTGAAAAAGAAGCTCACGGAGATGCAATTCAAGGTCACCCAGGAAGATGGAACTGAACCGGCCTTTAACAATGCCTACTGGAACAACGAGCGCGAGGGCATCTATGTAGATATCGTTTCAGGAGAGCCGCTGTTCAGTTCCAAGGACAAGTATGACTCCG
Source organism: Thermodesulfobacteriota bacterium (assembly GCA_036825155.1). Taxonomy (GTDB): domain Bacteria; phylum Desulfobacterota; class Desulfomonilia; order UBA1062; family UBA1062; genus DSAD01. The sequence goes on along the minus strand of DAISYU010000066.1, from coordinate 4,135 downwards.
GCACAGGCTGGCCGAGCTTCACCCGGCCTCTGGAACCGGGCAACATAGTGGAAAAGCGGCACTGGGGACTGTTATCCACACGGACAGAGGTCAGGAGCAGACATGCCGATTCTCATCTCGGGGATGTCTTTGATGACGGACCTCCACCTACAGGTCTCCGCTACTGTATGAATTCGGCTGCTATGCGTTTCATACCCAAAGACGATCTGGAAAAGGAAGGATATGGCCAATACCTTAAAATCTTTGGGAAGTAAGGTGAGGTGAACTAATCCCAGTATAATCGGACATCGACACAATGAGATGATTCTCTGTGTCTCTGCAAACTGTGATCTATGTGATATATATGAAGTGTGTCAGTTTAATCAGCAAACCCTGTCCTTTTCCACCCTTGCTTCTGATAGTATCTCATTGTGCCTATGTGACCAGTAATAGTGCCAGAATCCTTGGATGCGAGATAAACAGCAAGTTCTGCCACATCTGCGGGGTCTTTCAGGATGTTTTGTTCTTTGTATTCTATCATTCTGCTGTGGAGTTCTGCGCCCAGAAGATCAGGCCCCATCAATCGGATGTCATTGCCAAGATTCGTATCCATCAAACCAGGATCAATTCCGTTTACACGGATATTAAATGGCTTCAGCTCTTCTGAAAGAGACCTTGTGAGTTGGATGAGGCCTGCCTTGGATACTGAATAAGCGCATAATCTGGGAAAAGGCATCTGTCCGAGCCCTGATACTATGTTGATAATTGTGCCACCACCTTGTTTGATCATATAGGGGATTACTTCCCTGATGAACAGATAGCTTCCGGTGAGATTCACGGCCAGGGTCTTTTCCCACTGCTCAGGCGTCGTGTCTTCAAGGAACCGCGCAGGGCCTAGTATGCCTGCGTTGTTCACAAGCACGTCAATGCCACCGAACCGAGTCATTGTTTGAGCCACAGCGGAAACGACATCATGTTTTAATGATACATCACCTTCCACTATGAGATGCTCATCATTGATATTACTTAGGCCTGCTGCCATTTCCTCGAGCTCTTTCCTCAAAAGGCTGTACATGGTCACATTTGCTCCTGCCCTGGCAAATGCCAGACAGATTTCCCTGCCAAGCCCTCTGCCTGCCCCGGTTACCATAGCTGTCATGCCTGCCAGTTCCATTATCGTATCTCCTTTCCGGTCTTGCTTGAAAGATAGCAATGAAACAGAAAGCTTCAAGGGGATAACGATCCAATCCTGGGAATAATGCACTTGCATGAACACATTTGAATTGAACAACTATGCTATTCTAGGGATATGTTCAGCCGTGATAAATACAGTAATGTTTTTCCGCCCCATGAGCACTTCCAGGGACCCTTGAAATACACGATATCAATCCCTAAAATCCATTACGCGAAAGGCATCAACAGGAAGCGCAAAGGAGGTGTTATTATGGCCAACAAGTCTCTTAGCAACATGAAACAGAGAGGCAAGGGTCTTCCTATCCGTCACGTCGCAAACGTGAGACCTCTAGATGTCTTCAGGGATGTCTTCCAGATGGATGTGGACAGGCTCTTCGATGATTTCTTCACAGGTTTTGGATTGAGACCCATCATCAACCTTGGGGGTGATTTGGATATGTTCACTCCACGCATCGACATAACAGAGGATGATAAAACCATTCATGTCAATGCTGAACTCCCAGGTATGGATGAAAAGGATATTGACATTAATCTGACCAGCGACAGTATCACCATCTCCGGAGAGAAGCATGAGGAATCGGAGCACAAGGATGAAGAATGCTACTGCTCTGAACGTTCCTACGGTAAGTTCAGAAGGGTCATACCAGTTGAGGATGTAGACCTTGACAAGGCAAAGGCTGTCTTCAGGAAGGGTGTTCTTAACATAACCCTGCCAAAACTTGAAGGTTCAAGAAGGTCGAACAGGAAGGTTGAGGTAAAGAGCCAGTAAATACTAATCTGGCAGATGATCAAGTAGGGAGGTACTTGCCTCCCTACATTTTATTTATAAGGAAGAATCACCAACGCTTAACCTTGGCACCCATGCCCTCCATGATTTTCTGGTACTTCTCGTGGATCATCTTGCGGTCGAATTCCCAAAACCGCTCCAGCATGGATTGCTGCTCTTCCGGATTGAAGTAATCCATTATCGGGAAGAAAAATGCCTTGTCCTCTTTCTCAATATGCTTCGGATAGAGTTCCACAAGGTTCTTCATACGGGATACAATTATATCCCGGGCTTTCTTCTTTCCATCCATGTATGCCTGTCTTGCCTCGATGAGTGCCTTGACATTCTCACGGGCAACCACATGCTCATCCTGGAGCTCTTTCATGATCCTTTTATGCTCAGAGGTCAGAGGTTTCTTTTCGAGTTCAATAAACAGTATGTCCTCTTCCTTTCCGTGGTGCGTCCGGTCGGCATAGGTCCTGAAAAAGTCTACTGCCCGTTCTATGAATACGATATCCGCCCGTTCACCCTCCTGGATATCGACAATCTGTTTATGCATGAGGGGAATAATTTGTTCGATGAGCCTATGCTCCCACATGAGAGGACCGATAGGTTTCATTGTACACCTCCATGTTATGGTAATGGCGCTTAAGAGGAATGTATCTTAGGTCAATGCATAGTATAATAGCCAGCAATCCAGGTTCTGACAATGTCCGGCTGGTATTTGACCATTATGAGGGAACCTTCTCAGGGTATAAGATCATCAAAAAGTAAAAGGAAACTACCTCGCAAACGTGAAAATAAGCGAATCTGCGAGGTGAAAGGAGGGAAATACAATGTTTACTCCAAAAACCATACTTGTGCCGACTGATTTTTCAAGGCTGTCAGACAAGGCGCTCGAAAAGGCCATCGATATGGCTGATAAATACAACGCCAAGGTACTCTTGCTCCATGTCATTGATAAGAGTATCCAGCAATGTGCAGGGGACTACTGTATCAAATACGAGGATGTTCTCAGACTCGAGGAAGAGAACATGAACACTTCTCTTGAAAAGATGGAAAGCGAAGCGGCTGATCTGGCAAAGAAGAAGAACATCGAGGTGGTCTACGACGTCAAGAAAGGGTCACCAGCTAGAGTCATCTTGGATGAGCAGGGGAAAGCAGGCGTTGACCTGATCGTCATCGGTTCACAGGGTCATCATGGATTTAAAAAACACCTTCTGGGAGGTGTTGTGGATAAGGTGGTCCGGGGCGCCAGGATCCCTGTCATGGTAGTCCATGCCTAAAACATGGTGTCTTCTGACATGGCTGTTCTGGCCATGCCAGGGGACATCATTTCATAACAAATTCTAATCATTTTACAGCCTATATGAATATTGGATGAAGAGGATGACAGTAACGAAAGTAGAAATTCTGGTGATGATTTTACTCTTCAGGGTCTGAGCAACAACTTAGAATGCCCCAAGGGTCATAGCCTGGCATAGAGCAATTTGCTATATAGCCTGGTAGCCTAATAATCATAGGGTTCAAGCCTTCTAAAATCGTTTCCGAAAATTTAATAATCAACTACCAGGCGAGCAATGACGTAGCATACTCCCTTGTTGAGGAGCCCGTAATCTATTATCCCACGTGACTATGATAGTGCTGCGAGGATCTCCTTGATGTCAGGCAGCTCGGAAATGGGATAGACCTTGGCGAAGATAACTGTTCCATTTTCATCCACGATAATATTGGCACGCTCTGAGACACCATCCTTCTCACGGAATATCCCCAATGTGGTTGCAAGACCCCCATGGGGCCAAAAGTCGGCAAGAAGTCTGGTTTGCTCGATCTTCAACTCCTTCGCCCAGGCCTTCTTACAGGGTGTGCTGTCCACGCTGAGGCCTACTGCAACTGTGTTCTTCTCCGTAAAGGCATCATGGTTGTCCTCGAGGGACTGCATCTGCCGGGCGCACAAGCTCGTCCAGGCAAGCGGATGGAACGAGAGCAATATCTTTCTCCCCGTATATGCGGAGAGGTTGAAGTCCTTGCCATTCTGGTCCTTGAGTGTGAAGTCGGAAAGCTTGTCTCCAACCTTGACCATAACTGATCCTCCTTGAGAAAGTACTTTCTCTACACATAGGTCTGAACGTACGTAAGTCAATATCCAGGTGGTTTAATGACAAGATTTCCGGAAATGTACTGGGGAATATGAGA
>DAISYU010000065.1:0-18092 GCA_036825155.1 Thermodesulfobacteriota bacterium | reverse complement strand
TATCTTCCCATACATCCCTCTTTTTTGATGGATTTTGCAGGAGATAACTCGGGTGGTACGTTGGCATCACGGCAATGCCCTTGTACTCCTGGAACGTTCCCCTCAGACGGCTTATGGGTGTTGTAGTATCCAAGAGATTCTGGGTTGCTATCCTACCCAGTGTCACAATGATCTTCGGACGGATCACACTGATCTGCGACTCCAGAAAGCCGATGCACTGCCGCACCTCTTCAGGCAGAGGGTCCCTGTTGGCCGGGGGCCGGCACTTCAGGATATTGCCGATATACACATCCTCTCTCTTCAGCCCCATCGCCTTTTCATTTTCGATGATATTTGTCAGGAGGTTCCCCGCCGGCCCCACAAACGGCCTGCCGCTTTCATCCTCTGCCGCTCCCGGGGCTTCTCCGATAAACATCAATTCAGCCCTTTCATTACCCTCCCCGAAAACGATGGACTTTCTCGTACGGCAAAGACTGCATCGCGTGCAATCCCCCATTGTTTCACGAATGCTCTTAAGCGTTTGCACCGGCTCACCTTGACCGGAATATTCCGGAAGGACCAGGAATCTGCCGGCCCACAGCGTTTCTTCACGCAGGACCTGAACTATCTGGTCTCTCACAATCGCTCCCTTACAAAATCCAGTATCTTATGGGCTAAGGAATCTTTCCCCATCTGTTCGAAGTCATCCAGTATCCCTTCGGGGGTGAGGATGACACCGCTGTTGGTATCCGAGGCAAAGCCGCTGCCTGCCTGACCCACCCTGTTTGCAACGATCATATCGAGGCCTTTTCTGATCATCTTGTCCTTTGCAAAATCAGTGAGGTTTTCCGTCTCGGCAGCAAACCCTACAAAAAACTTCTCGTCCTTATCGGGTTTGATGGTGGAGAGGATGTCAGGGCTGGATGAGAGTTCGAGCGATTGCAGCCTGTCTCCTTTCTTGATCTTGGCATCCCGGCGGACTGAAGGGACATAGTCTGCGACGGCGGCTGCCATGATCAGCACATCCGCATGTCCAAGACTTTCCTGAACGGCATGGAGCATCTCCTGGGCCGAGCGCACATCCACTACCTGGGCCCATGGCGCATAGTCAACACTCACAGGTCCGCTGATCACCTTCACCCTGGCCCCCCGCAGGCATGCAGCCTCTGTAAGCGCTTTGCCCATCTTTCCTGTGGACCTGTTGGTAATAAACCTCACCGGATCGATGTCCTCGCAGGTAGGGCCGCATGTTATCACAATGCTTATGTCCTCGAGATCTTTCGGATAGAGCAGTCTTTTGACCTCTTGCATAATCCTTTGCGGCTCCGGCAACCTTCCTGCCCCTTCCCACCCGCATGCAAGCTCTCCTACGGCCGGTTCCAGGATATGTACGCCGCGTTCACGAAGGGTATTGAGGTTCTCCAGTGTTGCCTTATGAGAAAGCATGTTTACATTCATGGACGGGCAAACCAGAAGGGGTGCTTTTGTTGCAAGGGCCACACAGCTGAGCAGATCATCCGCAATGCCGTGCGCAAGTTTTGCTATGCAGTTTGCGGTGGCCGGTGCTATCAGTAAAAGATCCGCCAGGTCGGCCAACGCTATATGTTCAACCTCGTAGGCATTCGGTGATACTGAAGGAAACATCTCGGCATGAACAGGCCTGCCGGTGAGTGTCTGGAGGGTCAGGGGTGTTACGAAATGCTGCGAAGAGGCCGTCATGAGCGCATGAACATCAAGGCCGAGGCTGGTCAATTCTCTCACGACCAGAGGAGCCTTATAAGCGGCAATACCTCCTGTAATCCCAAAGACGATCTGTTTCTGGCCTAAATCTTCCCCTGCGGAATTACCCATATCTCCACCCTTGTACCGAGAGGATTCTCTGTTATCAGGATGGTCGCGATCCTCTCACTTTTCTTGAAAAAGAGCTTAATCGATCCCTGATACTTATACTGATTGAGGGCTGTCCACCCGTCGGTGTACATGGAGGTGATGAAGTACTGGGCGAGTGATTCACTCTCGACACGCCCGGAAAGCACGAGTCGTCCATGTCCGTTCGTGATGAAACTCTCCTTGAACTCCTTGGATAAATCCCCCGGAATCAGTACATCATTGAAATCGAAGTACCGTGCAGCTGGCTGCTTGGCAACAGAGGAAGGAGATTTTGAGAATTTCTCCTTAACCTGTGCACACCCGGGCATGAGCAGCAATGCTGCCAGCGGGACAATCAGGGCATAGAGGAGTGCTCTCTTCATGACTTACCTCCCTTAAAGAAATGGATTGTATCTGCGTTCATTGCCCATGGTCGTGGCAGGACCATGACCAGGAAGCACCTTCACATCATCACCAAGCGGAATGAGCCGGGTCTTGATGGATTGAATCAGGGTATGATAATCGCCGCCGGGCAAATCTGTCCGCCCGATAGATCCGGCAAAGAGGGTATCCCCGGCAAAACAATACTGTCCATCCGAGGTAACCAGCGAAATGCCGCCCGGAGAATGTCCGGGGGTCTCTATGACGGTAAGAGTGAGACTCCCGCAAATGACCTGATCCCCATCGGCAAGGAATCGATCGGGTTCAGGAGGTTCCTCAATACTCACACCAAAGAGCCTTCCCATCCTCGATGCTGTCTGCAGAATAGGAAGTTCGAGGTTGTGGAGCATGATCTCGGCATTAAACGTGTTCTTGATCTCTTTGAGCGCTCCTATGTGATCGACATGGGCATGGGTATTCACGACAGCCTTTACCTCCACCCCCAGGTTTTTGATCTCCTGTACAATCCTGCCTGCTTCCCCGCCCGGATCTATAACAATCGCCTCTTTTGTCGCATCATCACCTACAATAAAACAATTGGTCATAAACTCAGTGACCACTACTGTACTTAACAGCATACTACCCCCTTGTGTGTCTGACGAAGCATCATGCTATCGTCAATCAATTGGAGCCGGTTTATGCATATACCATAGTATACCGCGTTGTTTTGGTCAACAGGCATAACCTCGGCAATGGATGATACCAGAGCGCTATTGCCTATATAATACTAAAATATTTTCTCAGTTCCAGACCTGTTATCTCTGATGTCTGTGCACCCATTCGGATCTATCATTGTGCAACTTTTTCTCAGCAAACCATTTGATCCGCCGTCTCTGCCCTTATTATTATAAAACCAGCAAGGGTTGAATGGCCACCAGTCTGCGCGAGGAGACACCCCATGCAGCACACGGGAATACGGTTATGCAGGGATTAAACGTATCTTCTCTGGAAGGCAGCGCTGCACTATGGGATGTATTACTATACTGCTGCAGCCCCATATTGCCACCAAACTCCACGCACTATCGCGCATCGAAGCCGGCCGGCGTAAAGTTTTACATTCTAATAACCGATGAATTCGATAGATATGGCACATATACTTATAGTTGAAGACGATATTAATCTGGGGCAGATCCTGTTCCAGGAACTGAAAAAACACAACCACGATGTCGAACTCGTAGAAAATGCCGAGTCGGCATTGGCTCGGGTAAACAAGTATATCTATGATCTCATGCTCACCGACCTCAAGCTTCCCGGGATGGACGGCATCGAGCTGCTCAAAAAGATAAAGGCTTCAAATCCCACGACGGTTGTAATTGTCATGACCGGTTATGCCTCGGTTGATACCGCGGTGGTGGCCATGAAGAACGGTGCCCAAGACTTTATACAAAAGCCGTTCGGCCTCCATGAAATCGTACAGAAAATCGATGATGCCCTAGCCATTAAGCGCATGAAGAATGAGATCGACTACCTCAGGCATACCCAGGAAAACGTCATTTACCGCACCTCGGACATAATAGGGATCAGTACCACGCTCAAGAAGGTGCTGAACATGGCGGAAAAAGTCGCAAAGGCTGACTCCACGCTGCTCATCACCGGGGAGACCGGTGTGGGCAAGGGGCTGATCGCAGGCGCTATACACCATAATTCCAAACGAGCAGAGAACAATTTCGTACAGGTGAACTGTGCTGCGCTCCCGCACAACATCTTGGAGAGCGAACTCTTCGGTCATGAAAAAGGGGCCTTTACCGGGGCTATAAAGATGAGAACAGGCCGGGTCGAACAGGCCAATATGGGGACCATCTTCTTAGACGAGATAGGAGACATGGACCTTGGCCTGCAGTCCAAGATCCTGCGGGTACTCGAGGAGAGAGAGTTCGAACGAGTCGGCGGTGAAAAGACGATCAGGGTGGATGTGCGGGTCATCACCGCCACGAACAAAAATCTCTACGCCCTTGTTCAGGAAAACAAATTCAGGGAAGATCTGTATTACAGGATCAATGTGGTAAATATTGACATCCCGCCTATCAGACAGCGCAAAGAGGATATCGAGCCGCTTGCCCGTTACTTTATCAGAAAGTACACCCGGGAATTCAACAAAACCGAGATGGATATCGACAGAGGTGCCCTGGATTACATGCACCAATACGATTGGCCCGGCAACGTGCGAGAGATCCGCAATTGTATTGAACGCGCAGTCCTGCTCGCAGAAGGCGATGTCATCCGGGAACACGACATTTCAATAGCCCACCCCAGTTCAAACGACATTGCTCCCAAGGAGGCAGTGTCACTCTCCTCTCTGGCAATGTCGGAGAAAGAGATCATTCTCGAGGCTCTCAGGAAAAATGACTGGATACAAAAAGAAGCTGCCAATTCCCTGGGAATAAGCAAACGGGTTATCCACTATAAGATCAGGAAATACGGGATTACCCATCCCCGCTGGATCAAAAACCGATAAGATCCACGTAAAGAGATGTAACATCGGGATCCAGCATCCTGCCGCTCATGGAACACAATTCCTTTAAAGCATCCTTCGGATCAAGCTGGAATCTGTAGAGCCTAGGAGACGTCATGGCATTGAAGGCATCGACGATCCTCATGGCGCGTGCACCGAGGGGAATCTCTTCGCCTTTGAGCCCTCGCGGGTATCCACTCCCATCGATATTCTCATGGTGATACATGAGGATATCGTTATCAAGGTCAAGTACGGCACTGTCTTTGAACATCCTCGAGGCAATCAGCGTGTGGGCATTGATCTTCTTCTTGTCAAAGGGCGTTATCTCTCCCTTGGTAAACAGGGAGGTTGGGACTCCGAGATATCCGATGTTGGCGGCCAGGGAGGAGTTCGCCCACTGTGAAGCCTGAACATCACCCTTGCCCATCTCTTTTGCAAGGGTATACATCTGGTCGGCAACCTTGATGGAGTAGCCCATTGGATAACCGGCCCTGAGATCACTGAGAATGGATGCGGTGGTGAGTGTGCTCAGGTACCAGTTTCTGATATCCGTGTCGATACCCAAGGCAACGGCCCATGCCGGACAGAGATAGGTGACAATCCAGTCCTGAATATCTTCAGACAATCCCTCATAATTGATGTAACCAAGATCATACCCCTGCCAGCGCACAGGTACCCCCGGCGGATCGTAGCGGATGGATATTTCATCCGCCTGACACTGGATTCTGAACAGGTCCAGGAACTCGTTTACAATATTCAAATGGGGACCTGATTCCAGTATCCTCTTTATCTTGAGCTCTAAAGAGAGGTTCGTGGGCTTGATGGCACCTGTCTGAGAAAATCTCGCTATATGAATACCCTTTCGTTTCGCATGTGATAGGGCCTGGTGAGCAACATTGATAAGCCCCTTTGCCTCCTGGGCCTCATCTGGCAACGTGGCGATCCCGATGGTCATATTATTCGCGAGGTCCGCACCCAGAGAAAGCGTGGCGTTGTGAAGCGCGGTGACTGCATCCTGGGATGAGCACCCCGGCAGAATCACAAAGAAGCTCAGTTCTTCATACCTGAGCACCTTGTCATAACACCTCAGTCCGTCCTGAATCCTCTTGGCGAGCGTCTTGAGCGTCCTCACTCCCTCTGGGATGTGGTGATAGAGCCCGAATTTATTCCTGTCTTCAATCTCGATGATTGCCACGGTCAACGGGAATGCCATTCTCTTTGAGAGTTCCTCATACTGGTGCAGAACATCGATAAGAACATGCCTCTGGGGTATGTCAGTACGGACATCCAGTATCCCTTCATACTCTCTTTCAGGGGCCACAACATGCTGTATGATATTTTCCGAGCTCAACAGAAGGTGCTTTATAAGGACAAGATCGTTCATGGAGAAGCTCGGGTTTGTCTTCCTGAACAATTCAAGGCACCCGATCACTTTCGTATCTTTATAAATCGGGAGTCCTATCATGGACGAAAAAGCCAGGGGGAGTTCACCGGGTTCGAACTTTTCCTCGCTTACGTTCTGTATCAGCATCGGTCGTGCGATATCCCGTATTGTGGAGGTGAAGATATCCCCCTTTTCGATCTCTTCGGGTATCTCACCCTGCAGCCCCCGGCAGAACCATGCATTTCCCGGCGACCAGAGGTATACAAGCGCCACATCATAAGGCGTAATGTGCTCCACAAAATTGAGGAAAAGATCTGAAACCTTCTCAACCCGGACATCAACGTCATTGAGAAGCAAAACCTGAAAAAGAAGAGGTATGACTGCAGAATTATCCTTAATAAATTCTGGTGACAGTTCTAAGGTCTGGTCAATAACATACTGTTTTAATCTGTCATTACACATGGCACTACACGACCACCTCCGTCATATGTTTACATCAGTTGAGGCTTCCGTATCTATCTTGCACAGTCCCGATATGCCTCAAGTTCTCGGCATGCCTTCTTGAGATCGCAGAGTTCCTTTACCCTGAGACTTCGATGTTGTTCGATGTCTTCTCCGCGAGCATATCTCATCGTTGTCCCCACCTAATAAACTACTTTTCGTTAGACTGCAAACATAATGCCACACGCCATGTTTGGGTCAACCACATGACATTACTGCACATTATAGAAATCATCTCTCCCTGACAGTCTGAACTTTTTGAGCAAAATAGAATTTTGTTACTCTTTATAAGAAAGAAATTACATACTGTACACGATCCCGCCAAAAGTGAATTTTTTTACACAATCTTTACAGACATTTCTCAACAATCTTATCTTGTGCGGATATGCCGGAAGCCCATAATCCACAGGAGGCCGAAATACACGACAGAACCTAGTACAACGCATGCAATCAGAAGAGAGACACTCATGAAAGTTAAGCCTTCAAGCCAGAACCTCATGGACAGGAACGGATACAGACACCCCCCCATAACTGCTGCGGCAATGATCATTTTAGCATATTGACCGTAAGAACTTCGGGCAAGATGTATCCCCTTCTTTGCTAGAATACGATACAATATAATTATCTGCAGTGACACGGAGATGCTGCTCGCCAGGGCAATCCCTGCGTGCTGCATGAATCTCATGAGAACCAGGGTAAGAAGGACATTTATCCCGAGGGTCAACCAGGCGACATTCACCACGATTTTTGCCTGCTGCATCGAATAGAGCGTCTGGGTGAGGATCCTCGAACAGCCCACCGCACACAGACCGAGGGCATACATCTGCAGTGCATATGCAGACAACAGGCTGTCCTGCATGGTGAAGGCTCCGCGCATGAAGAGTATGGCAAAGATAGGCTCCGCAAGAACCATAATCCCGACAGTCGATGGTATGGTAAACAACATCACTGCGGAGAGAGAATCCCCGGTAAGGGATGCAAGTCTTGATGTGTCACCCCGGGCATGGGCCGCACTCATGGCAGGCAGCATGACGTTCCCCACGGCAAAGGCGAACAATCCCAACGGCAGTTCAACGATCCTGTTTGCATAGTAGAGGTATGAAACGCTGCCGGTTGCCAAAAGAGAAGCAAGCAGGGTGCCTACAAAAACATTGATCTGATACACGGATGCCCCGATTGCCGCCACACCCATGAGCTTTCCGACCTGTCTGAGCCGCGGGTGGTAAAAGTTTCGGGTAAGACCTAAGGGGACATGGAGTCTCTTCAAAGGGACCACGTGAAGGATGACCTGTGCAATCCCTCCCAGGATGACCCCCCAGGCAAAGGCGTCTGCAGGGGAAGAGAACACCGGTATCATCACGTGAAATATCATGGGGATGCCGATCATGAATATATTGAGCAGAATGGGGGCGCCGGCTGGCGCAGAGAAATGCCCCAGGGAATTCAGAATCCCCATGAACAGGGCCACGATACCGATGAGGAGTATGTAGGGGAACATAATGCGGGTGAGATGGACCGCGGCATCAAAGGTTTCGGCGTTCAAGAAACCGGGGGCAATTACTGCCACAAGTGCCGGGGCAACGATCTCTCCGATAATTACCAGGGCGGTCAAAGACAGGAACAGGAGGGTGAATACCCCGCGGGCCAGGACAAAGGCCTTATCGAGCCCATCGCGTTCCTTGGCTTCGGAGAAAACCGGGACAAAGGCAACACTGACAGCCCCTTCCGCCATAAACCTGCGGAGAAGATTCGGTATCCTGAAGGCAACAATAAAGGCATCTGCAAGGATTCCTGCACCGAGAAGCCAGGCCAGTACCATGTCGCGTACAAATCCCAATATCCGGCTGATACCGGTAAGACCCGAGACAGTGGCAATATTCTTTTTCGTTCGCGTCTTCATTCCACTGTCACAGAAAATCGCCTGAGGCCCTTTACGGCTTCTTCTCTTCCACAACCTGGGCCCGGACCCGAATAACCTTGTTCTGGAGATACTCGATATCGGTAGTCAGGCTTATATACCCGCCGGTATGCCCTTTCGATGTCCCCGGATGAAAGGTCAGTTCAAATTGTTTCTCCTCACCCGGGTTGAGGGTGAACGGTTCGGCCGGAGAGATTGCAATCATGGTATCGGGTTTTGCCGTTATCTGGCTTATGGCAATGGGATCTTTTCCCGTGTTCTTGATCTTCAATTCCCTCGTATGGGTCGACCCCTGATACACCTTCCCGAAATTCACCAGATGAGGTACAACACTGAGCACCTCACGGACCTTTGCCTCCATGGTAAGTATTACCAAGCCAGCCTCCGGATCGTTTGTCTGTATCTTTATCTGCTTGTTCAACGACCTGGTATATCCTTTTGAAGACATGCTCACAACAATCTTTTGGGATCCGCCGGGTTCGATGTTCTGCCCGCGCGATTCCAGAACCTGCCCTCCCGGGGCAGTAATCTTCACGCCTCAACAGGGCTTGACCGTCATGGTCAATGACTCATCGCCGATATTTTCAATGGTGAACTCATGGGATATCTCTTTTCCCTGAGGGATCTCCCCCGCATGATAAACCGGGTTGTCAACCTTCACCCTGGGAGCGGCGTAGACGGTTCCGGACGCTGCAAAGACCATAAGGATCAGAACAAGACTCACGTTCTTTAAAAATCTCAGCATTACCTCACCTCTGCCAATGAGCTATCATAATTTTTCCCTTGTTTCCATACGTATTTATCGTGGAACGGCCCCTAATAGTTGACATTTTGCACTCGAGAGAATACATTTTCACCCATGCGTGGAAAATTGGAACAACCCAGGGGATTGATTGAGCTCATTTCAGTGGAGGTTGAAAGAATCGACAGTGAATACAGAGAATTATGGCTCAGCTACGAGTACACATGCCCCGGGGGTCAGTATAAGTCAGCAATGGTCCTGCCTATAAGCAATTCAAAAGAGATGACCAATGTCTTTTTCAAGGAGTTAATAGGTGAGGCAAAAAATCTCTCCGAAATAGACAAGAGCGATATCTGCGGAGTCGGACTCAATGTGGCGAACAAGATACACTCCATGCTGCCCATCAAGAATCTCTGTCAGCGGGTCATCGGTGTTCTCGGGACAAACCAACCCTTAAGCGAGAACAAGGAATACATTGATCTGTGCACGTCGGGATTTCACTTTAAAGACGCACATGAATCTCTGTCCAACAAGGAGTTTGAAGAACGGTTCAAGATCTTTATGTCCCGGGCCCGAGACAAGATAGCACAGGGATACTACACGATCGCAGCAGACGACCTGGAGAAAGCAAATATCCTGTGCTCAACATCCCCGCTCATCTACAAGCTCATCGGCATCTGCCACCGGGAACTCGGACATCTGGACCTTGCCCTCGAGATGTTTTCCAAGGCCATGGACCTGGGTGATAAGGAGAAAGACACCTATCTGTACCTGGCGGAAATCAATTTTTTCATGAACAACATGGAACAGGCACAAGAGATTCTCGAATTGATGCTGGAAGAATATCCCGACGATATCAGGGCCCTGGTGGAATTGTCGAACATCAGGTATCAGATGGATATCGATTATATCGAGGGGCTGGACAAGGCCTTTTCCCTAGATTATAGCGCTACACAGAAGGCGATTCTGCAGACATTTGTCTTCAAGAAGGTAGGCGGTGGAAAACAGAAAAAGACCTCCATCGAAACGGCATCCGCTCTGCTGGATATCCCTGAAAATACCATTCGCCTGCTCGCATCGAGCAACAGGATTCCGGTACGGACATACTCGGACAATGACGAACTCATCTTGGATGAACATGAATTGAAGTCTTGGGCTTTTGTATACAGGAGATACAATCTACTTGAAGATGAAATCGAAAGAGTTTCAATTAACCCGGGAGGGGATAAAAATCAGGGTATGGCTCTACTGCCCTGACGATAATTTCAGGGGATTACGTCCTGTCGTTATCTTGTGCCACGGGATACCCGGCTCGAAACCGGATCCTTCGGATTCAGGGTATATGAGCCTGGTGGAAGATATCGTTTCAGAGAAGTACTGCTGCGCGGTCTTCAACTTCCGGGGCTGCGGGGAATCAGGCGGCAATATCGATATGAAGGGCTGGTTCGACGATCTGTCCGCAGTAGTATACAGGATTTACAATACACCCGGCATCGACCCCAAATCGATCCACTGCATCGGATTCTCCGCAGGCGGGGCCATAGCCGCCAAGGTGGCCTCTTTTGAAAAAAATCTCCAGAGCCTGCTGCTCATGGCATCACCTCAGAACTTCTCGGATATCCTCCCGGATGATCCCTGGCTGCTCAGAGAGCACTTCAGGCAGATAGGTCTTATCCGGGATGATGATTTTCCACAAGACATCAACAGGTGGTATGAAGACTTTCTCGACCTCACCCCCGAGCAATATCTCCCCTTTATTTCGCCCCGGAAGCTGGGCATAGTGCATGGAGATCAAGACGAAACCGTGCCTCCTGAGCATGCACAGAGGTTATTTGATTCGGCATGTCACCCCAAGAAGATCACCATGCTGAAAGGCGCAGCACATCAGCTCAGGAAGGACCCGAGGACAAGACAAATCATCCGGGACTGGCTGAAAGAAGTCAGATAACCCGTTAAAGAATCGTATGGACTATCGAGAGAACTATTACTATCCCATTTTTGTCGATTTGAGAGGAAAGCCTGTTGTCGTGGTAGGCGGAGGAATGGTGGCCTACCGGAAGATCGAGACTCTCCTTGCTGCCGGAGCGAAGGTAAAGGTCATTGCACCGGCAATAATCAAAGAGATCTCCTCCATGAGAGAGGTGGAGATCGTGGAAAAAGATTATGATTCAGGAGATCTCAGCGGGGCGGTCCTGGTCATTGCCGCCACCGATGACGAGTCCACGAACCTTGCTGTCAGCGAGGATTCCTCTGTGCTGCGGATATTCTGCAATGTGGTGGACAAACCCTCTCTGTGCAGTTTCATCGTTCCGTCGATCATCGAGAAAGGTCCGATAAAGATCGCCATATCAACCGGAGGGGTTTCCCCGGCTCTCTCCCGGAAGATGCGCAGGGAAATAGGAGGATGCATCGGAGACGAGTTTGCAACCCTTGCCATGATCATGGGCAAGATCCGTCCGCTCGTGCTGTCCAGGGAAGGAGGACATGAGAACCACAAACGGATCTTCGACGTACTGGTAAATTCGCAGCTCATCGATGCAATCAAGGAGGGTGACAGGGACCTGGCGGAGAAAATCCTCTTTGAAGCACTCGGAGAACACATCGATCTGGAGGAGATAATGCCATGCTAGTGCCGGTGGTCCTTATCCTCTATTTCCTGACCAGCATCGGATTTATCCTCTATCTGTTCACAAGGAATATTCCGATTCTCACCGCGGCGCGCCTGTCATTTATCCTGTGTGTAACGGCACACCTGACCTTCATCATTGCCCTGGGGATCAGAATGCAGCATATCCCCTTATCATCGCCGGCCCAGGGAATGAACATGATGGTCTTCATTGCATCGGTGGTATTCATGTCGCTGGTCTGGAAAAAGGCCACCACCGTATTGATGGCTTTCTACCTTCCGATCGCCACCTTCGCCATTGGGCTTATCGCGCCTTCCATTGGGCAGGAGCCCGGTGTTTTCATTGAATCATCACAGTACTGGTACGGCCTGCATACCTTAAGTGTGATCGGCGGCGAGGCGCTCTTTGTCGTGGCATTCATTACCTCCGTTGTCTACCTGATACACGAGAGGATCATCAGAAAAGGACGTATTCATGCAGCAGCGAGCGGACTCCCGCCCCTGGCTGTCCTGGACAAGATACTCTACTCATGCCTGTCTCTGGGCTTTGTTGCCATATCCATCGGCATGATAATGGGCGCACTGTGGGCATCCAGCCTTGATGTATCGTTAGAGAGTATTGCACCGAAGGCTTCGGCCGGGGCCATCATGTGGTTCGTCTTTGCCCTCGGAGTACACCAGCGGTTCGCCATCGGATGGAGAGGCAGCCGTACCGCCATCATCACGGTTATCGGGTTCTGTTTGATGATCATCGGGTTTATCGGAGTCAACCTCGCATTTCCAAATGCCCATGGAATAGGACTTCTTCCATGAACCTGATCGGCTGCATCAGCATAAACCACAGAAATACGCCGGTGGAAATCAGGGAACAGATCCATATAGAACCGAAAGACATCCTAGCCATAATGGAAAAGGATTCCGAGGCATTCACCCTGAACACGTGCAATCGTACGGAGGTGTACTTCAGGGAACTGGATGCATCAGCCATATACGCCCGTCTTTCATCCCTGTGCGGAATCTCCCAGGATGAACTGGAAGACATGGCGGACCACTTCATGGGCAGAGAAGCCATCCGCCATATGTTCATGGTGGCCTGCGGGCTCGACTCTCTCGTAACCGGCGAGCCGCAGATCTTAGGCCAGATAAAGGATTCATACCGTGACTGCCTTGCGGCAAATACGACAGGTACACTGCTGAACAAGGCCCTGCACAGGGCGTTTCGAACGGCGAAACGAATTCGGACAGAAACGGATATCGGCAAATACTCAGTTTCCGTAGCCTCCGAGGCTGTGGAACTCGCTTCCCATATCTTCGGTGATATCACAGACAGTTCGGTTCTCGTAATCGGTGCCGGTGATATGGCGAGCATTGCAGCAAAGAGGCTGAAAAACAGAGGGGTGAAAAAGTTGAGCATTATCAACCGCACCCACAGGACAGCTTGCACCCTTGCAGAAGAACTGGGAGGGGTTCCGAAACCTTTTGAGCAGCTGGAAGATGAGCTCACCTCATGCGACATTGTTATCTCTTCCACCGGCTCGGCCACCCCTCTGATAACGAAAGACATGATCGAGGCGGTGATGAAACGGAGGAAAAACAGCCCCATGATCATCATCGACATTGCCGTGCCCAGGGACGTGGACCCGGATGCAGGAAAGGTCTACAACTGCTACCTCTACGACATCGATGCACTCAAGTCGATCGTGGACCGGCACATTAAGAACAGGGAGGAGAGCACCGAGCAGGCTCTTGGGATCATCAATCACGAGATAGAGAGTTTTGAGAACTGGCTTGGATCCCTCAATGCGAACACAACCATCAAGGATCTCTTCAGCCTCATGGAGGAATATATCGAGGAGCAGCTCAGGGACATCCCGCTCGGTGAAGAAGGAAAGGGTCTCGCAGAGAATGCACTGCGAACGACCCTCAAGAGATTAATCCACAGGCCCGTGAGCTTTTTGAAAGCCCATCCGGACGTGAACCATATAGAACAGACACGGAGGATATTCCAGCTCGATGAAGACTATCAGGATCGGCACAAGAGGTAGCAAACTCGCCCTTGTTCAGACAGAGATGGTGCGGACTGCACTGAGTAAACTGCTGCCTGCCGTGCAGACTGAGGTATGTATCATAAAAACAAAGGGAGACATCCTCTTGGATGCGCCGCTTGATGCTATCGGCGGCAAAGGGGTCTTTGTCAAGGATATCGAGAGGCAGCTGCTCGACGGTACTATCGATATCGCAATTCACAGCCTCAAGGACATGCAGGCGATAATTCCCGAGGGACTCATCATCAGTGCGTACCTCAAAAGAGAAAACCCACAGGACATGATCTTTACAGGCGGTACCCATACGCTCGATTCCCTCCCCTCCGGTTCGAGCGTAGGAACATCAAGCATGAGGCGACGGTGTCAGATCCGCTCTCTCAGACCCGACCTGAAAATTGTCGATATCCGGGGGAATGTCCCCACCCGGCTGAATAAGATAGGAAAAGACGTGGATGCAGTCATCCTCGCTGCTGCAGGGGTGATACGGCTCGGTCTGCCCCAGGGAACCCCTCTTGCTATCGAGACCATGATACCCTCGCCCGGCCAGGGTATCATCGCGGTACAGAGCAGGGCTGACGATCATGAAATCAATGCCCTGATAGAGGGCCTGGATCATGAGCCGACCCGTATCTGCGCAGAGGCCGAGCGTGCATTCCTCGCTGCACTCGGTCAGGACTGCAATCTTCCTGCCGGGGCATATGCAACGATCGACGAACGTGATATATTCATAACAGGCATGCTCGGTTCGACAGACGAGACAAGGATGGAAAAGATGCGTATGAAAGGCCGCGATCCCTCGGTAGGCAGAAGACTGGCACAGGCCCTGATGACAAGCATACACGGGGAGCCCAGGTAATGAAGGTATACCTCATAGGTGCAGGCCCGGGGGATCCCGATCTCATAACCGTCAAGGCAATGCATGCCCTTGCCGGGTGCGACGCCGTTGTCTACGACGACCTCATTCCAACAGAGATCCTCATGTTTGCACCAACAAGCGCCCAAAAGATTTACGTGGGGAAACGTGCCGGCAGAGACTACATGAAACAGCCGGAGATAAACGATCTCCTGGTGAGCCTTGCGAATAAAGGCCTCACCATAGCCCGGCTCAAGGGCGGTGATCCATGTATTTTCGGCCGCGGAGGTGAAGAGGCGCTCCATCTGAGCGAACACGGCATCCCCTTCGAGATCATACCCGGAATCAGCTCCGCCGTTGCAGGCCCAATAAGCGCAGGCATCCCACCCACACACAGGGGATATGCATCGTCGGTGAAGTTCGTTACTGCCCATGAAGACCCCACAAAGGAGTCGGGATTCCTTGACTGGGCAAACCTTGCACACGACAGCGGCACCATCATCTTCCTCATGGGCGCCCGCAGAATAGCCTCCATTGCGGAGAAACTCATGGCAGAGGGCATGACCGGCGAGATGCCCTGTGCACTGGTGCAGGATGCCACCTTACCTTCCCAGCGCCATGTCATATCCACCTTGCAGGCCGTGGGAGAAGCTGCCCTGCACCACCGGATATCATCTCCATGCATCATGGTGGTGGGAAAAGTTGCAGAACTGAGCTCAGCCCTGTACACGAAACACGACCTGCCTCTGAGCGGAAAAAACATCCTCATCACCCGGCCTGCACATCTTGCATTAAAGAGCGCTTCGCTCTTTGCATCACAGGGAGTACGCTGTGTAATCTATCCTCTTGTGGATATCTCACCGCTTGAATTCTCCCTTCCTGACATCTGTGCATACGACATGTTCATCTTCACATCGCAGAACGCGGTACCGCTCTTTTTTGACAAGATATTCTCTTCCGGGTTGGATGCACGGGTTTTTTCCGGCAAAGAGATCGTCTGCATCGGACCCAAAACAAGAGATGCACTTACCTCGTACGGAATCGTAGCAGATGCCATGGCAAGAGATTTCAGGGCCGAGGGCATTATGGAGATTCTGAAGGACAAGGACCTTTCCGGCAAGAGGATCTGCCTTCCCCGCGCACAGGGAGCGAGGGCCTATCTCAGGAAGGCCCTGGAAGAAAAGGGCGCTGTAGCGGATGAGATCTTCGTATACGAGACAATACTGCCGCCCGAAGCAAACAGACAGGATTTCCTCCAGGCGCTCGAAGAGGTACAGACCGTCATCTTCACCAGTCCTTCGGGATTCAGGCATGCAGCATCTCTCTTGGACGGAGACACATCCATACTTCAGAACAAGGAGCTCATTGCCATCGGACCGGTCACCTCCACAGCCATGGAACGTGCAGGACTCAGCCCTCACCTGGTTGCGCAGGAATACACGGACGAAGGGATCATTTCAGTTTTAAAAGGAGAAGAGCATTGATCGGGATATCGAAATTATACTGCGGTACGGTGGAGGCCTCCGATCCTCTACGGTACGGACGGGCATCAAAGGAGCTGCCGTCACACCTTCTGCAGTTTTCACAGGATAAAAAACCGGTTGTCGTGTGGAATACCACGAGCGCGTGCAACCTGAAGTGCGTGCACTGTTACGCATCTGCAGGAAAGGTCTCTGTCGAGCTTGACACAAAGCAGGGTCTCGAATTCATAGAAAACCTCAAGGACTACGGCTCACCGGTGATCCTGTTTTCCGGAGGAGAACCGCTCATGCGCAAAGACCTGCCGAAGCTCATCGACGCCGCGGTCAAGAGGGAGATCCGGGCCGTGATCTCCACAAACGGGACCCTGATTACAAAAGATACTGCCATGGAGCTCTGTGATCTGGGGCTTTCCTACATCGGGGTGAGCCTGGACGGACTCGAAAAGATCAACGATGCATTCAGGGGAGTAGACGGAGCATTCAAGGCAGCCATGAAAGGGATCTACCATGCCATGCACCAGGGAATCAAGGTGGGGCTCCGCTTTACCATGAACAAGGGCAATGTGGCTGAGATCCCCAAGATTTTCGACCTCATGAGACACGAGGGCATCCCCAGAATCTGCTTCTATCACCTGGTTTATACCGGCAGGGCCAAGGAACTCATGGAGGAGGACCTGACCCACGAGCAGACCAGGGAAACACTGGATCTCATTATGGACAGGACAAAAGAAATGATCGATGCGGGAGAGAACGTTGAGGTACTCACCGTGGATAACCACGCAGACGGGCCATACGTGTACCTCCGCATGAAGAAGGACAAGGATCCCAGGGCAGACGATGTGCTCGAACTGCTGAAGATGAACGGCGGGAACTCAACTGGCCTCGGCATCGGCTGCGTAAACTGGGACGGCGATGTGCACCCCGACCAGTTCTGGCGGCACCATGTACTCGGCAATATCACGAAGAGACCCTTCTCCGAGATCTGGGACGATCCTGACAACGAATTTCTGCAGATGCTCAAGAACAAGAAGGATCACGTCAAGGGAAGGTGCCGGTCCTGCAGGTGGCTCGATGTCTGCGCAGGTAATTTCAGGGCCCGTGCCGAAGCAGCCACGGACGACCCGTGGGGTGAAGATCCGGCATGCTACCTGAGCGACGAGGAGATTTCCTGATACCTTTTGGTCTGAGTCTGTATCGAGGGACGTGCTGAAACCTCATCGCGCATAGGTCGCGGCCATGGAAACAGGGCCGTGGTTTCTACAAGATCTCAAGAATACGTTCCTGGAACCGTCCGAGCACCTCTGCGATATCCAGGGAATCTTCATCAAAGATGGTGGAAAACAGGGCCATGCCCTCCCAGAATCCCACCATCGAGACGCTTATATTCATTGCGAATTTCTCGTCGGGGACGAACCGGGATAAATACGACGTGAGTTCGCGTATCCAGGCCGAGTACATGTGCTTGAGCTTCTGGCGCACCGCATCGTTGTATACCCCGATCTCCCAGATCTCGACAAATATGCGCGAAAGGTTCCTGTTCAGCGTGATCTTGTTGTTGATAAAGGCGAAGATCTCTTCTATGAACCCTCTCTTGTCGAGCAGCGATATATCTTTCGTGCCGAGCCACTCCCTGATCTGGTCCCGGTAGTCCTCGATCACGTAGTCGATATAGTTCAGGAGGATGTCCTCCTTACTTGCAAAATAGTAGTGCAGCACCCCATGGTTCACCCCTGCAACACGGGCAATGTCCTTGATGGATGTCTGCTGAAAGGACTTTTCCTGCAGGCAGGAATCGAGTGCC
>DAISYU010000064.1:0-18935 GCA_036825155.1 Thermodesulfobacteriota bacterium | reverse complement strand
TTTTTCTCATTAAACCATTTTACTGTTCCTGTAGCCATGAATATACCTCCGTTTTTCGACTTCCTCCTGGCAAAGGGAAGAAGCCCTTGTTGCTATTTTCTGGAAAAACGGTATTACCAGAAACCTGAGGAAAACTTACAGAGGGTTTTACCGCGGGTTAGCATGATAATTTCGTATTCCAGTTTGACCAATGATATAATGGTTAAAGTGTCCTCTGTCAAGAAATAAGAATGAGATAACCCCCTATTCTTTCGGATGAAACACAAAAATTTATCAAAAACATAGACCCGTATCAAAATATATCCGTTGAAGAATGATCGTATACCCTATATGAAATGATACACACGATCAGAGCCAGCTCGCAGGAAAAGTGTAGAGAGAGGAGTGGATATGGACGCAATAGCCGGCCTTAAACCTGAAGGCATCTGGCGGTATTTTCAGGAAATTTCTCAGATCCCCAGAGAGTCCGGAAACGAGGGACGCATACGTGAGTACCTCATCACTACGGCAAAAAAACTCTCGCTTGCATATCAGACCGATGCAGCCGGCAATGTGCTTGTCATAAAGCCGGGCGCAGCAGGCTCGGAAACCGTAATCCTCCAGGCACACATGGATATGGTGTGCGAAAAGAAGCCCGAGACGGCCCACGATTTCAACACAGACCCCATCATACTTGTACGTGATGACGGTTGGATACAGGCTGAAGGAACAACCCTGGGGGCCGATGACGGGATCGGTATGGCTGCCATGCTCGCCCTTATGGAAGACCCCTCGCTCGAACACCCGAACCTGGAGATGCTCTTTACCGTTGAAGAGGAGACAGGTCTTACCGGCGCAAGTATGCTCAGACAGGGATTTATCACCGGAAAAACCCTGATCAATCTCGATTCCGAGGATGACGGCATCTTTTATATCGGGTGTGCCGGCGGCAGGAATACGGATATCACCCTCGAATGTACCCTTACTGATCCTCCTGCCGGATATGTGCCTGCCTCGATCGCCGTAACCGGACTGAGGGGCGGACATTCCGGCATTGATATCAACAAGGGACGAGGCAATGCCATAAAGCTTGTGAACAGGTTCATAAAGGGTACGATAAAAACCGTCCCGTTCCATCTCGCATCCATTGAAGGAGGATCCAGGCACAACGTGATCCCCAGGGACGCCCGGGCCATGGTCTACCTCGACGAGCAGACAATGCCTGTCTTAAAAGATGCCGCGTCCAGGTGGACAAGCATCTTTGCCCGGGAGCTGGAAGGGATCGACGAAAAGGTGAAGATCACGGTCCTCCCGGATCCCTCTGCACCACAGAGGGTGATCGTCCCTGAAGATGTCGCAAGGATACTCGACATGATCTCAATACTTCCCCACGGGGTACTCAGCATGAACGAGTCCAAGGACAACCTGGTCATCACCTCCACCAACCTTGCCGTCTGCTCTATGGATGGAAGCGTACTCAAGGTGAAAACGAACCAGCGCAGTATATACACGACATCCGTCGAGGATGCCTCTGACATGATACAGTCCATTGGTCGGATATTGGGCGCCCGTGTAACCCCCTGTGAAGATTATCCTGCATGGAGACCTGACTTCAATTCCCGGATCCTCTCAAAGGCAATACCCATATTTGAATCGCTCTTTGGTAAGCCGCCTCTGGTAAAGGTTATCCATGCAGGTCTGGAGTGTGGCGTGATCGGTGAAAAAATACCGGGCATGGATATGATCTCGATTGGCCCCACGGTGGAACATGCACACTCGCCGTCCGAGCGGGTGAATATCGAGACCGTGGGCAGGATGTGGGAGTTTATCACGAACCTTCTTGCGAATCTTTCGCATGCATGAGGATGCCGGATCTCTCATCCGGTATTCTCACCCATGAACACCTCTATATAGTTGACACTGCGGAGTCCATTTGTTAAAAGTGCAGCGGACTTGCGATCATACCTTAGGAGGGGACGTTTTGAAGATATTAGTCAGTGATAATTTATCTCAGAAAGGGGTTGAGATACTCCGCAACGGAGGTCTTGAAGTCGATGTTAATACCGGGTTGAAACCTGAAGAGCTCAAAGCTATCATCGGGGCTTATGACGGACTTGTTGTCCGCTCCGCGACAAAGGCGACTGAAGAGATCATTTCCGCAGCCAAAAATCTGAAGGTAATCGGCAGGGCCGGAGCCGGTGTCGACAACATCGACATAGCAGCGGCCAGCAAGAAGGGTATCGTGGTCATGAACACCCCGGGCGGCAACACCGTCACCACCGGTGAGCATTCCATTGCCATGATGATGGCCCTTACCCGCAATATCCCTCAGGCAACCTCCTCCATGAAGGAAGGAAAATGGGAAAAGAAGGCCCTGTCCGGCAGAGAGGTCTTCAACAAGACCATCGGGATCATCGGGCTGGGCAGAGTCGGTTCCATAGTAGCTTCGCGTGCCCAGGGACTCAAGATGAATGTCATTGTCTACGACCCGTTCATCACTCAGGAAATTGCCGAGAAACAGGGATACGAGCTCGTGAACCTGGACGACCTCTATACACGTTCCGACTACATAACCGTACATACCCCGAAGTCAAAGGAAACCATCGGTCTTGTCAACAAGGACGCCTTTGCCAAGATGAAGGACGGGGTCATGATCATCAACTGCGCCAGGGGTGGAATCATCAACGAACAGGATCTCCTCGATGCACTGAATTCAGGGAAGGTTGCCGGCGCAGCTATCGATGTGTTCGAGAAAGAACCGCCGGAAGACTGGACACTGGCAAAACATCCCAAGGTCATCTGTACACCCCACCTCGGAGCGGCAACCCACGAAGCCCAGGAGAACGTTGCTCTGGCAATAGCCGAACAGATCGTGGACTACCTGCAAAACGGGGTGATCAGAAATGCGGTGAACGCCCCTTCCGTGGCCCCGGAGATGCTCAGCAAAATGAAGCCCTTTATCGAACTTTCCGAGAGGATGGGACGGTTTTTCGGGCAGATCATCGGCCAGGTGATCTCGGACAGGCTCAAGAAAATTACGTTCAAATACACAGGAGAGGTTTCGGAGCTCAACACAGAACCCATCACCATCGCCGGTCTCAAGGGACTGTTCTCCTCGATCGTAGATGACATCAACTATGTAAACGCTCCGGTACTCGTCAAAGAACGGGGCATCGATCTTGTGGAATCGCAGACCTCAACGGAGAAAGTCTTCACAAACACGATCGGAATGAGCCTTGAATTCGATTCAGGTACCCGTTATCTTGAAGGATCCGTATTCAAACCAGGTGACCTGCGTATCGTCACGGTCGACAACTATTCCATCGAGGTGATCCCGGATGGGCATATGCTTGTCATCTACAACAAAGACCTCCCAGGGACGGTGGGCAGGATAGGCAGTATCCTAGGTGAAGCTGGCATCAACATTGCCAGACTTTTCCTGGGCCGGGACAAACAGCAGGGTACCGCTATCCTCATCATCAATGTGGATACCGAGGTATCACAGGATGTTATCGACACGATAAATAACGTACCCAATGCGCTGTCCGTCCAGGAGATCTTCATCTAAAAAGGCAGCAGGAGAGGAGCTTTGCCATGGCAAATGTAGTGGTAGTAGGCACCCAGTGGGGAGATGAAGGCAAAGGCAAGGTCGTAGACCTCCTTACGGAGAAGTCCGACCTTGTCATCAGGTTCCAGGGCGGCAACAATGCAGGCCATACCCTGGTGGTGGGAGACAGAAAGGTTATACTCCACCTGATCCCGTCGGGCATCCTCCATAAGGAAAAATTATGTATCATCGGATCGGGCGTCGTCATAGATCCTGAAGTCCTCATCGAGGAGATCAATGCGCTCAAGGAAAAAGGCTACACCGTGACAGATGAATGCTTTGCCATCAGCGACCGGGCGCATGTCATCATGCCCTATCACAAGATGATCGACCATGCCCGGGATACGACGCAGAGGATCGGTACGACCGGCAGAGGGATCGGTCCTGCCTACGAAGACAAGGCGCGAAGAACCGGTATCAGGATCATCGATCTCATCAATCCGGATCTGCTCAGAAAAAAGATCGATGCGATATTCGATGAGAAACAGGAGTATCTCACCAAGATACTGAAGGTCAAGGGGATCGACAAGGAAGGGATGATCAAGAAGCTCCAGGACCTGGGTGCACAGCTCAAACCCTATGTCAGGGACACTTCCGTGGCCATCGACCATGCCACCAGGGAAGACAAGAAACTCCTGTTCGAGGGTGCCCAGGGCGGCAACCTCGACATCGACTACGGCACCTACCCGTACGTCACCTCGTCAAACACCATAGCAGGCCAGGCATGTGTGGGTACGGGAATCGGTCCGTCAATGATCGATACCGTTCTCGGGATCTGCAAGGCATATACCACCCGGGTCGGCGAAGGACCCTTCCCTACCGAACTGGGTGACGAAACCGGGGAACGGCTCAGGGCCTTTGGCGGAGAATACGGAGCCACAACAGGCAGGCCGCGCCGCTGCGGCTGGCTCGACCTCGTTGCGCTGAGACACTCCATCCGTCTCTCGTCCATCTCATACCTCGCCATCACAAAGCTCGACGTGCTCTCGGGTATCGAAACCATCAAGGTAGCCACCGCCTATAAATCCGGGGAAAGCATCCTGGAGAACATGCCTGCAGACCTCTGCATGCACCCCAACCTCGAACTGGTCTACGACGAGCTCCCCGGCTGGGAAGAAAACATATCCGACATCAGAGACTTCGATGAACTCCCCGAGAATTGCAAGTCCTACATTGCCTACATTGAAGAAAAGCTCGGGGTGAAGGCAGCCATCGTATCGGTTGGTCCGAAACGGGAAGAGACGATTATATTGAAGGAACTGTTCTAGAAGGCCCAGACCGGGCCTTTTAGCCCTATCCTCAGGAGAAACCGCCTGAGGAGCAGGATGTCGACGAGCACGAGCTGCACCCGGACAGGCTCGATGCAACCATGGATATTTTTTTCTTCACGTGCTCGCTGCTGCACTTCGGACACGGCGGATTCGTCTTGGCTGACATGGGCACCAGCTTCTCGAATTTTTCTCCGCAGTCTTCACACTGATATTCATAGATGGGCATAGCTATTCCTCTACTGTCTATTTTCCCTATAGGTAGTGCCCTTGGGGACAAAAGTCAAGCTTGAGCAGAGCCTGTCCTTGGGTACGTTCCGCCTCCGGCTCTCCTTTGATTATCTGTTTGACAAGAGATAGTATAAAGTTTAGATTTAAACTTCAGGAGGGCAACGATATGACAGACACGTACAATTTCTATAAGGTTGAAAAGAAAGGGCAAATTGCATGGGTTTATTTGAACAGACCCGAAAAGAAGAACGCCATGGGCCCGGATGCCTGGACTGAGATCATCCCGATCTTTGAGGATATCCACAATGATGATGAAATACGTGTTGCCATCATCGCCGGAGAAGGTAAAGATTTCTGCGCAGGAATAGATCTGATCGGCATGGCCCCTGTGGTCCCCGCCCTGAAGAACTGGGATATGAGCGCAGGCGCCAAGAAAGAACTGTACCGGGCAATATTCCCGCTTCAGGATGCCATGACCTGTGTGGAAAAATGTTCAAAACCAGTGATCTGCGCCTTTCACGGATACTGCATCGGGGCAGCCCTGGATCTCGGTTCTGCATGCGATATCCGCCTCGCCTGCGAAGACGCCCAGATATCCCTGAGAGAGGCGGCAGTGTCCTTTATTGCGGATGTGGGAAGCCTGCAGCGGATGCCGTTGATCGTCGGGCAGGGAATTGCCCGCGAACTGGCATTTACCGCAAAGTATATCGATGCTGCCCGTGCAAAGGAAATAAACCTGGTCAGTGAAGTCTACCCGGATAAGGAATCGCTGCTCGCAGGCGCGCAGGAGATGGCGCAGCAGATTGCAGACAATTCTCCGCTTGCCGTGCAGGGTGCAAAAGAGGTGCTGAATTTCTGCAGAGGAAAGACTATCGCGGACGGGCTGGAATATGTTGCGGCGCGCTCATCCATGATCCTTCCCTCGGAGGACATTGCCGAGACCCTCAAAGCATTCATGGAAAAGAGGAAGCCAACGTATACCGGCAAATAGTCACCTGCTGCTTTATCCTTAAAAACACCGACGCTGACGGCCAGGTGAGGTATTCCTGCCGTCAGCGCTTAAGAGAGATCCATACCCTCTACCATGCTGATTCGGGCTGCCTCCAAGCGGCCCAGCGATCGGCTCATTATTGCAAAATCCGGCACGAAAAGCCAGATTCCTCATCAAGGGCCTGATAGCGGTATTCGGCTTCAACCCTGCGGATACATCCGCCATGAAACATCATGACACGCCCTGAGAAACTGCAGATAAAAATCTCCGGAGGATTCATCATGGGACTAAAGTTTTTGCGCCGGGAATTCCGATGATACTCATAGATGGAAAAGAGAGAAAGCAAAAGAAAGAGGACTCTCCCCTCCAGAGACCTCATCGCCAACATACGAATAGGAAAACAAACCCTTAAGTTCCCTATCCTTGACATTTCGATCGGCGGGATGGGAGTGTTGGCTACCGAAGGGTTCTCCCTCCTCCACGAGGGGAAGGACATCCTGATCGAGACCCTGGAGAACAAAGGAGCACTCATCGCCGCGCAGATACATGGTCGGATTGCGTACCTGGGGAGTGGTTTTCCATGCCGCATGGGCATCGACTTCTCTCCTGCCGAGACCCCTATCGAGGCATATGCAAAGCTTCATGACGCGAAGGGCGATACAGGAAGACTGATCACGGACAAGGAAGAGATCCACCGCACCTTCTCAGAGATACAGAAGTGGTCAAGAGGGTTCGGCGATATACTCATGATCCACAAAAACAAAGCGATCCCGGCCGAATTCTTCTACCTGAGGCCCCACGATGACAACATGGTCTTAAGGATCGTGCGGATATCACAATTCCGCCTCCCCTTCACCCCTGAGAAAGACATCGTTTATCCCTTTTATCTCTTCAAGGGCATCAATGTCATGCTCTTCTACGCCAAGGTGCTCGATATCATCAAGAATATCATAGAGACCAGCTGGCCGGAGACCCTTCAGCACATCAGCAGGAGGAGCGTGATGCGGTACTTTGTAACCGGCGAGGAACCCATGACAGCCAGCTTCGTCCATCCCATCAGTTCAGAAAAAACAGGGATGCTCGTCTGGGATCTCAGCATTGAAGGTATGGGCGTTGAGCTCCTGGATGACAAGACCCCTGTCATCGAGGGCATGAACCTTCCCGCCATAAGGATAGACCTTCCCAAGGGACCGATAGAGACGGCAGGTATCGTGCGATCCGTACGCACGGATACAGTCCTGGAGAAGACGCAGTTGGGTCTCGAGTTTATCGACGATTCAGGGCACTGCCGGGACAAGATCCTCGAATACATCCTCGAGATGGACTTACCGTCAGAGACACTGATCCACGGGTTCAATCACGCCCGGTAATACGACCGGTACCACTGCACAAATCGCGAGATCCCCTGGGCGACATCGACGGCAGGGCGAAAACCGGTGGCAGTCTCAAGATCCTGGGCATCAGCGCATGTCGCTACCACATCCCCCTTCTGAAGGGGCAGCATGTTTTTAAGCGCCTTCTTTCCGATGGCATCTTCGAGCACCGAGATGAAATCCATGAGCGCAACAGGCCGTGAACCTCCGATGTTGTAGAGCCTGTAGGGGGCAAAACTCCTTCCCGGATCGGGCTGGTCTCCGGTCCATGTTTCATCCCCTTCGGGCCTGAGCGCCATGACCCGCACCACACCCTCGATGATATCGTCTATGTAGGTGAAGTCCCGCTCCATGTTCCCATAGTTGTAAATATCGATGGGAGACTCCTCCAGGATAGCCTTGGTGAACTTGAACAGCGCCATGTCAGGCCTTCCCCATGGCCCGTAAACGGTAAAGAATCTCAACCCGGTAGCTGGTATCCGGTACAGGCTGGCATATGCGTGAGCCATAAGTTCGTTGGCCTTTTTGGTTGCCGCATAGAGAGATACCGGATGATCCACATTGTCGTGCACGGAAAACGGCATCTTCGTATTTGCGCCGTAGACCGAGGAAGACGAAGCGAAGACGAGGTGTGAGGGGACACTGGCCCTGCAGCCTTCGAGAATATTCATGAATCCTTTCAAATTGGAGTCGATGTAGGCGTGCGGGTTCTCGAGGCTGTAACGAACCCCGGCCTGTGCGGCAAGGTGAACCACCACATCGAAGTCGCCCCCGGCAAAGACCTCGGCCATGCCGGAGCTGTCTTCAAGATCGAGCTTGCGGAATGAAAATGCAGGATAGACCTTGAGGATGTTCAGCCTGTCCTGTTTGAGCCGTGGATCGTAGTAGGGATTGAGATTGTCCAGCCCGATGACATGGTTGCCTTCATCGAGGAGTCTTTTTGAAAGATGGAAGCCGATAAAACCCGCTGCTCCGGTGACAAGAACATTCATGAATATCTCCTTATCTGGATACCATTACAAAGAATCCAAATTTAATACGCTTGCGATTTCATAGATATCACGGATGCCCGACACCCTGTCGGTTGACACCTCTTCCCCCACGAGCACCGCCTCCATGCCCATATCAATGGCGGTATAGACGTTCGGCGGCCTGTCATCTACCAGGACACACTCTTCAGGCGTCTTCCCGTAGAGTTCCATGATCTTCTGATACGGGTACTGAATCGGTTTCGGGATGAAATCCATGAATTCGATCGTGAAGAGATCGCTGAAGAGGTCTGCAACTCCAAGGGAGGCAAGCACACGATTCACATACTCTACAGAGCCGTTGGAGAACACTACGAGTTCGTAGGGGATTTGCTCAAGGGTATCCCTGAGTCTTACATCCGTGCTGAGCAGATCTTCCACCGGCACGTCGTGGACTTTTCTCAGGTAATCGTCCGGGTCCACACCGTGGTGACGCATGAGTCCGCCCAGGGTGGATCCATATGCCTTAATATATTCTTTCCGCAGCTCTCTTGCCTCATCAGGTCCGAGATGGCACCACGACATGACATAGAAATCTATCTGTTCGTTCACGTAGGGAAACGGGCCCGTGCCTTTCCGGTACAGGGTGTCGTCAACATCGAGCAGAACTATCTTCATCTGGTGTATACCCCTTGATCGTGATAACCGCCTCATACACTCCCGGCAGACGTGAAATCTCTGCCATCCGTATTAGCAGAACCTGGCGAAAAAATCTATCTTCTCAGGGACCCGGGGGTCACCCCTGCTGCACGAACAGACCCACTGCCAGCAATACCGGGGTGGCGATATTTATGATCACATTCCTGGTCATGTACGGGAGAAGCCCGGGGATGTCGTCTGCATAGTGCACAACACCCCGTATGGTTATACCTGCGAGGAAGATCGTACCAAGACCCAACAGGCTCCATACAGGGAATTCACCCAGGGCATACCCTGCCAGGATGGGCACATACGCGGCAATGAGAACGAACGCATACACCCAGGAGGCCTTCCTCCTCCCTATCGAGATAGGCAGGTGCATCCTTCCCACTGATGTATCCGCGTCAATATCGGGAAACTGGTTCAAGAGCAGCAGGTCGTTCACGAGGAAAAACGGCACGAGAGATGCGATAAATGCAACGACAGAGTAGCTGCCGGTAAGTGCGAAATCAGTGCCCATCACCATCAACGGACCAAACCCGAGCCCGGGCGCGATCAGGCAGAAAAAGGGGCTCCTTGTAATGACCTCGGTATAGAGAACGATAGTGACTATGCCGAGCAGGCCGAGCGGCAGGAGCCACATCCCTCTTACATACAGGAAGTAGAGCCCGACTGCTGCGGTGACCCCGAGAGAAAGGATGCCGGTTATCAGGGCATAGTTTGCCTTATGAGGGTTCGCGGGCAGTGCGCCGCTCCCTCCTGAGAATGGGGTCGGTTCCGTGATAAGATCCAGGCCGCTTTTAAAGTCATGGTATTCATTCAGGGCATTCACACTGATATGGGCACACAGGGCACCCGCGAGTATCAGCACCACATGGAGCAGATTTATGGAAGCGCCCGAGAAAGCCGCTGTTGCCACACCCAGGACGACACAGGCGGGGGTCAGGATGAGGAACGGCGGTTTCATGGGACCGAATACGGGACTATTCATCATCAAATATCTCCATCTGCCCATGGGCAGGGTTTATATCGAGCAGGGCATATGCCTTTGCGCACACCTGTCTGCCCCGGGGAGTGCGTTTTATATATCCTTTCTGGATGAGGTACGGCTCGTATACATCCTCGATGGTGTCCCTGTCCTCGCCGATGGAGGCCGCGAGAGACTCTATCCCTACCGGTCCTCCGGCAAACGAGTGGATCATGGTCTCCAGGATCTTCCGGTCCATACGGTCGAGTCCGGTATTGTCTATATCCAGCCTTTTAAGGGCCGTATCGGCGATATCAGGGGTGATCACCCCGTCTGCCAGCACATCGGCAAAGTCTCTCACCCTTTTCAGCAGCCGGTTCGCGATCCTGGGTGTCCCGCGGGAACGTCTTGCGATTTCGTAGAGGCCTTTCTCGTCCGACGATATGTTCAGTATCCGTGCGGTCCTCTCCAGAATCCGGGTCAACTCCTCTACGCTGTAGAATTCCAGGTGGCCGATGATCCCGAACCGGTCCCTCAGGGGAGACGTAATCATCCCGGCCCTTGTGGTCGCCGCCACCAGGGTAAAGGGATTCAGGTCGATGCGGATAGACCGGGCAGACGGACCCTGTCCGATGACGATGTCGAGTTTGTACTCCTCCATTGCAGGATACAGGATCTCCTCGATGGCATTGCCGAGGCGGTGTATCTCGTCGATGAACAGGACATCGTTCGGCTCCAGATTTGTCAGGATGGCAGCCAGATCACCGGACTTCTCTATGGCCGGGCCGCTCGTGACGCGAAGCCCCACATCACTCTCGTGCGCGATAATGTAGGCAAGTGTTGTCTTTCCAAGGCCGGGAGGGCCATAGAACAGGCAGTGGTCAAGGGGTTCCCTGCGGGAGCTTGCCGCCTTAATGAAGATGTCGAGGTTGTCCTTGAGGGCAACCTGGCCCACATACTCACTCAAAGTCCTGGGCCGTATGTTGGCCTCAAACTCTGCCTCGTCCCTTCCTGTCCTTTCTCCATCAAGCTCGTTTCTCATTACATCAGTTCCTTCAATGCTCCCCGCACAAGATTCTCGACACTGTCCGCCTGCACGCAGCCTACTGCCTTTCTGGCCTGATTCTCAGAATACCCCAATGCAACGAGTGCGGCAACAGCATCCTCGCTGATATCTACAGGCCCCGTTCTCCCCCGGGTCTTATAGAGCTTCGCGATCTTCTCCTTGAGCTCCAGCACGATCCTCTGCGCGCTCTTCTTCCCGATACCAGGCAGCGAGGAGAGGTACGTGATATTCTCACTCACCACTTCCTCTAAGAACCGGTTTGGCTCGATACCGGAGATGACGTTCATGGCAGTCTTGGGCCCCACCCCGGAAACATTCAGGAGCAGGGAGAAGATCTCTTTCTGTCTCTGGTCGATGAATCCGTACAGATCCAGGGAGTCCTCCCGGGCTATCAGCGTGGTGAACAGCGTCACTTCCTCCCCGCAGGTAAGACTCTGCTCGATCCCTGAGGGCACATGTACGAGATACCCCACACCGGAGACCATCAGGGTAATGTCAGCCCCGTTATTCTGGACGATCTCACCGCGAAGCATGCTGATCATTGCGTAAGCTCCTTGAATCGCCTGCACGACGAATGGCACACGCCTATTGCCAGTGCATCCGATGCATCCCGAGACTCCACCTTCTCCTTGGGAAGGTGGAGTATGGTGTTGACCATGGCGTATATCTGGTCCTTGTCTGCACGGCCGTACCCGCAGGTAGCCTTTTTGACCTCTGTGGGGGTATACTCGAACACCGGGATATCCAGAAGCGTCGCGGCAAGGATGATTGCGCCTCGGGCATGTCCGAGTTTGAGAGCGGTCTGCGCATTGACGGCATGGAAGGAAGTCTCGAGGGCCACCTCGAGTGGCTGATGGAGGCGGAATACCTCGGTGAGCCCCATGAAGATCTCTTTCAGCCTCCCGGCCAGGTCGGTAGACCTGGGCCGTATGGTTCCGTGTGCGATATAGGAGATGCTGGTCGCGCCCGGTGCGTTGATACTGAGCACACCATAGCCTGTGACTCTCGTTCCCGGATCAATGCCGCAGATAATCATGATGCCTGCAGCTGGGCCATTTCCTCGTCGTCTATATCGAAATTGGAAGAGATGGACTGCACATCGTCAAGGTCTTCCAGTGCATCCAGCAGTTTCAAGGCCTGTTGAGCCTGTTTTCCGGTCAGTGTCACATTTGTCTGGGGGATCATCTGTACTTCCAGCTGATTGTAGCTGATGTTGTTGTCTTCAAGGGCTTCCCTGAGTCCCTCGATATCCTCGGGGGCGATCACGATCTCAAAGACATCCCCCTCATCGCTAATATCCTCTGCCCCGGCTTCCAGTGCAATGTCATAAAGGGTATCTTCTTCAACGACACCCTTGTCAACGGAGGCAAAGCCCTTTTTGTCGAACATCCAGCTTACGCAGCCTGTCTCGCCGAGGTTTCCGTTGTACTTGGTGAAGAGATGTCTGATATCGGCAACAGCGCGGTTCTTGTTGTCGGTGAGAACGTTCACCAGCACTGCTACACCACCCGGACCATACCCCTCATAGGCGTTCTCTTCCAGGTTATATCCTTCCAGCTCTCCCGTGCCTTTCTTGATGGCGCGCTCAATGTTGTCTTTCGGCATGTTGGATGCTTTTGCAGCTGCCACAGCTGATCTGAGACGGGCATTGCCGTCAATGTCGCCTCCGCCCATGCGGGCTGCAACCGTAATCTCTTTTATCAGTCTGCTGAAAATCTTGCCTCTCTTGGCATCAGCAGCGCCTTTCTTGTGTTTGATGGAACTCCATTTATTGTGACCGGACATACACGCCCTCCCCTTCGTTTCTTACGTACAAACTATCTATCATAGAGTAGGAAATCTGACAAGACAGCTCTATGCATTGATCAAAGTGCATACCGCCTCAATCACAGACCATGGCGGGCAAAACCGTCAGCAGGGCATTCACCTGCATACTGCCGCCTCATCCATGATCGGTCTCCCCGCACCCTGAACACGTACATGGGTCACATCCGGTTCATGCCTGCTGCTTCCAGCGGGAGCATCATCCATAAATTACCATTGCCCCAGGGAATTATTGTGCTATAGGAGGATTCATGCAGTATTGTCATACAGGTAGAGACAGGCTCCTGGGTACTCCTCCAGAAGGCGGCAGGTTTGATAACAGTTATGGAATAATGTCCATTCAGCCGGAACAGCGGTTAAGTAATGCCTTGCATCCCACGAGGTGACAGCGATGGAAACCGACCTTGCAATCATCGGGGCAGGCCCTGCCGGCATGATGGCCGCGATCAGTGCCTCACAGTGCGGGGCACGAGTCATTGTACTGGAAAAGAATCGCATCCCCGGGGTAAAACTGCTCATGACCGGCAAAGACCGGTGCAACATAACCAACGCACAAACCAATATCAGGCAGTTTGCAGACGTCTTCGGCAAGAACGGCAAATTCCTCCTGAGCGCCCTGTCCCGTTTCGGTGTCGAACAGACGATCGATTTCTTCCATGAACACAACCTGCCAACCAAGGTTGAACGGGGTGGCCGCATATTCCCGGAAACAGACAGGGCAAGAGATGTGCAGGACCTCTTTATCCGGCTCATGAAGGAGCACGGGGTCCGTGTGCTCACCGATTGCAGGATTGGATCGATCCCCCACCGGGATGGCGCGATAGAAAAGATCATCCTTGAAAACACAAGCGAGATCACTGCAAAGAACTATCTCATAGCCACCGGGGGCCTTTCCTACCCGAAAACAGGATCTACGGGAGACGGATATACCTGGGCGAGACAGATGGGTCATACCATCATAGAACCCCGGCCTTCCCTGACCCCGGTCCTGGTGGAGGAACCCTGGGTGAAGACCCTGGAAGGGCTGAGCCTGAAGAATGTCTCAATTGCCGTCTATCAGGGCACAAAGAAACAGGATGAGCGCTTCGGCGAGGCCCTGTTCACTGCAAACGGACTGAGCGGTCCCATAATCCTTGATATGAGCAAATCAATCGGCAACCTGACTGCACATGGAAGAACCGATCTGTTCATTGATTTCAAACCAGCTCTCGACTTCACCAAGCTGGACAAGCGGATACTGAGGGACTTCGAACAGCATAAGAACAAGGCCATCAAGAATGTACTGCCTGCCCTGCTGCCCAAGAGTCTCATCCCGGTGATCCTTGAGCTGGCGCGGATAGATCCCGAGAAACAGGCCAATGCCATAACCAAGGAAGAGAGAAAGAAACTGCGGCTGCTCCTGAAACAGTTCCCCTTAAGGGTCAAGTGCCTCCTGGGGTTCAACAAGGCAATCATCACCTCGGGCGGGATATCGCTGAAAGAGGTGGACCCGAAGACAATGCGGTCCAAGATAATCAACAATCTATTCTTTGCGGGCGAGATACTGGACCTGGACGGGCCAACCGGCGGGTATAACCTGCAGGTCTGCTGGAGCACCGGATACCTTGCAGGACAGAGTGCCGCAGTCCTTTCAAGAGAAGTCTGAATGTGGGCTCCATACTCTTCATAGCCTGGTTCCCGGAAAATTGTGACTTGTTATCTCACGCCTGTGATGCTAATGGGCTCAGCGTATAGCCCGAATCATCAACGAGAAAATCACACGTAATACGAGAGGATGAAGATATATCATGCAGAAGATCATAGCAGTGTTGGAAGGTGACGGGATCGGGCCTGAGATCGTCCGCGAGGCCATTAAGGTATTGAAGACGGTTGAAAAGAAATACAGCCACACATTCGTTCTGAAATACGCACCGTTCGGGGCTGCGGCATACTTCAGCGAGGGCTCCCCGTTTCCGGATAAAACCCGCAGTATCTGTGATGAAGCCGATGCAATCATAAAAGGCCCGGTGGGTCTTTCTCTCGACAAGATGAAGACCATCCCCCAGGAGTTAAGACCTGAGATCGGGGCTATCCTGCCCCTGAGGAAACGCTACGACACCTTTGCAAACTACCGGCCTGTGAGGCTGCCCAAGGCGCTGGCATCATTCTCCCCTTTAAGACAAGAGGTGATCGGTGACGGGATCGATATCCTCATGATCCGCGAACTTGTCGGCGGCATCTACTTCGGAGACAAGACAGAGGGAACCGCCACCGGCATGAGCTACGCCATGGATGAATGCACTTACACCGATGAGCAGGTCAGGCGGGTTGCCGCTGTTGCGTTTGAAGAGGCCCGCAGAGCACAGTCCCGGCTCTTCAACATACACAAGGCGAACGTGCTCGCCACCTCGCGCTTCTGGAACGATATCGTGGAAGATGTGGCAAAGGACTATGAAGATGTTCACTATCAATCCATGCTGGTGGACAATGCAGCCTTCCAGTTGGTAAAGAATCCTTCACAGTTTAACGGAGTTGTCCTGCTGGAGAACATGCAGGGTGACATCCTCACCGACCAGGCAGGCGGGATTCTCGGTTCGCTCGGCCTGATGCCCTCGGCATGTATGGGCCCTCACAAGGGCTATGTGGAAGCCGCCCACGGATCGGCACCCGACATTGCAGGAAAAAACATCGCCAACCCCTATTCCATGATCGGCAGTGTGGCCTTTCTCTTTGACAAGTGCCTGCACCTGCCCGAGGAGTCAGAAGAGATCTGGAATGCGCTCTTTACCCTTTTGGAACGTGGTTATACCACAATAGAGCTTGCCCAAGCCCAGAATGATAAGAATAAAATACTCTCGACAAGCGACTTTGGGGACATGGTGGTGGATATCATCCTCAATGGCTGATGGGAGACCGTGGCATGAAATCATTGCAGGAAGAAATCACTGATCTTTCACCTCAACAGGTGATACTCGGTATCGGCGGCAGTCCGAGAAAGGGCGGGAACACCGATGTTCTCCTGGATCACATTATCACCGGAGCGACATTGATGAATCTCGAAACCGAACGAATTCTCCTGCGGGATTGTCAGTTCCAGCCCTGCATCGGGTGCGAACGGTGCAGGAAGGACAGGATCTGCACCGGGCTTCATGATGACATGACCCCCCTCTATAACAAGATTGTTTGCGCCTCCGGCCTGGTGCTGGTATCCCCGGTGCACAATTATAATGTCACTGCGTGGATGAAGGCGTTCATAGACCGGCTCTACTGCTTTTACGATTTCACCGATGATCGTCCTAGGGGATGGTCAAGCAGGCTGGCCGATCAGGGCCGCAAGGCAGTTGTCGCTGCAGTCTGCGAACAGGCGTCGAGAGACGATCTGGGATTCACGCTGGAGGCAATGCGCCGTCCGCTTGAAGCCCTGGGCTATGAGATCGCGGGAGAATTAGCGGTATTTGGCATCTTTGATCAGGGAAAGGTGCGCGACAACCCGGAAGTGTTATCACAGGCAACCAGGCTCGGATCCGAGTTGGCTGAGGCTCTCGCACGCTAGTCCGACGAGCAGAACCGGACCACCAGCGCCCCCTAAGATCAATGGGGGCCTGATCAGCCGGTGCATGCCCTCGCCCCTTCAGGATGTTGATTTACCTTCCATCTCTTTGATCTCGCCGATGAACATCTGGATGATCGGCGATCTCACCGGCGGATGCCACTTCGTCTCCTTCGGGGATTCAACCCAGGTAAAGGGTAAATGAACAACACCTCCCGGCTTCTTGATCTGTTCCAGGGCTGAAATCGTCTGGAGCAGGACATCCCGCTGTCCCGGTACATCATGTACCTGCCCGATGGGTCTTCCATAGGGATATTCAATGGCAGCGACCCTGGGTATGCCGATCTGCCGGGTGAACTCCGGGGTCATGGTCAGTACCACTGTGGAAAAACCCTGTTCTTCGAGATACCGGGCAACCAGTCCCACGGACCGGCAGCACAGCGGTCAGGCAGGGGTGAGTAAGACGGCCTCGACACCCTCCTGTCTCATCCTTGCCGCCACCTTGGGCATGGTCTGCTCCAGCAGATATGCGGAATCCAGCTGATACCCGTAATATGAATAACAGGTCCGGGCAAGGCGCTCGATAATACCCTCATCCTCGAACTCGCTGAACCGTCTCATGGGCAGCATCACATTCAGGTCTTCGAGAATATATCCGGTATTGATGTGCAGATGGTTTACCTCGATGTCGGCCTCGCTCGTATCACGGGGGATCTCGCGGTGCGTGGGATCACCCCAGGTAGGCTCTCTCTTCTCGCGGTCCATGTCAAAGGGTTCATCCCCCTTCAGAGAGATCCCTGCTGACGTCATGAGGGAGAATGTGGTCTCAGCCAGTGGTTTTTTCAATGGGGTCCAGGGAATATCCCCGGTGAAATCCATTTCAGGGATATCCTTCATCAGCCACGCACGAAGCGCCGGCGGCATAAACCTGAAGCCGTCCACAACCTTTGTTCCATCGCTCATTGACACACACCTCCTCCACCAGTGATCTTCTCAAGAGAGCAGATCTGATACGAATCATGTCATGATAAAAATCATAGAAGGAATACGCTTGTCTGTCAATGTACGAGAAATTTCGACTATGATTATGCAGACAGCATAAAGGAGAACCCTGCTCCAGATAACCATGTGTCTGGAGACATTCTTTTTGATAAAAATCCTCAAGCCGTTCCACCAGCCGGGATACCCCATTACTTTGGCAGTATTTCAAGATATCCTTAAGAATTGTCGATGGGAATGAAGAACTCTATCAAGAACATTCTACGGGGGATGAACATGTTTTACGCAGACTCGATCGAACAATCCAGCGAATACCTCAGACTGGCCCTGGATCATATGGGACGCCACCGGATCCCGGTGGATCCGGCAAATTATTCTGTGTGGTATGAATATGTATCCGGGAGGAACGAACCGCTCAAGAACGTACTGGATGATGTGCTTTCCAGGTCCAACCCCATTACCATCGAGCTCAACAAAAACCTCTACGAGAAATATATCGCCGAGGACCACAAGCTCATCATACGAAAGATCAGAGACGAACTCAGGAAGGTCCTGGATACGATCCTTTCACATGTTGTTGATACCGGCGGTCAGCTGACCCGCTTCGGCTCCATGATCAACATGTATTCCGAAAGGCTCAAGGATGACCTCGATGCCGAGGATGTACGGATCATTGCCGAAGAAATACTGAGCGAGACCCGTGCCATCA
This sequence comes from Thermodesulfobacteriota bacterium, assembly GCA_036825155.1. Taxonomy (GTDB): domain Bacteria; phylum Desulfobacterota; class Desulfomonilia; order UBA1062; family UBA1062; genus DSAD01. Next base: position 725 of record DAISYU010000064.1, on the reverse strand, counting down.
ACGATTCGAGCACCCTGCTCAAGGAGCGTATCGTTTCATCCACTCAAGAGATAGAAATCCTCCGCAAGGATTTGGAACAGCTCAGGAAGGAAGCGACCTCCGATACGCTGACCGGATTGAAAAACCGGCGCTATCTGACCCAGACATTCGATAAGGAGGCAAAGCGCGCATCAGCGTCAAACACGGATCTTTCGCTCATCATTGCCGATATCGACCACTTCAAACGAATCAACGACATGTATGGCCACCTGGTGGGGGACCGGGTGATCAAACGGGTAGCCAGGATGCTCACGGACTGTGTGAAAGGCAGGGATATCGTTGTCCGCTATGGTGGAGAAGAATTTGTCATACTACTGCCGGACACGGCCTTGGAAGGTGCGGTGGCCCTGGCGGAAAAGATATGTACGTATTTCAAGACCATGAGCTGGAAACGCACGGACACAGGGCAGACTATCGGCCAGGTGCACATATCGATCGGGGTCTCGCAGTACCGTGACGGTGAGATGTTTGAGAGCCTCTTCCATCGCGCCGATGTGGCGCTGTATCATTCCAAGAGCAACGGCAGGGGTCGGGTCACGAGCGAATCCGACATCAGCGAAAGTTAAGAACCTCACAAGCTACCGAACACTGTCATACCATACACGAAAAAAGGCCCCCAGTCTTTTGACTGGAGGCCTGTATAGTTGTCCTGGCGATGTCCTATTCTCCCACATAGTCGCCCATGC
>DAISYU010000063.1:4828-19011 GCA_036825155.1 Thermodesulfobacteriota bacterium | reverse complement strand
GGGATTATAATGCAGGTATTTATAAACACTACGTGTTCACAGGGAGGCAAGGACCATGGATGTGTATGATGCGATCTACCTTCGAAAGAGCGTTCGGTCATATCAAGACAGGGATGTGCCCCATGATCTCGTGATGAAAATACTGGATGCGGCACGGCATGCACCCTCTGCCAGCAACCGCCAGGAATGGCGGTTTATTGTCGTGCGTGATGAAAAGAAACGCTTGCAGCTCGCTCAGGCTGCCTTTGAACAGCGGTTTGTCTCTGAGGCACCTCTTGTGCTGGTGTGCTGTGCACAGACCGACAATCATGTCATGAGGGGAGGCCAGCTCTGCTATCCCATCGATGTTGCCATAGCTGTGGATCACATCACGCTGTGTGCTGCGGCCGAGGGACTGGGAACGTGCTGGATAGGGGCATTCGTCGAGCAGGAGGTCCGGGACATTCTGGAAATACCTGAAGACATCCGGGTAGTGGCGCTCCTGCCACTGGGGTATCCTAAGGACCCGTCAAAGACAGCAAAAAGGCGCCTCCCCATGGATAAGATAGTGAAGTACGACAGGTGGGGATGATCGAGAACCTTCCGGCACGGGGGCCTCGAGAGGGCTCCTGATAATTCAGATTCCGAACATTTCTCTGAATGGCAAGGGGATATGTTCCTGCATCTGCAGGATATAACAAAAACAGAATCTACTTGAAAAAGGCAAAAAAAAATGCCAGAAGAAAGCTTGGGGTTAGAGCATAGATTTGGAGGGCTATGCTCCTTCTTCTGGCACAAAAAGGAGGGCTCTCTAGAAGAGAGTCTTAAAGTATACATAAACATTTGTAATCTATTTGTATATCAGAACGGTACTGAAAATCGTGTAGTCATATCAAACAAGCTTTATAATAATTTGTCTTACTGCCATGCCCGGGGCGGTGTTCACTGAACGGTATAGTCGCATGCCCCGCAGCAGCATTATAGCCGCAACGCAGAAAGGATTTACAGAATTTCATCTGGCGGGTTCAGAATGCCCGGTTTTGATTTCAGACAACCGGGGTTCCAGGATTATCCTCGCTCAAATCTCTCCAGTTTCAGGGTGACGAGGTTGTCGCTGTCGGGACACTGGAGTTCTATGGTGTCTCCCTCCCACCAGGGCAGTCTTCCGCCGAACTGGAATGTGGAGAGGGTGGGAAAGATATCGTGATAGAAGAATCCGCATAAGCCTGCCGGGTTGTGACAGCTGATCTCAAAGGTGTCGTTCTTTTTATGGCCTGCGCTGCATGTTCCTTTTACGCTGGTAATCGTGGCGATTATCCTGTGACCGATTCCGGGATCTGTTGCCATGGTATCATCCCCCTTCGTGTTTTTATGGAACAGGACATGTGCTGTTCAACGACTATACATCTGATCGTTCGTTCTGTGGAGTCTAAAACATTCATGCCTGCTCATGTACCTCATTCAGCAGGTTCTTCAGGCAATTTTTGTCTTGTCTCTCATGAAAAGTGCTTAAGTCTTACAAACTGTATGAGGGCGGATTATGCGCCGAGCTTTTACGTTCAATAGGCGAAAAAAAAGGCCAGAAGATACCCGGAGCATAGATTTGGAGGGCTATGCTCCTTCTTCTGGCGTTAAAGGAGGGCTCTCAAGAAGAGAGTTGATAGTTAACTAACCAGATATGTAAAGGTGTGTATATCAGGGGGAAGCTAAAAATCGTGTCTTCCTGTTGAACGGAATATATAGGACAATGACCTACATGTTACGTCAATGAGCGGAAGGTCAATTGTGTGCATGAATAGTAGAGCCGGTATCATGCATCACAAGACGTCGGAGAAAGAAGCTTGGGTCCTATTTTTTTTAAAGCGGGTCAAAGATCCCGCTGGTTCTTGCGGAGCTTAAAGAGCAGCCGTCAGGGCTTACCCTGGAATTCACACCATTGATCAAGACTTCTTGTTTTCACTTCTGTTGGCTGCTTTTAAAACGTATCTTTTATCATTGCAAAGAATGTCCCGACAGTATTTCCGCCCGCATATGCCATGATGTTGAACATCCCGTTCATGGAGGTCTCTTTAATGATGATCGTGAGCAGCACAAAATTGACAAAGGTTACTATTCCGCTTAGGAACGTGGCACTCAAAACCTTTTTTTGCGCAACAGCCTTGGTATAGTACGTAACCAAAAGATCGATGATTATGCCGGCAAAAAAGAGCAGGAATAATTGTAGAATCATACGTCACCTCGTTTCAGGGGCCTCTCATGGGCGTAAATGAGCCTGTTGCGGTTCCAGTCGGATCGCTGCCCGGCAGGTAGAGTTCTCCGCACGTGTGCTTTGTTCACGGGCGTTGAGGTATAGTTTCCTGCGGAACAGCCGCCATCGTATCGGTTTTGCGGCAAGGTTTGTATGTTGAGTTATTAAGGTCGTGCAAAAAAGCCGGATTTCTTTAACTTCAGTAATTGAAACAAAAGAAAAATGTTTCCAGTGTGGCTGTTTAGGTCTGGTTGTTTATGTGCAGACCTGACACGCACGAGCAATAAATATCACCCTGCCTGCCTGAGACCGGATGGAGGCTCATTAATTTCCATGACATCCTCCTGTGTATGAAATTTATTTTTATTTCTCTGAATATCTTGAAAATATGCCACAAAATTCCAAATAAGTCAAGCCGACCATTTTTTAACCGGCAAAACCAGGAGGGATGCCTTTCTCTGTGGAGTACATGATGGTACAGAATGGACCGCCCCTGAGAAGTAATATGTACCATGTTGAAGACAATGTGCGAAACCGGGATCAGGCAGGTAACCTGGAAAAACGACGCTTGTGTTTCACAGCACCTGCTTGTCCGTACGTGTTGGCATCAATGCCTCAGGAAGAGCCTCTTTGTGAAAGTTCCTTGAAAAATATGATGTTGTCGTCCCCGGGAGCATAAAAGTCTTTGAGGTCCGCCACGTTATTGTAGCCGGATTTCAGATAAAACTCTCGTGTGGGGGTATAGGAAATCCTGAAAGAGGGTTCGATATATATCCTCGAGCCGCCGAATGTAACATCATGGCTGTCTTCTGCAAGGAGAAAGGAGTAACCGTTGGCGATACCCTTGTCGAGGTGCTCTTGTACCAGCTCGATGGCAACGCCGGTCTCTGCCCGGGCGAAAAAAACTGTGGACTCTACAATCTTCCGGACTGCCCGTATATCAGATTTGACGAGGCGATCGCGGTTAGTGGATCATCAAGACGAGTTCTTTGCCATGGATTGCCCGGTGAGTCCGGCATTCCTGCCGGGGATGACCTCATGGATAATGCGCTCTATGATCATGGGATAGGTAAGGCCGTACCGCCGCGTCGCAGCCACAAAACCGCTGTCAGGGGAGATGCACGGGTTAGCGTTGATCTCCAGGACAAATGGCTTCCCGTCGGCATCCACCCGGAAATCCACCCGGTTATAGCCTGTCAGTGAGAAGCATTCCCAGCACTGAAGTGCAATGGAATTCAGGATCTCTATGAGTATGCTGTCGCACAAGGGAAAGTCGAAGGAGCGCTGTGTGCCCTGATATTCGATGGAATCATGTTCCCATTTTGCCCGGTAGTCCACAATGTTGCGGCTGCCCGCGGGGAGATGGAACCTGATCTCGGCCGCAGGGAGAACATCCGGGCCGCCATCGCCTGCGAGCAGAGATATGTTGAATTCCCTGCCCTCGATATAGTGCTCGGCAAAACAGCTCAGCCCGAGCTTCTCAGAGCGTTGCTGTATGAGACGTTCCAGATCATCCAGATCCTCGGCGCTAACGACCGAGTCGCTGTCGATACCTACAGAGGCCTCCTCCCACAAGGCCTTGATGATATAGGTGCCGGGAAAATCCAGGGTGACTGCAGGGGCATGACCGGGGATGAACCACGCAGGGGTTGCGATGTAGTTCAGGGTCATGAACTGCTTGGACAGAACCTTGTTGGTGGTGAGAAACATGGCCTGGGCAGACGCCCCTGTATAAGGGATGCCCAGGTGGTCAAAATAGGAAGGTGCTATATGGATAAGCCGCGCATCCCCATCCACCGATTCCACGAGGTTGAAGATGCACGCCGGACGTAACTCCTGCATGCGTTTCGCAAAGGTATCTCCGCTCAGTTCGAACGGTACGCACAAAGGCTGATATCCAAGTGAGCGAAGAGCCTTTGAGACTTCCTCGGCCTGGACAAGCACATCGCGTTCATCCTCCGGGGCATGTTCCCCAACCGGATTATGGGCGATCACGATATTCATCTTTTTTCGGTCGCTATCCTTTTCAATGCGGAATCCACGATGTCTTCAATGAGCTCCTGGTAGGGGATGCCCTTGAGCCTGCATATGATCGGCAGATCCGAGTGCACCGGGTTGAGGCCTGCCAGGGGGTTGACCTCGATAAAATTGGCAACATCCCCGGCATCCATGCGGATATCGACCCGACCGCCGTCTCTGCAGCCAAGGGCTTTCCATGACGCAAGCGCGAGTCTGGCACATTTCTCCACGGCATCTGCTTCAGGTATGCGGTATTCAATAACCTTCTCGTAATTGGTCTTGTTGGCATAGGAATAGATGGCATCACCTTTATGGCCTTTCTTGAAGGTGACTTCCATAACCCCGACACACCGCGCGTCTCCATCCGTCCCCACGACTCCGGCAGTGAATTCCCTGCCCGGGAGATAGGTCTCGACGAGCACGGGCTGCCCGAACTGCCGCAGCAAATGAGAGCAGACCTCTTTAAGCTCCTGCCTGGATTGGATTTTGGATGCCTCGCTGATGCCTTTGCCGGTCCCTTCTCCTATGGGTTTTGCAAAGAGCGGGTACGGCAGAGATATCTCATTGGCGTCGGAAGGTTTTCTCACTACGGCGAAATCGGCCGTTGCAATCCCTGCCTGGCGGACAATGGTCTTGGTCAGGCCCTTGTCAAGGGTCATGGCGAGCACAAGGGGATCGGAGAATGTATAGGGAATGCCGAATGCATCGAGCAGGGCAGGCACCTGTGCCTCACGGCTGATGCCGGTCATGCCCTCGGCAATATTGAACACGAGGTCCCACCTTCTGCCTTCGGCAAGGAGGCGTGTGAGAGCTTTTACATTACCGATCCGCTCGGTTTCGAATCCCGATTGGACAAGGGCTTCTTCGATACCCGCAATGGTATCTTCCCGGTCGAATTCCGCGGTCTCTTCAAGGGAGTATCCCTGTTTCAGGTAATCATCCCTCAGGTCGTATGTAATGCCAATCTTCACGGCTACTCCTTCACGATCCCTGCCGGGTTGGGGTCAGGATATCGAAACATTTTCTGTTCGTAATTTCTCAGGATCACATCACCGTTGTCTCGGCCCTGGAAATAGTCCGGCAACAGCGGAATCTTGCCGCCTCCGCCGGGTGCATCGATGACATACTGGGGTATGGCATACCCGGTCGTGTGGCCGCGCAGCCCTTCTATCATCTCAAGGCCTTTATCCACGGATGTCCTGAAATGCGATGACCCGTGGATCGGGTCGCACTGATACAGGTAGTACGGCCGCACACGTATCTTCAAAAGCCCCTGAAAGAGCGGCTTTAATGTCGACACACTGTCATTGATCCCTTTGAGGAGCACTGTCTGGCTTCCCAGCGGAATACCCGCATCAGCCAGCAGGTTGCAGGCCGCAGAAGTCTCGGGGGTCAGCTCGTCTGGATGGGTAAAGTGAATGCTGAGCCACAAGGGGCGGAACTTTTTCAGAACCCTAAGAAGCCTCGGTGTGATTCTCTGTGGAAGCACAACCGGCACCTTTGTCCCGATGCGGATCATCTCCACATGTTCTATCCGTGCTATGCTTGCCAGCAGGTATTCAAGCTGGCTGTCCGGAAGGGTCAGCGGGTCTCCGCCTGATATGAGCACGTCTCTTATTGCAGGGGTTTCCTCGATATATGCGATTGCTTTCTGCCACTGTGCAATGCTCGCCCTGAAGCGGTTATTGTTGCCCACCATGCGGGACCGGGTGCAGTACCGGCAGTAGGTGGAGCAGAATCCCGTGGTGAGAAACAGGACCCGGTCGGGGTAGCGGTGAACCAGACCCGGTACAGGGCTGTCTTCTTCCTCGCCGAGCGGGTCTGCAGCCTCCAGGTCGCTGATAAGATATTCACCCGTGACCGGAACAACGGATCTCCGAACAGGCTGTAACGGATCATCCCTGTCCAGCAGACTTGCGTAGTACGGGGTGATGCGAATGGGCATCCCGCAGGTGCTGTGCATCAATGCAAGGGCTTCGTCTTCGCTGAGGCGGATGATACGCCGGATGCTCTCACTAGTGCTGATGCTGTTGCGGATCTGCCAGTGCCAGTTTGACCAGTCTGCCATCGTGGCATTTGGGAAGAATTCACGCAGAAACTCACTCGAACGGGCACTGATGGGAATGCGGCTCGCATTGGGGAGTCTTGAGACAGACCGGGAGAGATGATAGGGCGCTTCTGAGAGGAGCGCAGGTATCGATGGAGGCTCGTCGGTAAGATCTGCGGCGAGCTGCTGGTCGGCTTTCATGCCGGTGGAGATTGGTGCGGATGTTTTCTCCATGTGTTTTTGTTCCTCCTATAATGGGATACGTGGATAAGTTTTAGACATACAAGGTCTGTTCTGAGAGGAAACACTCTGCCGTAGTGTTGGATGCGAATAGAGATAGAGTGTCATCAAAGTAAGACGGCAGATAGAGAAGTCGCCATCTTCATTACAAATAAAACGTATTGGATATCAATCATACATCACCCTATTCGTTTGTTTTTTCAGCAATAAATCCCTTGCATCCATTGCAGGAAATTCATCACTGCTGAATTCTCTAATAGACCTCTTTGTATAAAATGCAAGGGTTTTTTTATCGGGAAAGAAAAAAATATTTCAGATGTGAAAATTAGCAGGAAAGAGAGAATCAACCTGATGGTATCTTCTTGATATTGTTGGTCTTAGCGATTACCAATAATCTTCATGTCTTCTTGCATGATGCTGCATCAGAGAGGGATCCCTTTCTGCATCGGTAAAGATGAATCGCCCAGATACCTGCCCCTGTCAGGGTGATTAATCCGAGTATAGAGTATTCGTAGCGTTTAATATCCCCAATGAGGATCTCGAGTGCAGAGCCGAAGATGTATCCGCCGCTTCCGATGGCGACGGCCCATACAAGGGCGCCGATAAAGTTAAAGACAATGAATTTCCACGCCGGGACTGTGCTCATGCCGATTACAAACGGTGTCACGGTACGCAGGCCGTAGAGGAAACGGAATGAAAGGATCAACGGGGTATGAAATCTTTTAAGAAGTCTTTGGGCCTTATCGATTCGTTTTCTCCATGAGGGTCGCCTGGCCAGGAGACCCTGGCTGTGCCTGCGGCCCAGATAGAACATCAGCTGATCTGCACACAGTGTGCCTGCAAAGGCGGCAAGGATCACCCAGGGCAGGGAAAGGTACCCCCTGTGTGCTGCGAACCCTGCCAGCACAAGGATGGTCTCTCCCTCGAAGAATGTCCCTATCAGGACAGCCAGATAACCATACGTCTCGATAAGATGTTCCAACATGATCCCTCATATCCATCACTGAAAAGAATGCCTGTAATCAATATGTTAATTATGACAGGGACAAATGCAATACATGACGGCATGCAAATAGGCATGGGGATAGTGAGGTGTTCATTGCACACGACCATGTGCAGAGCATCTATGAGCCGATGTGTTCAGCTCACTTCGATTTTCTGAACAATCCCAGCATGCCCAGGTATCTTCTGGATGGGATCTTTGTGCGGAATGGCATAACGGCCTCGCTGACGAACCGCACATCTTCTATCGAGTAGAATGCATTGGGATTGAAACGCTTGATTATCTCGACAATGGCCTGGATGTCATGACGTTCTACGATGGAGAAGACAACCTTCACAGGTCCGGTTGCACCGGTCGCATCGATGGCGGTAATCCCGTATCCTGCCTTCTTGAGGTATTCCACCAGTTCATCGGCCTCCATCCTCGTGATGATCCTGATGATGACCTTGCCGATGGACAGCATATTCTCTATATACATGCCAACAAAGGTTCCCGTGGAAAAACCGACTGCATATGCGATGAAACAGATGGGATTGTTCAGGTTCTGCATGATCTCCCTGATGGCCAGCAGCCAGATGAGTATCTCGACAAACCCGATCACCGGCGCGAGATACCGCAGGTTTCTCGAGATAAAGATAATGCGGATGGTTCCAAGGCTGACATCCATCACCCGGGCAATGAAGATCAGGGCAGGCAGGATGACCCATGTATAGAACTGGCCGTCGACAAAGACAAATATTTCCATGCCCCAAACTAAGACATTACCCCTGTAAAAATCAATCGTAATTATGGCGTGGACATTAGGGTAAGAACGTGCAGGCGTACAACAGGGCAGTGCGCGCAGGAGACTATCCAGCGGCAATGTCTCATAATTTGCCTGTCAGGGATACATTTATACAGGAGAATTTTGCCTGGATATTGACTTTGTTTTGATCCGTCTTATTACTATAGGCTTGTACAGGTTCATGTTGTGTCATCATATGGTCTGGATTTATTCTTTGTTTGATCCCTTATGTTGGGCAGCTTCACGGAACAATCATACCCGAGCCATAAAGAAAATTACCGTTGAGGTACAAAAAAACATAGGAAGGAGAAGGTATGAACAGGATTATGCTCAAGTTACTGGTCGTGATGGCGGTCATGGGATGTTTCGTTGTAGGCAATGCATGGGCACAGGGAATGGGGGCAGTGAACGTCAATACCGCGTCGGCAGAGGAATTGATGACATTGCCGGGTATTGATGAGACCATTGCTAACAATATTGTGTCCTTCAGAGAAGCGAGCGGGCCCTTTGCAACTCACGAGGATCTGCTCAAGGTCGAGGGTATGGATCAGGACAGGCTCGACGCAATCCGTGATCTTATTACCCTTGGTGAAGAGTCTGCGCCTGCACCTGCTCAATAACCGCAGCGTAACACATCTGTAACAATGTACTTGCACCCTGTCCGGCAATCAGTGCCGGGCAGGGTGATGTCGTATTGTAGAAGCCCAATGGGCAACATTGGATCATGCATCAGCACATAAATACCCCGGGTGTCCCTTCTCTTGGGAGAGATATAAATTATTATAGACTCTATAAAGAGCAGGTGCTATGTGCACTGCAAATTTCACACGGAGGTTCTTGCCATGAGCGAACTCGATGCCATCTTCTCCCCCAAGTCCATTGCCGTCTTAGGAGCTTCCACAACACCGGGTAAAGTCGGATACGATATCTTTGTAAACATACTCAAAGGCGGGTACACAGGGACCATCTACCCGGTGAATCCCAACGCCAAATCCATCGTGGGTGTAAAGGCCTACAAGACCATTACCGAGATTCCCGATCAGATCGACCTGGCGATCGTGATCCTGCCGCCCCAGAGGGCCCTTACTGCCATCGATGAGGCCATCGAGAAAGGCGTGAAAGGGGTGGTCATTGTCAGTGCCGGATTCCGCGAGGTGGGTGCTGAAGGACGCGAGATTGAAGACAGGATTGTGGCATCATGCAGGAAGGCAGGGGTCAGACTTGTGGGTCCCAACTGCCTCGGGGTAATCAATCCGATCGATTCCGTACGTATGAACGCAAGTTTCTCCGTACGTATGCCGCAGCCCGGGAATATCTCCTTTATCTCACAGAGCGGCGCACTGTGCACCGCGGTCCTGGATTTTGCCGCGGACCGAGACTTCGGGTTTTCCAAGTTCATATCCATCGGAAACAAGGCGGACGTGGACGAACTTGATCTGCTGCGCTACCTCCACCAGGATCTCGACACCGAGGTCATCATGCTCTACCTGGAGGAGCTTCGCCGGGGCCCTGAATTCATCGAGGTGGTCAAAGAGATAACCTCAGGGCTGCGTCCGACGCCGATCCTGGCTATCAAGTCCGGCAGGACAACTGCCGGAGCACAGGCAGCGGCATCTCATACCGGCGCGCTCGCCGGGTCAGAGGCTGTCTACGATGCCATCTTCAAACAGTCCGGCATCATCCGCTGCAATACTATCGACGAGCTTTTCGACTTCGCCAATGCCTTCACCTACAAGAAGCGCAGCCAGCTCGGCAAGCATGTACGCAAGATCCCATCAGGGAACAAGGTGGCTATCGTGACAAATGCCGGCGGGCCGGGAATCCTGGCAACGGACATGACCATGTCCGCAGGACTGGAACTGGCCAGGTTCAGCGAGGAAACCATCGAGGCCCTGGCCAGTCATCTGCCCTCGGCAGCGAATATCCATAATCCGGTGGACGTGATCGGGGATGCACCCTATGACCGGTATGAAAATGCCCTCACTGCGGTCATACGAGATGAAGAAGTTGACGGGGCACTCGTGATCCTGACCCCGCAGTCCATGACCGATGCGCTGGGAACCGCCAAGGCCATCGTGAATATCGCGCAGCGTTCGAACAAACCCATCCTGTGCTGTTTTATGGGGATTATCGACGTGTCCAGCGGGGTGAAATATCTCCAGGAACACGGCTACCCGGTGTACCGTTTTCCCGAAAACGCGGCAAATGCCTTTGCAGCGCTCTACCGGTATTCGAAGTGGCTGAGCCGTCAGCACCTGGCCGCGTTTAAACTGAAACATGATACGGCGCGGGCTTCCCGCATCATCGAGGATTGCCTTGCGGCAGGAAAAACAAGGCTGGGCGAACTCGACGGCAACGAACTCCTGGCGTGTTACGGCCTGAATGTTCTGCCAACAAAGCTGGCAACAACCCCTGAGGAAGCAGAGGCCCTTGCAAAGGACATGGGGCTGCCAGTGGTCATGAAGATTGTCTCGCCCCAGATCCTCCACAAATCCGATGCAGGCGGTGTCATGGTGGGACTCGATACCGAAGAAGAGGTCAAGGCCGCATTTACAAAGATCGTGGAAAACGCCAAAGCGTACGACCCCAAGGCGGAAATCCAGGGGGTGCTGGTGGTCAAGATGGCCCCGGAGGGTGAGGAGATCATTTTAGGGGCAACCCGCTATCCCACATTCGGTCCGCTTCTCATGTTCGGGCTCGGAGGCATCTTTGTCGAGGTGTTCAAGGATGTGGAATTCCGTCTTGCACCTATCGGAAGGAACGAGGCCAGGAGGATGATCCGCGGCATAAACGGGTTTAAGATCCTGCAGGGATTCCGCGGCAAGCCCAAGAGAGACACCCTGATCCTGGAAAAGATGCTCGTATGCCTCTCCGATATGGTGGTCAACCACCCCCAGATCAAGGAGATAGACGTCAATCCGCTCCTGGTCCACGAGGAAGGCAAGGGCGCCACTGTTGCAGACTGCAGGATTATCCTCGAGGCCGATCCTGTGTAAGTGCCGGGAGTTCAGCTGCAGGTATGGGCTGCGTGAACTAGTACAAAGGATTGAATACGTCCGTCTGCTTCAGGCTTCGCCACAAGCTTCGCCCGACACGTCCCGCTTCGTTATTTAACCCACATGCGTTAGGGAAGGAAGAAACCCTGTGGGAGCGGCTTCAGCCGCGATTAAGAGACAATCAGAAAAAAAGAATCGCGGCTAAAAGCCGCTCCTACGGAACAAGGCCATAAGCGGATATTGTGTATTATGAACTTATTCAACTGCAAAATGTGGGTTTAACTGCGCAGGACACGTCGCCGGAGAAAGAAACTAGGGTTCTAATTTCTAAAAGCGGGTCGAAGATCCCATTGATTCTTGCGGGGCTTAAAGAATAGGCCCCAGGGCTTGCCCTGAGCTATATACCGTTATTTCAATACAGGGTGTTACGTGCGTCTTTATTCCTGCGTGTCTGACGTTCCATTTTATCCATCTGCTTTGTAAGCTCAGACCTGGTCGGGCATGCACAAAAATGAGAATCGCCATACGCTATCTTATATGGGCAAATTGTTGTGGATTCAGTTTCAATGAAAAGGATATCATAGTTGCCGACTATATGAAATATTTTGCATAAACATTTTTTATCACAGGACAGGCACGAGAAATTCTTATTGCACTTCGTTGTCTCCTTTAAAACATTCTCGGCGATGGTAAAATTCATTACCAGGCTCCTTTTGTTTTTGGGGTAAGTATCAATATGACAGTATTCAACCGGTTTGTAATGCTAATTGAAAAGTAGTTTTTTAATGGGAAAAACCTAGTATTCCTGAATGGGAACACTAAACACTGATGGATTGAAGAAAGGATCTGAGATTTATCTTTTTATTCAATATTCCGAATTTCTTCCTGATATTGAGTCTGTGAAATGATACTGTATCGGTTGATACATGTATTAATGAAGCGATCTCCTTTGTGGTCCTGCCATTTCTGATGAGGTCTACAATCTGAATTTCAGTCGCGGTAAGATCCTTATATTCTGCCGACATTCTCGTTACATATGGGGTGATAATATTTTCCAGATCTGACTTTATTATACTTATGAAAATCTTGTTCTCATTGTCTGGTACTCCCTTCTCAAGTTTTTCTAAATAGGGGAGTATCAATTTTCTGATATTCACTATAATATTTTCCTGAGCTTGTTTTATTTCGGTGTTTCTGTGATCCAATAATATCTTTAATGCAGTGTTCATCTCCTCCAGGTGTTGAGCCTTTACCTCCAGCTCTCTCTCTTTAGCAAGCAGGGCCTTCTCTGCATCCTTTCGATCGGTAATATCAATAATAATTCCTCTCAGGCCCGAGAAACTCCCCTTATGGTATATAGGTGTTGAATGAACCAGGATCGGGAACGTGCTGCCGTCTTTTCTCACAGCCGTATACTCGTTAAGACCAATATTTTTTCCCATTAACACCCTTTTCATATTCTCCAGGGATCTTTCCCGGTCTTCAGGTGCAATCATATCGATGGCATTCAGCCCTTCATCAAAATCGTGTTGAGTATATCTGAAATAATCAAATGCGTTGTGATTCACAAAAGTGAGGGTTCCATGTGCATCTGTTTCAAAAATTGTTTCAGGTAATAATTCGGCAAGCTCTCTGAATCGCTCGTTGCTTTCACGCAGCGCTTCCTCTGTGTGTTTCCACTCAGTGATATCACGAATAGACTCAATTGCTCCAACGACATTGCCGCTGCAATCACATAATGGTCTGGCCTTGCCCCAGAGTATGTGATTTTCTCCTGCTATGGAAATGGTTGATTCGGCCAATATATATTCACTTTCTCTTTTAATAAATGAATACAGCTTTTCAAATTCTTCATCAGGTCTGAGCACCAGGTCAATCAGCATGGGCCTTCTAATCCCGTGTAGGGGAACAGCATATTCATAATTCCCTCTGCCGACCATGCTCGCGGCGCTTATCCCGCTCAGTTCTTCAATAGCACGATTCCATGCTATGACTTTTCCGTCTTGATCAATGGCAAACGTTGCATCAGGCAAGAAATCAATAATGTCGGAGAACCGCTTTTCCAGTTCTTGTATGGTGCTTCTGTCATGTCTGCGATCTTTTGCTCTTCTCTCATGTTTGTCATAGGTCGGTTTGTTCTTCATACCGGCAACCTTTCCATGAGATATTGTGTCTGTTCCTCTTATTGATTAGATGAATCATTTTCCTGGAACGATTACACAAAAGAATAATATGCAAGAAAAAAGGAATGCATGGACTACAATGCTGTCAATGATGATGTATCACCATATTCATACATAATAATCAGGGGTTCTGAAAATTCAATGTTTCTTAAACCCATCTTTGGGCTTTGCTGTCAGCTGTGCCGGACTCGAAACCTTGTGAAAAGAGTCCGGATTTGATTACACGCAACGGGTCGAATACCCTGTTGGCGCTTGCGGGTCTTGCTGAATATCTTGCAAAGCTTGCCCCGGAAATGATCCCAATGATTCGTTTCCCGGTGAGAGACGTGCCTTTTGCTGGCGGATCGTCATGAGCTATTCCTGGACAGGTCTCTCTTCCAGCACCTTGCGATACAGCTTGACGACGTTGGCTGCCACCTTATCAGTGGAGAGTTTTTTCGCAGCGCTGCGGGCATGGTGAGACATCTCTTTCCGGAGCCCGTCATCCCTCATCAGCGCAAGGACCTTCTCCACCCACTGTGCCTGGTCAGGATCGGTCTTATACCCGTTGTATCCGTCGCGGACAGCGTCTTCTATGCCGCTGGAACGTACGGCAACAACCGGGGTGGCCCCTGCCATGGCCTCCAGCAGGACCATGCCCTGGGTTTCGGAGAGCGAGGCAAAGAGGAAGAGGTCGGCGGCCAT
>DAISYU010000063.1:0-4728 GCA_036825155.1 Thermodesulfobacteriota bacterium | reverse complement strand
ACTGCATCACACTTCTGGGAGAACCGTCTGATCATGTAATGCGGCAGGATATTCTGGAACAGGAATCCGATCAGGGGAATGTTGTGGGCGTATTTTTCCAGCCTGGTATGGTAGGTGAGTACTACCGGCACATGCTTTTTCCCGGCGAGCCTGCGCCCTTTTGTACCCATCCAGAACGGGTGATGGACGTGGACCAGGTCGACATCCAGCGCGTCGAACTCTTTCTTGATCTTGTGGGACAAGAGATTGACGATCGCGAAATCCCGGTACTGGATGAAGCGCCTGCACCGGATGGTATGGGGGTCTGTTTCATGATGCCCCGGGTATTGCGGGGCGAATATAGTGACCGTGTGATCAGCCCGGCGCAGTCCTTCCGCAAGTCTTTCGATGGAGATCGGCACTCCGCCGATGAACGGAGAAAAGGTGTTGGTGAACATTGCAATGTGAAGCTTCCTGTCAGGGGCGATGCTCTTTGATGTGAAATCCCGGTAGTATTCGACTTTTTTCGTGAGTTTGGCGTACACGACAACAAAAAGGATCACGAAAAAGGCAAGAACAAGCAGGAAATTGACAAATGATATGTAGAAAAAGGAATGGATCCTGATCCAGAGGTTTTCAATGAAAATCCCCGGTGCACTGCGGTGCTTGTCAATGTCTCCTACCACCTGATGAGAGACCCCTTCCGGGCCCACCGTCACCAGCAGATAGTGGTAGAAACTGGCGTCGTTGTTGAGGATGAGGCTCGCCCCGCCGCCGCCGGTTATGAAGTAAGAAACGTCTCCCCGCTCCCTGGTGTCGTAGATATTCAGGTTGGAAGAATACACCGCACTCACCCCGTAAAGGCTGAATGTCTCTGTGAGAAAATGCCGGTATGACTCGTCTTCAATGTATTTGCTCTCGAGCGGGAGGGGGATCTTTTTCTCGATCTCATCGATGATCGGGCTGTCCTCGATCTTTTTCATCAGCGGCGAGGCCGTGATCTTGTAGGGTGGTTTGTTCATGACAACAAACCGGTACGGGTATGCCCGGGCCTCTTCCAGGGTTTTCTCGAGCCAGTCGCGTTGCCAGAGATCAGGCGCCTTTTCCGTAGTGTCAAGGAAGATGAAAAAGCAGGATCCTGCTGCAAACGAGAAGTAGTACGGCCCAAAATGATCGTAAAACCTGGGCTGGCCCGAGTCCGAAGACTCGTTTTCCCCGAAGCAGAGTACACTGGGCGCATGGATCTTTTTCAGGCTCTTGTAGAGGATCCGGTACTTGTCTTCCGCCCCGTCGGCCACGGCATTTCCTGCAGAGATAACAAAGTCCGGATGATCGGCATTGATCTTGTTCACCATGGTTTTGTCGAAGATGCCGATGGAATTCTCTATGTTTCCCACCACGATGAATGAAATCGTCTCCTTGTCGCGGGTTCTTTCTGCGATGGCCTTGATGTTCTTCAGGTTCACCGAGGAGAAGTCGCTCTCGAACAGGTAGAGATAAGCTTTGTATCCTACAAGGATCGTGATGAGAAAGATCAGGGATGAAAGTATGATCTTAAGCTTTGTTTCTCGTTTCATGATTTTTTCGCAAACCCTGTTTTTACTACCTTTCCCATGAGAATTACAAGCCCGATGATCATCCCGATGTAGATGGTGAAAAAACGCCATGCAAAGGTGAGAGCGCCGAGATGCGACCTGGGGACGAACTGGGCGAACATGAATGCGTATCCTCCTTCAGCCATGCCGGTAGCCCCCGGTGTGGGGATGAAGTACATGAAAAAGGTGATCACTGTCTGAAAGGTTATTATGGAAAAGACGGAGATATGACTGTCGAGGTTTTCGATCAGCAGGATGGAAAAGCTAAAGAGCGAGAGCAGAAAGAGGACGGTGAACAGGAGAGAGAGAAAGACATAGCTCGCCTTGCCACGGAAAAAGGATCTGCAGTTGTTTGAAAATGTGTTTATTTCCCTGATGAGTCTCCTGCGCATTCGGAAGAATCCAGGCTCTGAGATGATGTGCTTTTTCAGAAGAGAGAGGAGGAAGGCATACCCGATACTTTTGATGAATTTTGTCCTGGCAATCAGGAAATAGAATGCAAGGAAGTAGATGCCGGCAACAGTCACGGAAACCAGGAACAGGTGTTTTACCGGCAGAACCGCATGAAAATTCTTTTCTGTGAGAATAATGATGGGAGTTGCTGAGAAGAGAAAGAAGATCGCCAGCACGGTCCTGATGGTGGTTGCCGCAGCTGCATTACCGAGCGATACCCCGCACCTGTTCAGAAAAAACATCTGTACTATTCCGCCGCCGCTTGCAAACGGGGTGACATTTGAAACAAATATGTTGATGAAGGTGAGCGGCAGGATTGTCATGATGGAAACATCCACGTTGAGGGTCTTTAATATCCAGAACAGGCGCAGGGTATCGAGGAGAAAGTAGATGACAAGGAGACCTGCAATTTCGAGAACGAACATTTTCGAATAGAGCGAGAGAAACGAGAGACTCAACAGGCCCGAGGAGTAGCGCGACACAATATACAGTGATGCGGCGGTGATCATGATGAACAGGAAAGTAAGGGGAAGATATCTCCCCATCATGATTGTCGATACCTGGTGGGGTTCGACCCCAGTCCCGGGTTCCCGGCACGACTCTTTCTGCGGTATAGCGGTTTTCATCACCATATTCCACAACTCATGTATATTCTTAATATCATCCCTGTAATGGGAATATGCAAGGTTTGCGGTCTTCAGGATCAGAAAAAACCTGCGGCATCCGGCTTCCAGTAGCGACGAAGACCCTGCTGACAGACTTTCTAACATGCATGGTCAGGCCATTTGGCCACAACTAAGGATGAAAAAGTATCCGCTTTGCGTCAACTACCAGTATAATGTTTTAAAGTTTTTCTTCTGGATTCTGGATACTGGATTCTACATTCATATAAACGTACGTGAAGCCTCTATCTGCACACATCTATTTTTCATTAGCGTCACTCCTGCAATGAGGGTATACAGATTTTTAACGTGTTCAGGATCAGACGAATCTATGACAACCAGCTTCCGGCCAACCAGGAAGCACTGCGCCAGGTAATGGAGATCGTCCATGACCGGTTCCCCGAGATTCACGCATCCGATGTGGAGAAGATCTCCGAGATGCTTGAGAATCCCCTGAAGTACCGGTTCAAGTCCATCCTCTACATAGCGGAGAACCATCAGGGTGTCGTGAAGGGATTTGCCCTGCTTTCTCACGAGCCCCAACTGAAGTTCTGCTATCTCGACTATATCTCATCTACAAAGGATTTCGCCGGCAGCGGATTCGGGGGCATACTCTACGAGCGGGTTCGTGAAGAGGCGATCATGCTGGATGTGATTGGGATCTTCTTTGAATGCCTGCCCGACAATCCCCGCTTGAGCCCGGATGCCGTCATCAGGAAACAGAACAGGGCCCGCCTGAGGTTCTATGAGCGCTACGGGGCCAGGCCCATAGCCGGCACCGCCTATGAGACCCCGCTGAAACCGGATGACGACAACCCTCCCTACCTGGTGTTCGACGATCTGGGGCAGGGCAGGCCGCTTCGGCAGCGTGCGGCAAAGGTTATTGTCCGGGCCATACTGGAGCGGAAATACGGGGACCTGTGCCCTCCCAACTATATCGATATGGTGGTGAGATCCTTCCGTGATGATCCGGTCAGACTTCGTGATCCCCGCTATGTGAGACGGGTTGCGGAACCTGTGGATCCCTGCAGGGGACGGTTTACGAAGATCGCGCTGGTGGTCAACGACCGGCATGCAATCCACCATGTACGCGAGCGCGGCTATGTCGAGTCACCGGTGAGAATCAGTGCCATCCTCGATGAGTTGGACAAGACCGATCTGTTTGAAAAGAACTCGCCTTCCAGATTCTCCGAAAAGCATATCAAGGCTGTACACGATCCGAGGTACGTGGAGTACTTCAAGAAGGTCTGCTCCAATGTGGACCCGGGGAAATCAGTCTATCCCTATGTCTTTCCCATCCGCAACATCGCCCGTCCGCCCAGGGAGCTCGCCGTGCGGGCAGGGTATTACTGCATCGACACCTTTACCCCCTTGAATGAAAACGCTTTTCTTGCTGCCAAGCGGGGTGTGGACTGCACCCTGAGTGCCGCCCGCATACTGCTCAAGGGACACCGCGCCGCCTACAGTCTCGTGCGGCCGCCCGGCCACCATGCCGAACAGCATGCATTCGGCGGATTCTGCTACTTCAACAACGCCGCTATCGCAGCCAACTATCTGAGCAGGTTCGGCAGGATCGCCATTTTTGACATCGATTACCACCACGGCAACGGACAGCAGCAGATCTTTTACGAGCGCAGCGATGTGCTCACCGTATCGGTCCACGGGCATCCAAGCTTTGCCTACCCGTATTTCAGCGGGTTTGAGGACGAGCGGGGGAACGGGGCCGGTGCGGGATTCAACCGCAATTATCCCCTCAAGGAACACATCACACCGGCAGAGCATTTTCATGCCTGTGAAAAGGCCATGAAGAAGGTTGTCGAATTTGACCCGGTATACCTCATCGTGTGTTTCGGCCTGGACACCTCCCGGGGAGATCCCACCGGCACCTGGGGACTTGCTGCTCATGATTTCGAGCGTCTCGGCAGGCTCATCGGAGGCCGGAGGTATCCAACCCTGGTGGTACAGGAAGGGGGGTATAGGACCAGGACCATCGGTGTGAACGCCCGGCATTTCTTCACCGGGTTCTGTGCGGGGATGTA
>DAISYU010000062.1:0-19159 GCA_036825155.1 Thermodesulfobacteriota bacterium | reverse complement strand
CAATTTTAAAGTACTAATTCCTTTTTTCCCTTCCATTACTGTTTTCCTCCTGTTGGTTGTCTCATGTTGTTTTATCAGCAGACAAGGTTTCCGGTGCAACGGTGAGGAGGAGCCATGCCCGCGCATGCAGAAACCCTGCCGCTGTTTAAAGGCAGAGTATGTGTTTTCATACCCTGCCTGTTTGTCCTACCCGCCGGTTTAGAACGGCAGAACCTGTGCAAGTTCCTCATCGGTAAAATCGAACGTGGCCCCGGTCATTGGGGAGGGCTCATCATAGAAGAACTGCGGAAGCCGGTCGTCTTTTGCCGTGAATCCTGCCCCTCTGTTGAATTTCTTCTCCATGATGAGGGTCTGCAGCCCGATGCCGAACAGCTTGTCGACATTCCACTCACCGCCGAATTTGCCCGCCATGGCCTCTACAATATGCATGACGCCGAATTTGTGCGTGCTTGCAAGAGGCAGAGCGGCAAAATGGCAGAAGAAATTGTCCGCCAGGGCATAGAGGACCTGGACCTTCTGTGACATCTGGGTGCGGCCTACCTTTTTGAAATCACCGGCCGATCCGCTCGTGGTTCCCACAGTGTGGTCGGCACCCTGGGGTGAGGTGGCATACCCGACGCCTGTTCCCTTGCTGTTTCGCGGATCGTATCCGGGCATTGCCTGACCTTTTACGCACGGAATCCTCTTGACCCCGAGGTATTCGCCGGTGGTCTGGCAGCCGGATGCCATAATCCTGCCGAACTCGGTATCGTCAATGATCTCTTTTACGAGCGCTAAAGCCTTTTCCCCGTCTCCCCAGGGGAGCTTTCCGCCTTCCATGCACACACCGATGGTGGCCCCGAGCTCGATGGTATCGATCCCGAAGTCATCGCACATGCGCTCTATGTCTGCGATGAGGTCAAGGTCTTTGATGTCGCAGTTGGACCCGATCAGCGCAATCGTTTCATACTCGAACCCTGAGGTCACATAGTTTCCGTCCTTGTCGACCCAGGTATTGTGGCAGCTGATGGGGCATCCGGGCTGGCAGGGTATTTCGTACTTGGCACCTCGTTTGTTGAGGGTCTGTGCGAATTTCGTAACCCCGATTTCTTCGAGGATCTCGCAGCGCTGTCCGCTGAAGTTCTTCACCGGCAGGGCTCCGGTCTTTCCGGTTATCGCCATGCCGAGCATGGTGCCGAATTTTTTCAAAGCCCTCATGGCAGCGTTTCTGTCCAGCACCTCGAGATAGGCTCGCAGTGCCTTCATGAACTTTTCCTTGTCTGCGTATTCGATCTCGGCCTTGTTCTTTGCAGGTTCGATGACAATGGCCTTGAGCCCTTTCGAACCCATCACCGAGCCTACGCCGCCGCGTGCCAGAGATCTGGACGGATGTCCTGTCGCAAAATCGGTGACCTGGATCGTGGAGTTGGAATATCCGCGCTCTCCTGCGCCGCCGATGCAGGCAACCGCGATCTTGTCCCCATGGTCGGCCTTCATCTTGCTCACCAGGTCATAGGTGCCCAGGCCTTTGTACTCGTCAGCTTTCACAAGATTCGCCTCTCCATCAGCTGTTATGTTGAGGATATACATACCGGACTCAGGCTTTCCCTCAACGATGATCATCTTGATCCCCTGACGTGCGAGTATCGCGCCGATATTTCCACCTGCGTTGGATTCTTTAATGCCCTTTGTCAGGGGGCTCTTCGTGCCGACTGAGATCCTGTTGGCGGTGGGGAATCCGGTGCCTGCCAGCATACCCAGTGCAAATACGAGCTTGTTTTCTGCTCCCAGCGGATCACATGTGGGATCGACCTCGTCGGTCAAAACCTTGGCCACAAGGCCTCTGTTACCGAACAGCTTGTAGTCATCCTTGAGGGTTTCCCATGCCACGGTTCCTGTTGTCATATTTATTCGCAATACTTTCTTCATGGTCTGTCTCCTGTAGTGTGATATCGTGTATCCCTTGCTTAGCTCAGGCTCTCGAGTGCCGATTCGATCATTCCGGTCAGTTGTGCCTTTGTGGGTTTCTTGGATGCGGTCATGTAACCGAATTCACCCATGGACAATTCGACAATCTGAGGTATGTCGGCCGGGTTTGGAATAATCTTGTCCGCTTTTGGAGATCCGAGATCCAGGTAGAATTTGCGCAGGGCGTCTTTGAAGTCTTTTCCGATATCTGCTATAGGCCGTCCGTTCGTCTCCACACCGAGCATAGCGGCCATCTTCTTGGTCTCCTCAGGGATTTCGTCTGCATACCACTCACACACCTCAGGCAGGGTGAAGGCGCAGGTTATGCCGTGGGGGCAGTGTGTGACCGCCTCGATGGAGTGCCCCATGGCGTGGGGAAGATGGAAGACTCCGTAGGATCCCACAAGGATACCGAACGTTGCGGACATGGCCATATTCTCCCTGGCCTCCAGGTCCCAACCATTGGCAATTGCCCTCGGCAGATACTTGAAGATCCGGTCGACGCACTCAAGACCCCAGGCAGTAAGCATGGGATTGCGCTTCATTCCACCGATGCCCTCTATGGCATGTGCCAGGGCATCAAGGCCGGTGGAGGCGGTGAGTCCGGGAGGCATCTTTGTGTGGAGCACCGGGTCCACAAGGGCCATGGTCGGGGTGACCTCTGCCTGCGGAAGAGCCTTCTTTATCCCGGTTTTTTCGTCCATGACAACGGCGACATTGGATACCTCGCTGCCGGTTCCTGCAGTGGTGGGGATACAGATGTACGGCTTCATGAGCGGTCCGTAGAGGACACCGGCATCCAGCAGGCCCACATATTGTTCGAATTTACCGGGCTGAGTCATCGCGACATTTACGGCCTTGCCTGTGTCCATGGCACTGCCGCCGCCCACTGCGACGATTGAGTCGACACCAGCCGCCTTGCCGATATCTGCACACTCAAAGACCGTGGAATAGGGCACGGACACCTGGACATTGTCGAAATGGACAACCTCGATGCCGGCCAGCTGAATAGCCTCGACAATGGGATCCACGATGCCGACATCCTTGATGCCTTTGTCGTAGATGCACAATGTCTTTTTGGCTCCCAGTGCGAGCAAGTTGGTCCCGATTTGACTGGAAACACCATCGCCGAAAACAATCTTGGTTAGCGGAAATATAAAATTCATGTGTTCCTCCTTCGTGGTGGTTTTGCTGAATCTTGCTTCTGGAACACTCATAATAAAGCATATTATTATAGGAGGGGCATACCTAGAAGAATACGGATAAACTACCCATGAAATGTAGGAAGAATTAGTAGTCCTGATTCCTGGAAATTGACAATTACCTCAGATAATGATCGAGGGAAATGAAGGATAACATTATAATACTATTCGATGTTGGCAAGGAAAGACCTCAGGTTGACCTTTTTGTTTTTGAGGCCGAGCTTTTCCCGGATTTTTTCCCGGTGGAACTCAATGGTCTTGGTGGAAAGATTCATAACATCGGCGATCTCTTTTGTTGATTTACCCTCTTTGATGAGCAGGGCAATCTGGAGATCGGTGGGAGAGAGGGCCGACAGTCCTGACGTCAGCTTCCTGACCATGGGCGTGACGGCATCGTTGAGGCTGAACTCGATCCGTTCCACAAGGGCGAGCTGGTCCTTGTTAAGACCGCTGTTCTTCAGCTTGTCGATATACGGCTTGACCAGCCCGGCAATGAAGGAGCTGAGGTCCTTGCGATAACTCTTCTTGAACGATTCCCGCTGCTCCAGCAGGACATTGACCGTTGAATTGAGCTCCCTGAGCTGAGCTGTCTGGTCACTGACAAGATCCTTCATCTGATCGTATGCCACCTGCAGCTGTTCCTCCATCTCCTTGCGCGCGGAGATGTCCCTGCTGATGCCGATGGAATGTGTCGGTCTTCCGTCTTCACCGCGGAGGTAGCTGATGTTCATTTCCAGCCAGATACGGGTCCCGTCTTTCCTCAATCCGAGATATTCACTGAAATGCTCATTTGATTTCTCATGCGGGATGTCTAATCCCTGTGCAGTCTGGATATATCTGGCCCCGGAGTATCTGACATGCTCCTGCAGGCTTTCCGGTGCGATCAGATCGGACCAGTGAAGTTTCAGGACTTCTTCCTGGGTATAGCCGTGATATCTCTTGACGGCAGGGCTGAAGTAGATAAACCTGTTGCCCCTGATATCCCACACGTAAGCCATGTCCCACATGGTTTCCATGATGATGTTGAATACCGCTTCCTTGTCGATGTTTGCCATGTCGTTGTATTTTACATCAAAAAAACCAAGATGGTAAGACTTATTTGTGTGGGGCGGAATGGACCTGGTTACAAGATAGAGTGAGAATCGAAGAACTGTGTCCACAGCAATGACTTAGGCAGTACGAATATGACTCTGAGGATATGCCATTAGTCCTACAAGTCAGTCGTCAGACATGGTATATATTCTCCAGATATTTGATGAATGGTTTTGGCCGCACCTCAAAACGGACAGGAATATGGCTGTTAAAAAGGGATATGACAAACACTATGGCAAGTGGTTTCTCCATGACGTACTGCGCGCCATAACCACCTATGATCTCATCAGAGAGGGAGAGAGGGTATGTGTAGCCCTGTCCGGAGGCAAGGACAGCACCACCCTGCTGTATATCCTGTGGTATCTCAGGAAATACTCTCATATGACCTTCGATCTTTCTGCTCTCCATATCAGAACGGAACGCTACGATACCTATGTGCTCAGGGCTCTTTGTGACGATCTTGGTATCTCATATATCGAGGAAAGCCTTGACCTGCAGCAGGATATTCCCGCCAAAAGCATCTGCTATGTGTGCTCGCGTCTCAAGCGTGGTGCAATATCAGATGTCCTCAAAGGCCAAGAAATCAGGAAAATCGCCTACGGACACCATGCAAGCGATGTGGCGGAAACATTTTTCATGAATATCGTGAAAAACAGAAAACTCGGCAGTTTTTCTCCCAGGGTGGAATATGAGGATAACGACATGGTCATCATCCGGCCCATGGTGTACCTCGATGAGCCCCTGATAGAGAAGATTCACTCTCATGCAGGCCTGCCGGTTCTTCACTATCAATGTCCGTATGAGGCGCAGAACATAAGGAAAGACTTCAAAGAAGCGGTGGGAAAATTGGACACGGTCTTTAATATTCAAGGGGTTCCCAGATTGCTGGTGGATTCATTGGAGAATATCGATGTCACGAATATCTGGGAGAACATGAAAGGACGGTAGAAAAGTTCAGCCGCTGAGGCTTTTGTCCTGTCCTTGTATAATCTTGTGCAGGCATGAAGATGTTTAGTGTTTAATAATCTGTAAATATGATAAATTTTGATTTTGTATGAATGTTCTGTTCATTCAGCGTGATAATTTTTGTGAAATGAATTGAAAAAGATGGAATTAATCAGTCCTGATGAGGTATAAGGGAAGGATACACTGCTGTTGCGATTGAGTGAAATATAAAACTTCTTTATGGGGATATGCTATGAAGATTATCAAACAACGTGAGGGAAGAAGAATAGGGCTGACCAGGAGAGAGGTCATTCAAGGACTGGGTGGAATTGCCGGGCTGAGTTTTTTCGGGATGCTGGGGTGTTCACATAAAAAGAAAAAACCGGTGGAAATAATACCCAGGAGCCAGCCGATCGTTCTCATCAAATACAAGGACAAAAACTTGAACGGCAGATTTGATCCCTGGATGGATGATCGTTTTGGTGAGGACTGGTTCTTTCATGAGGGTTCGAACATGGTGATCTACATCGTGCCCGAGAATGTATCCACCGGCGATGAACTGAGTTACAGAATAACCGGACCCAACAGGAAGCTGATCCTGGAGAAAACCGTCACGTTCGAAAGGGATAAGAGATTTGAGACAATAGACGGGTATGGGACGAACATGACGGAATATTTTGTTAGTCAGGGGGGATATGGAACATTTAAAATAGAGGCGTATCTCAATGGAGAGGCCTTGATACAGGAAGGAAAGGAATTCAAGATCTCACCAAGACCGAAATGATGAAGGCCGCCGGGACTCAATCCATCCAGTCCCATTCCATAAGCAGATCTTTCATCATCCTTCGGCGAACGTCCTTCACGAATGTGACCGGGGGTATCTCACCGTAAAACCGATTGGTTCACTCAGTAATGGGTATCAAAGGCTTGTTCCGGGTTGAACCCTACAGGTAACAAATCATCCAGAGGTATCAGGGAGGTTATGTTCTTTTCCAGATGATTTATTACCCAAAGCATGATATATAGCGCGACGTCTTCAGTTCATAGACCTCACCCGCTGGGAAGAGTGAATTCGATAGGAGAAACTATATGGAACAGTGGAAATCGCAGCTCGTCAACAGTGTCAATTCACTTGAAAGATTGAAAAAATATATCAATGTCACCCCGGAAGAAGAAAAGGCCATCACGACCTTGAACACCACCTGGGGGACAACCCCCTATTTTGCTTCTCTGATGGACAAGGATGATCCGAACTGCCCGATCCGTAGACAGGTCATACCCAGCCTGAAGGAGAAGGAAAACAGGTATGGAATCCCCAATTATCTGATCTGGAAGGAAAATCGCGCCACCGATGAGATAAGGCCGGACAGCATAGCCCGTCAGTACCATGACCGTGTGGCATTTACCATAACCGATATCTGTGCGAATTACTGCCGTCACTGCTTCCGCAAGGAACTGGTGGTGGACCGCGATCTCAAGCTCAGGTTCGATGTGGATGAAGGCCTTGCCTGGATCAGCGAGCACAATGAGATCAGGGATATTCTTATAACAGGCGGCGATCCGTTTATCCTTGCCGACGACAAGATCGAGTATGTTGTCCGTAAGATCAGGGAAATTCCCCATGTAGAGATGATAAGGTTCGGTACGAGAACCCCGATTGTGCTTCCCCAGAGAATCACCAGCGGCCTGAAAAAGGTTCTCAAGGGGTACCACCGCGTTCCCATATGGATAAATACCCAGTGCAATCACCCCAAAGAGATTACGGAAAAAACAGCAAAGGCGGTCTACGATCTGCTCTCCTGTGGCGTGAACGTGGGGAATCAGGCGGTTCTCTTGAAGGGCATCAATGACGACGTGGAAACCTTCAGGGCGCTGCACCAGAAACTCCTTGCCGTGAGGATACGGCCGTACTATGTGTTCTACTGTGAACCGGCGCCCGGCATAGACCATTTCCGCACCCCTGTGGAAAAGGGAGCCGAACTTATTCGGGATGCCATCAGGGGCCATACGACAGGTCTGGCACAGCCCATGTATGTCGTTGCCACGAACATCGGCAAGATCCCGTTAATGCCGGACTATTATATCATGGGAAAGACGGATACAGAATACACGCTGAAGAATTATCAGGGCAAGATCACCAAATGGCCCAATATTCCGGAATAATACCGGGTAATACGGTCATATGTGTGTAGTATGAGAAGAGGGATTGTTACATGTTTTGACAGGTGTAGAGGTGTAGAGGGAGAAAAAATTATATGTGGAGGAGTTCTATGAAAAAATTGATGAGTACTATCCTGGTTGTTTTTCTGGTTGTTGCCGGGCTGGCATTTACGGCCCAGGCAAAGGATCTTGTCGTAGGTTGTGATACCAACTTCATGCCCTTTGAGTTCAAGCAGGAAGGGAAATATGTCGGGTTCGATATCGATCTGTGGGATGCCATCGCAAAAGACCTGGGGCTGACATACAAACTCATGCCCATGGATTTCAACGGACTGATCCCTGCATTGCAGACAGGGAACATCGACGTAGCCATTGCCGGAATGACCATCAAGTCAAAGAGAGAAGAGGTGGTTGATTTCGCCCATCCATACTACGATTCAGGTCTCTTTTTGCTGGTGAGGTCTGATAACACAACAATTAAAGGCGTTGAAGATCTCTCTGACAAGGTTGTGGCAACGAAGCTCGGAACCACCAGTGCCGATTTCATTAAAGGGTACAAGACCAAGGAAGTAAAGCTCTTCCCGAACATCGACGGAGCCTATATGGAACTGGGCACCAAAGGGGCCGACGCGGTGATCTTCGATTCTCCTGCAGTTATGTACTACGCAAAAACCGAAGGCAAAGGCGCGGTTAAGGTAGTAGGGCCACTTTACCAGGGCCAGCCGTACGGGATCGCATTCCCTCAGGGCAGCGAGCTGAGAGAAAAGGTCAGTATCACCATCCTCAAGTTCATGGAAGACGGCACCTATAACAAGATTTACAAGAAGTGGTTCGGAACAGAACCCAAGTAGGAAACTGAGAGGCGGGAAAATCAGCTGCACAAGCTTGCTGGTCTGACCGTTAGTTTGAAAATTAGTTTATAGTATTTTGAAAAAGGTATAGGGGGACCGGCAGTGAACATTGCCGGTCCTTTTATGAGAGTGTAGAGACAGAGATATGGCTGGACAGTTTGTATTTAAATACAGCGTGATATGGGAGTCAGTACCGGTCCTGCTCCAGGGTGTAAAACTTACCATCTGGATCACCATCTTCGGGTTGATTATCGGGTTCATCCTGGGGGCAATAGCTGGTCTGGCAAAAACATCAAGAAGAAAATTGCCCCAGCGGATTGCCGGGATGTACATCGAGAGCATTCGGGGAACCCCGCTGATGGTACAGGTCATGTTCCTCTATTTCGGCCTGCCCCTGATGATGGGAATGAGAGTGCCTCCTTTGGCAGCCGGCATTGTTGCAATAGGGCTCAACTCCGGCGCGTACATCGCAGAGATCGTTCGTGGGGCCATTCAGTCCATTGACAAAGGGCAGACAGAAGCAGGCCGGTCGATCGGACTGACCCGGTACCAGACCATGGTGTCTGTCATCTGGCCCCAGGCATTCAAACGCATGATTCCTCCCCTGGGAAACCAGTTTATTATCTCTCTGAAGGACACGTCTCTTCTGGTGGTAATCGGCGTCGGCGAACTGACCAGGCAGGGCCAGGAAATCATTGCCTACAACTTCAGGGCCTTTGAAGTGTGGCTCACAGTTGCAATCATGTACCTCATCCTTACCATGACCATAGCAAAGTTATTGAACTACTTTGAAAAACGAATGCGGATAATCTGATGATAGAGATAAAAAACTTACATAAAAGCTTTGGGACTCTCGAGGTCTTGAAAGGCGTCGACCTCCATATCAAACCGGGAGAGGTGGTCGTTATCCTGGGCCCGAGCGGTTCGGGAAAGAGTACGCTGCTTCGCTGCATAAACTGTCTGGAAGAGATCACCTCCGGCACGGTGATCGTTGACGGATTCGATGTCACTGACAAGAAAACCGACCTGAACTATGTGCGGGCAGAGACCGGCATGGTCTTTCAGTTATTCAATCTCTTTCCTCACATGACAGTGCTGCACAATGTAACATTAGGGCCCATCAAGGTCCGGAAAATGCATAAGAAGGAAGCTGAAGAACTCGGCATGGACCTGTTGAAGAAAGTGGGACTGTCGGACAAGGCACATGTTTACCCTGATAACTTAAGCGGTGGGCAGAAACAGCGTGTTGCAATCGCCCGCTCACTGGCTTTGAAACCCAAGTCGATCCTTTTTGACGAGCCTACCAGCGCGTTGGACCCGGAACTGATCGGTGAAGTGCTCGAGGTTATGAAAAAGCTGGCGTTTGAGGGTATGACCATGGTGGTGGTGACCCACGAGATGGGATTTGCCCGCGAGGTTGCCGACAGGGTGATCTTCATGGATGGTGGGGTGATAGTGGAAGAGAACACCCCGGATGAACTGTTTGACCACCCGAAGCATCAGCGCACCAAGAGCTTTCTGGCCCTGGTATAGGAGCCGTTCATTTTCGCTGGGACAAGCCGTTGCCTACCAAAGGGGCAATAAAAAGGTGAGCGGGACTGTATGCCCCTTATCAGAACAGCTTTACCCTCTTGAGAAATTCCTGAAAACCTTCCCGTTCGCTTTGCAGTGCGTCGTTGAGTGAAACCTCGTTCCTTTTCTCGATCAGGGCCTTGATCTCCATTAAGATCTCCTGGTTGACCGCGCATATGTCCTGTGCGATTTCCATCGCACGCGGGATCAGCTGTTCATGAGGTACAACCTCGTTTACCAGTCCGCACCTCAGGGCATCCTGCGCTGAGAGGGGCTTGCACGTAAAGGAGAGCTGCTTGGCCATTCTTTGACCCACAGAGTGCTGCAGCAGCTGCGTCATCCCCCAGCCGGGATGGATGCCGACCTTTGCGTGGGAGTCTATAAACCTGGCGTTTTGTGAGGCAATGAGAAAGTCGCAGTTCAATGCAAGCTCAAACCCGCCGGTGATTGAATTGCCGTTTACTGCTCCGATGATAGGTTTGTGACAGGTCTTAAAGACGTCCGGCATGTCTTTGCCGTCACCGCGCGGATCAAGAAGATTGTCCTTGCCGATGACACTGAGGTCGATCCCGGAGCAGAACGATTTGCCATTTCCGGTGATGATGGCAACCTTGATCTCATCACTGTCTGTTACCTCGTCAATATAATCGTACAGATTGATGAGCAGGTCCTGACAGATGGAATTGTGCCTTTCAGGACGGTTCAGGGTGATCAGTGCTACTGCATCTTTCACTTCAAACAATACGGTCTTTTCCACGACACCAGCTCCTTTCTTACATAATATCAGACAATCAATTCATGGTACTTCTCTACAAATCAGCAGTCATTATAGGGGATTTTATACATTTTCGGTAGCCTATTCTAAAAGACATAGAAAGAAATCCCCTGATTTTTATTGGAAAGATTTCTCTTTGCCAGTTGGGAAAGCAATGACTATTTGTATCTGGAGAAATCTATGCCGCGCTGCCTGCCTTTCTCTTCGAACCAGGCATCCTCGGTTAGGGGCGGAATCTCTCTCTTGTCCGGGTCCTTGTGAATCAGGTGGATAGCACTGGTAGGGCAGGTGCTGATACAGAGCCCGCACCCGATGCATCGTGATGGTATGATCCGGTAGGTGTTCTCAGTTTCTTCTATGGCTCCCACCTGGCAGCGCTCGTCCCGGCATACCCCGCAGCTGATGCATTCTTCGGCATTGATTACCGCGTAGTAATGGGAATTGACCACGTCGGCTGCCGGGATGCCCAGTTCATTAATGGATCTCAGTACGCCGCAGCAGCACTTGCAACAGTTGCAGATATAGATATGCCCGTTCTGAACGTTAGCGGTAAGATGAACGAGTCCTGACTCTTCGGACTGTCTCAGCAGCTCATATGCCTCATCCCTTGTGATAACCCGGCCGTGGGGAGAATCCTCGAAGATCCCGGGCACCGGGGCGATGGCCAGGCACACCTGGACCGGCCTGTCGCAGGGTTTGCCAACAAGTCCCTGTTCCTTCTTGCAAATGCAATCACTTGCCCGAAAGGACTGGCCGTGCTCGATTATTGCAGAGACCCGCTCATAGGGCAGCGCCTCCTGCTGCAGAGAGATCTCCTCTTCAATGGGAAGCACCTGCATGAGTTGGGGTTTGCTCTTATAGAACTGAGAGACAAAGACGGGTCCGTACTCTTCATTCAGCTCTGCAAGCTCGCGATCAAAGCGGCTCAACTGGAACTCATAGATGCCGAAGACCCAGGGGAGCATCTTGAAAAACCATTGTTCGCCCAGTTGAATCGCAAAGAGCTGCCCGGCATCTCCCATGGCTATGAGCATCTCCTCCAGGCCCTCCAGCGGGCGTCCGGTACGTATGGCGATTTGTTCTGCGGTCTCAAAACTCAGGCGCATGTCGCAGAAGAGATCGGCCTGCTCAGGGGTGAAGATCTTTTTCAGCAGTTTGATCTCCACACCGCTCTCACTTGCGGGGAATCCGTTCGGCAGCGTGTCGAGAACGTGTGCTACCCGGTGATATACCTCGTCGTTCATGTGGCACCTCCCTTTGCAGACGGGACATTCTCGTCCCCGGTCAGTCGTTTCTGAATATAGTGCAGTGAATATCCCTCGGGGAAATCTTTCAGCTCCGCATACTGTTCATAACCGAGACGCTCATAGAAGCGCAGTGCCTGCCAGGTGAACGTGTCGGTGTGTGCGTATTTGCAGCCCCTGCGAACAGCTTCTAGTTCCGCAGCCTTAAGGATCTTCTCTCCGTATCCACGCCCCCGGAGCTTCTCGTCCACCCATAATTTTTCAATCACCAGACGTCCCCAGTACGTGGATCCGAGGAGCCCGCCTAACACCTGATTTTCACTATCATAGAGAAACACTGCCAGGGTACTGGGAGCGCGTTGGTGTCCTTTTGCTGCATGGTCTGCAAGCAGTCCTTCAAGGACCCTGTGAATATCTCTGTCACGGGGGGTCTCTTCAATATGTATTTTTAACGGTTCCACTTTCCGTCCTCCGGGGAGAAGCCTATGCAATATATTTGCTGGTACTGTCAGAAGCGTACTGATCTTTACTTCATCCCGACCTTGGCAGCGATGAGCAGCGGGTCCCACACCGGTGAAAACGGCGGGGCGTATGCCATATCGAGGGTGTAGAGCTCATCCAGACGCATGCTCTTGGTGATTGCAGCCACCAGGGCGTTGATCCTCAGTGCGGATCCGGTCCTGCCGATGATCTGTCCCCCCACGATGACCTTGGATTCATCTTCAAAGTAGAGCTTCAGCCACAGGTCAGATGCCCCGGGGAAATACCCGGGAAGGTTCTTTGCCTTGATCTTTACCGAGCTGATATGGCGCAGTCCATACCGGTCGATGTCCGCCTGTCCGATCCCGGTCTTGGCGATCTCGTAGGCAAACACCTTGGTCACTGCCGTGCCGATGATCCCGGGAAACGGCTTCAATTTTCTCCCGGTAATCTCGCTGACAATGTTCTCGCCGCACATCCTGCCCTGGCGGTTGGCGGTCAGGCCAAGGGGTATGAATACGTGCTCGCACAGGAGCCTGTGGTATACCGTGGAACAGTCGCCGGCTGCATAGATGTCGGGGTCTGAGGTCCTGAGGTAGCGGTCCACTTTTATCGCCTTGCGGGCACCCAGTTCGAGACCTGCCTGATCAGCGATCTCGCTTCGGGGGGCAACCCCGATGCTCATGAGCACGCAGTCTGTTTCTACCACAGTGCCGTCTTCCAGGCGCACAGAGCTGACATGATCGTCTCCCTCGATGCCCACCACCTTTTTGCCGGTGATGATTTCAACAGAGTTCTGTCGCATCTCCCCTGCGACAAGTTCGCTCATGTCATCATCCATGATGGCCATGATACGCGGCATTGCCTCTATCACACAAACCTCCATGCCGATGTTCCTGAAAGAATCAGCTACTTCGACACCGATATATCCTCCGCCGATAATTACGCCCTTTTTTGGTTTTTCGCGTTCGATGAATGCCTTGAGATCGATGCCGTCCTGGAATTCCTTCATGGGAAAGACTTCCTTCAAATCTATGCCGGGCAGGGGTGGCATTATGGCACGGGCGCCCGTTGCAATAACGAGTTTGGAGTATTCCTGTTCAAAGGTGCGGCCGCTTTCAAGGTCTTTTACCTCCACCTTTTTTTTCTCCCGGTGGATACTCAGCACCTCGTGACGGGTTTTCAGGGTGATCCCTTTCTTGTGAATCGCATCTTCGGGATGCAGGGCAATCAGATCTTCATGAGCTTGTATCTGACCAGATACGAAGTAGGGAATTCCTCAGGCGCCGTATGATATGTAGGCCTCTTTTCCGTATACGATAACATCCTGGTCGGGAAGTTCACGCTTGATGGTGCTTGCAGCAGTCATTCCGGCAGCGACGGCTCCAAGGACAACAATCGGGTTCATGCGGTTTATCCTCCTTCAAGGGTTGTATTCTTTCTTTACAGTATAACTGATTATGATTCTCTGTCCAGCCTGGGCAGAGAAATCCCATTTGCGCCCGGCAGTGAGATTGAAGCAAAGAGCCCGCAGGCAATGCCGGATATGGCAGAAAGGGCCATACCGCAACGCTCCATACATAAATGGTGCAGGCGCCAAACCAGAGTGATATCCCGCCTCTTACGTGCCATTTACAATTTGTGACTTACCCTTGATTATTTTTACAACAGGAGTATAAGAGCCAATTACTTTTTTGGCCGGAGATACCTCCGGGAGGAAGGTACATTCATGACGAGAAACATCTGTCTATACTTCATTGCTGCGATGCTTTTTACCCTTGCACCCACCTGGGCTTGTGCCGAGACCGATTCGACGCCCAATGATCATCTGGCCCTTACCGGTAAGATAACGAATCCGAGGGGTAAGGGTTTGAAGGATGCGGTCGTCGAGATCCTGTTGAACGGGAATGTGCTCGAAACACAGAAAGATCTGAGGAGTTCCGACGACGGAACCTTTGAAACGGACATTACGTTTAGCCCCGGTGTCTTAAAGGATGGAGTCCTGGAGATCAGGGTGAGCAAACCGTCATTTTTGACTGTGGGCCCTGTTGATATACAGCATGTTTTGCGAGATCCCAACTGCCAGAGCGCCTCGGGGGAATATCTTGCCTACAGTCTTGTAGAGCTCCCGCGGGCCGTGACCGCTGCATTCTGGATTGCCGCCTTTGTGCTGCTGGCTGTGTATGTGATTATTGCACTGGAGCTGATGCACCGGACGCTGGCGTCTCTGTTCGGTGCGGCTATTGTGCTGTTCATCTCGTACACTGCGGGAACCTTTTCCCCCGACTATTTTATCCTGTCCTTTGATGACGCCATAGGTGCCATTGATTTCAATGTGATCGGCCTGCTTATGGGAATGATGATGATCGTGGGTGTCCTGAAAAAGACCGGGGTATTCCAGTGGTTGTCCTATAAATCCTATGAACTGGCCCGCGGCAATGTCTTTGTGCTGGCTTTCATCCTGATGATGGTGACCGCCTTATGTTCTGCATTTCTGGATAATGTCACCACCATGCTGCTCATGATCCCGGTAACTATCGAGATCGCATTGACCCTGAAGATCAATCCGGTGTCTTTTCTGCTGCCGGAGGTATTTGCCTCCAATGTGGGCGGTACGGCAACGCTGATCGGTGACCCGCCGAACATCATGATAGGTTCGTATGCCAACCTGACGTTCATGGACTTCATTGTTAAGATTGGGACCACCTGCATCATCTTGATCGTGGTGAGCATGGTCTATTTTCATTTTCTTTATAAGAAGGAGTACAGCAAGGGCGGTGTGGATGACGAGACCGTGAAAAAGACCATAGCGCACCTCAGGGAAGAATACCGGATCACCAACTTCAGGCTCCTGATCTCTTCAGGGTTGATCCTGATAATAACGATCATACTCTTTATTCTGCACGGTTTTCTGAAAATGGAACCGTGCATCGCGGCACTGACGGCGGCGGCGGTCCTGCTGGTGGTCAGCCGGGTGGATATCGTGGAGATGATTGAACATGAGATAGAGTGGCCTACCCTGATCTTTTTCGTGATGCTCTTTATCGTGGTGGCCGGGGCTGAAGAAACAGGGCTCATACAGGTCATTGCAGACTGGGTCAGGAATATGTCACAGGGATCGCTGGTGGCGGCCGTTCTGATCACCCTGTGGGTTTCAGCATTTTCCTCGGCAATCATCGACAATATCCCGTTCACGGCAACCATGCTGCCCATAGTGGCATATCTCACTGAGGTTATTCCCGGCGCAGACAGCGGGGTGCTGTGGTGGGCGCTCGCCCTGGGGGCATGTCTGGGCGGCAACGGGACCATGATCGGTGCCAGTGCCAATGTGGTCACCGTGGGTATGGCGGAGCGGGCCGGATACCACATCTCATTCATGAATTATCTCAGAATTGCCTTTGCGCCCATGCTGATAACAATAGTTCTGGCATCGGCCTGGCTTTTGATAACAATATGATAGGACCGTATGTGATCATACAGAGGATTCTAAGGAGTAACCATGGGATATAAAAAGATTGTCTGCGGTGTCACCTGTTCCGAGGCCTCGGCCCGGGCGGCGACAAGAGCGGCCCAGATCGCAAAAGACGATAATGCGGAACTGATCTACCTCAATGTTGCGGACACTACGTTTTTGAAAGGCATCACTGTTTCTTCTCGGCCGCAGCATGCAGAGGACTCACTGCTGCGCTTCGGCGATCATTGCCTTCAGTATGCCAAAGAGATTGCCAGGGCACTCGGGGTGAGTTCCCGGACTGCGACCCGAACCGGCAGGGTATATACGGTTATCAAGGATTTTATTCTGGAAGAACAGGCGGATCTGCTGGTGATCGGCCATGAAACAAGAACGTTCTTCGAAAGATTTATCTTGAACGGAGAGGTGGAGAGACACGTAGACAAACTCAAGAACGAGACCGGTATCGACGTTGTCGTGGTGGAATGATTGCAGTTCCCCGGGTGTATACTGAAGTGCAGTGCCGCCGCCTGAGTCTTGTTGCGGCATAAAAGACAGCCTATATTTACTGTGCCTGCCCTGAAGCATTGCCAGAACATGAAATATCTTCTATGCTTCATGGCGTATGTTTATTCCTGCTACAAAAGAAGAAATGGATGCGCTGGGATGGGACTGTCTGGATGTGGTCCTGGTAACCGGTGACAGCTACATCGATCATCCAAGCATCGGTGTGGCCGTTATCGGGCATGTGCTGCTCGATGCAGGATTTCGTGTAGGGATCATTGCCCAGCCGGACACTGATTCAGATGCAGATATCGCCCGGCTGGGAGAACCCCGGCTCTTCTGGGGTGTCACGGGCGGAAGCATCGATTCCATGGTTGCCAACTATACCGCCGCAGGCAAACGCAGGAAGAGTGACGACTACACACCCGGAGCTCTCAACAACCGGCGGCCTGACCGCGCATTGATTGTCTATACCAACCTGATCAGGCGGTTCTTCAAGAACACGCGGCCCATCATTCTCGGAGGGATCGAAGCCAGCCTCCGGCGCATCGCGCACTATGACTTCTGGTCGAACAGCATCCGCAGGTCGATCCTGTTCGATGCCAAGGCGGATATCCTGGTCTACGGCATGGGGGAGAGGGCCGTGGTGGAACTGGCAGAGGGACTCAAGGATGGTCAGGATCTCACCGGGATCAGAGGGTTATGCTATATCGCAAAGGACAAACCGCCTTCCTGTATCGAACTGCCCTCTTATGAAACTGTAGCTGCAGACAAGCATGCCTTTATGGAGATGTTTCAGTGTTTCTCAGACAACACCGATTGGGCGAGTGCTCAGGGGCTGTGCCAGCTGCAGGATACACGCTACCTGGTGCAGAACCCGCCGCAGAAACTCTTGACGGAAAAGGAACTGGACCGGGTTTACGAGATGGACTTTGAGCGCGGACTGCACCCGGTTTATGCGCAGCAGGGAGAGGTGCGGGCAATGGAGACCATCCGGTTTTCCATCACTACGCACCGGGGGTGCTTCGGGCAGTGTTCATTCTGTTCCATCGCACCCCATCAGGGCAGGACAGTGATCTCCCGTTCCGAGCGGTCCATTCTTAAAGAGGCGCAGGAATTTACCAGCCACCCGGAGTTCAAGGGCATAATTGCTGATGTGGGCGGCCCCACGGCAAACATGTATGGCATGGAATGCGGACAGAAAGGGGCTCACAGAGAATGCAGGACACGGCACTGTCTCGTCCCCCGGGTCTGTTCCCTCCTGCGGGTTGACCACAGTGCACAGATCCGTCTCCTGGAGAAACTTCGGCAGATCCCCGGGGTGAAAAGCGTCATTGTGGCCTCGGGCATACGCCATGACCTGGTGATGGCCGATACAGGACATGGCCGGCGCTATCTGGAGGAACTCATCAGGCATCATATCTCAGGACAGATGAAGATTGCACCGGAGCATACCGAGGATGCAGTGCTTGCCCTTATGGGCAAACCCGGGAAAGAATCCCTTATCGCATTCAAGGATCTTTTCTACCGGCTCAATCGCTCATGCGGCAGAAAACAGTTCCTGACCTACTATCTGATCGCAGCCCATCCAGGCTGCACAGTGGAAGATATGAATCGGCTCAAGGATGTTTCCTTTCAGGAGCTGAGGATCAATCCGGAACAGGTGCAGATCTTTATTCCGCTTCCCTCGACACTCTCAGGGGTCATGTATTATACGGAGAAGGACCCGCTAAGCGGGGAGAGCATCTTTGTTGAGACGGACAGGAATAGAAGACAGAAGCAGAAAGACATTATCATTGCAAAAAAACGGTTCAAAAAGAGAAGCCCCCGGAGATAGTCATGGATCAGGAAGAGAAAAAGAGCAAATCCCAGGTAAAAAGAGAAATGCACGCACTGGAGAAACTGGGAGAGAGGCTTGCCAAGCTCCCTGCAGGCCAGATCAGAAATATGGACCTGCCCCAGGATCTCGAAGATGCATTGCTGTTTGCCCAGACCATCACGACCCGCTCCGCCGGGAAGAGGCAGCGCAAGTATATCGGCGCCCTCATGCGAAATGTGGATATGGAACCCATTGAACGAGTTCTGGCGCAGCTGGATGGCGACCATAATGTAGAGACCCTTCATTTCCAGGAGCTCGAGCGTCTGCGGGATGATCTTGTTGCAGACAACCAGGAAGCCCTCAAAGACCTGCTTGAGAAGTACCCGCACACCGACCGGCAGAGGCTCATGCAGCTCATACGGGGTGCCAGGAAAGAACTGGAGCTCGATACTCCCAGAAAGTCCTACCGTCTGCTCTTCTCATATCTCCGAGAGCTCTCGGAAGACAAGACGGTATAGTCGGGATCTTTACATTAAGATGATTTTCCTGCTGGACAACCAGTAAAAATTCGTGTAGTGGCAGTTCGGTTCTTACGGGGGCGTAGTTAAGACGGTTATAACGCCGGCCTGTCACGCCGGAGGTCGCGAGTTCGAGTCTCGTCGCTCCCGCCAGCACGAGAGAAAGCCCATCTTGTAAATCAGGATGGGCTTTTTTATTACCATGCCTGAGATGAGATCCAAGAGAGCGAATATGGGCTCCTTTGTCTGTAAACTGACCCGGGCAAGCCGGAACCATGAAGATTTAAAAAAGGTGAATTTCCGGGCATGTTGCATAGTCCAGGCGGGCCCAAAGTGATTTCTCAATAGCCATTGCATCAAAGGCGTTGTTCAAGAATAGTTCGTTCTCGCGCCAAGTCGCCAAGACGCTAAGGAATCAGCAATGATCTTTCCTCTCTCACTTTCTCTCATTCTTTGCGTCTTCCCGTCTTTGCGCGAGGTTTATTTTTCATGACGCTTGAACTTCCATTTTTCGAGCGCCTGATTTTCCTCTTTCAGGTACATGCGCTGGCGGGTCAGCAAAAGGTCCCAGTTCACCTTGTGCCCATCGAATTCAGGTC
>DAISYU010000061.1:0-19674 GCA_036825155.1 Thermodesulfobacteriota bacterium | reverse complement strand
CTACTGACTTCTGTATTCTTGCTTCAGAGACCTACATCGCAATCCATGCACCGAGATAGGCAAGGAGGATGCCCGCGATCAGTCCCACCGAACCGATCTGGACCCTCGTATCGCTGTGCGCAAGCAGTTCGAGGATACCCTTGCCCTTCCCGCCTGAGGCATTGGGATTGAGCATCTGGGTGACCATGGAGATGGTATCGAGTATCTTTTTTACGGTCTGCTCTTTCATGATGAGGAGAATGCAGCTGCAGATGATCATGAGGTAGGCATTCAGGAGCACGAACGTGCCGAAGACAAAGCCGGAGAGCCCCACCCGCGGATGAAGATTGTCCGTGGACATCTCCATGTGGATCGGCGCCATGATCTCCGCACCTCCGTCATTACCGCCGCATCCCACCAAGCCTATTGAGACTACAACCAGCATTACAAGCAGACAGATTCTGATTCCGCGCACAAAAGCCCCCCTCGCAAATTTATTCAAGTATATAACCGTATTATATATTTCCTGTCAACAATCTTTAAAGTATTCGCACCGTTCCTGCCGATAGAGGTGGCAGACTCTAATCCGGGGAGGAACACCACCGTGGGGGAATTTGACGATCTTATTGAAGAATTTGTTACCGAATCAAGGGAACATATAGCAGATATCGAAGAAGATCTCATAAAGATCGAATCGGATATGGAGAATATCGACACTGAGGTCATCAACAGGGTCTTCCGTGCCGCTCACTCCATCAAAGGCTCTGCCAAATTTCTCGATCTGATAAACATCGGCGATCTGGCCCATATCATGGAAGACGTGCTGAACCTTATCCGTTCGGGCAAGCTCATTCCTTCGAGCGAGATTGCCAATCCTCTGCTCCAGGCAGCCGACATGCTCAAGAACATGTTCGAGGATGTGATGTCCAGCAACGACATGGATATCTCCGAGCACGTCGCAGCCCTGAAGAAGATCCTGGATTCGGGCGGGTCAGCCCCGGCATCGAAGAAAGACAAGAGCCGCGGCGGCGACAAGACCGATATCTTCAGTGTCTTTAACATCGGCAAAGACGACCTTGCCAGGAAGCTGGAGATCGGCCAGGTCTACATGCTCGATGTGAACATGAAGAAAGCCAAGCTCGATGCATTTATCGAAGAACTTGACAACCTGGGTGAGACCCTCGGGGTCCATCATTCCCAGGCAGGAGATTCATCGATTCTGTTTACCACTATCATGGAACCGGACATGGTCCCCATGGCCCTGAGTATAGACAGCTCGCACGTGACACAGGTTACAGCAGACATGATCAAGACATCTGCCCAGGCAGCCCCTGGGAAAAAACAGCAGACGAGGGAAGACATGCAGACAGCCAAGACAACCAAGAAAGCACCTCGCCAGACAGAACAGGTCGTTGCCGGACAGGCAGATACCAGTGAGGAGAGCCACGACAGAAACAAGAAGGTCCAATGGATTAAAGAGAATGAAGAGGAGAGAAAACCGGAGAACACCTCGTTTATCACGTTTTCTCTTGATAATGAAACCTACGCCGTGCCCATTCAGGCAATCGAAGAGATTATCGGGCTCCAGGATATCAGCCTGCTGCCCAACGTACCGGACTTTATCAAAGGGGTGATCAACCTGAGAGGCGACCTGGTCCCCATCATGGATCTCAGGCTCAAACTCGGGCTTGAGGAGAAAGAGTATACCCCGTTCACCGTATTCCTTATCGTAAGGGTCGAGGAACGGGTCATGGGTATGGTTGTAGACAACGTGGCAGACGTTCTCGTCATCGATCCCAAGAGGGTCCAGCAGACCCCGGCCTTCTCCACAAAGATATCAACCAACTTCATAGAGGGTGTGTACAAGGACCCTCAGGGCCAGATGGTCATTCTCATGGATATTCCGTCCCTGATCAATCCGGAGGAATGGGAGACCTCCGGCTACACGTTCATGTCCGCTTTGATGTGAAGAACGTGTGGATAATAAGCCCCACCATGCCCAGTGAGATATAGGTGTCCGCGAGGTTGAACGTCGGCCACCGGTAGTGCCCCAGGTAGAAGCTGAGGAAATCCACCACCTCGTTGAACAGTATCCTGTCCGTGAGATTGCCGATCGCCCCGGCAATGATGAAGCTCATGACCGTCTTCAACTGCCAGGAACTTCCACTCGACTTCCAGAAGATGGTGAAGATCGCCACCAGGGCGACGATGGTGACGCTCAGGAAGAAATAGGTCCTGTACGCCGCCGGTATATTCTGCAGCAGACTGAACGCTGCGCCGGTATTGCGCATGTGGATGATATCGAAGAAACCGGGAATGACAGTGAAACCGGTGCCGATATCAACCTGCTCGCATATGAGTCGTTTGGTCCACTGGTCCAGGGCATAGAGAGGAAGTACGAGCAGCATCCCCCACTTGAGGATTGAAGCCAGGCTGCGGCCTGCCCCTGTTTTCCCGCCTAGTTTCACGAAACATGTCTCCTTACCTGCCTGTGCAGGCCTTTTCCGTCACTGCCCGCCACATGGACAGGCAGTGACAGTATCTGCCTTGGTCTATAGCTATGCGAGCTGCTCGGCGCACCGGGCGCACACCTCGGGGTGCTCCGGATTCTTCCCGATGTCTTCGCTGTAGTGCCAGCATCTCGGGCACTTCCCGCCGGGGGCCTTGACTGCCTCTATTCTCAGCGTGCTGAATTCCTCGCTCTCGATGTAGGGGCCGTCGCCCTTGATCACGCCCACACCCGAACAGATGAATACATCGCCGAGCAGAGGTTCGATCCCCTGCAGGAATTCAAGGGTGTCGCCGTCTGCAATGAGATTGACCTTCGCATCTAAAGGATGGCCGATCACCTTGTCTCTTCTCGCCTGCTCCATCTGCTTGGACACTTCCTGGCGCAAAGCGATGATACGGTCCCACTTGCTCGTAAGATCGTCATCTTTGAGTGCCTCATCGGCATTCGGCATTGAGCTCAGGTGTACGCTCTCCTCCTTGCCTTCAAAGTCCGGAACATAATCCCAGATCTCCTCTGCAGTGAAAGCCAGGACCGGGGCAAGGAGTTTGGTAAGATCGACGAGGATCCTGAAGATAACGCTCTGCGCTGACTTTCTCTCATCAGAGGCGGCCTTGTACACGTAGAGCCTGTCCTTCAAGATATCCAGGTAGAATGCGCTCATGTCAACAACGCAGAAGTTGTGAACGAGCTGGTAGATGACATAGGGTTCGAACTCTTCATACGCCCGTCTCACCTTTTCGATGAGTTCCTGCGTCTTGTGCAGGGCGACCTTGTCCAGCTCCATCATGTCCTCATAGGCGACCATGTCGGATTTCGGGTCAAAGTCGTGCAGGTTGCCCAGCATGAACCGGCATGTGTTCCTGATACGGCGGTAGGTCTCCACGAGACGCTTGATGATCTCGTCGGATATCCTGATATCGGTCTTGTAATCCTGGGCACTTGCCCACAGCCGGAGAATCTCTGCCCCGTACTTCGATATGATCTCCTGGGGCGATATGGTGTTGCCCAGTGACTTGGACATCTTTCTCCCGTCGCCGTCCACCACGAACCCATGGGTCAGAACGGTCTTGTAGGGTGCTTCACCCCTCGTCCCCACCGATGCGAGCAGCGTGCTGTGGAACCAGCCCCTGTGCTGGTCGGAACCCTCGAGGTACATGTCCACAGGGATACCCATGCGCGGGTCGTCTTCGCACACGGCGGCATAACTCACCCCTGAATCGAACCAGACATCCACGATGTCTTCTTCCTTGTCGAAGGCAGAACCCGAACACTTGGGACATGAGGTGCCCTCGGGCAGGAGCTCGCTCGATGAATGCACAAACCAGGCATCGGCGCCCTCTTTCTCGAATATCGAGGCAACATGCTCTGCAATCGCCTCGGAAGAGACCACCTCGCCACAGTCCTTGCAGTAGAAGACCGGGATGGGAACGCCCCAGGAACGCTGCCTGGAGATGCACCAGTCAGGCCTGTTTTCCACCATGGAATAGATCCTGTTCTGCCCCCAGGAAGGGATCCACCGCACCCTTCTGATGGACTCGAGCGCCTTGACTCTCAGATCGCCTACTTCCATGGAGATGAACCACTGGTTGGTGGATCGGAAGATGATGGCGTTCTTGCAACGCCAGCAGTACGGATAGGAGTGGGCGTAGTCATCCACGGACAGGAGCGTTCCGGCGCGTTTCAGCGCGGCATTGACATCATCGTTTGCATCGAAGACGAACTTTCCGGCAAACTCCTCGACGTCCTTGGTGAAATTCCCGTCGTTGTCCACCGGTGCATAGATGTCGAGCCCGTAGACCTTGCCGATCTCATAGTCTTCCTCACCGTGTCCCGGAGCGATATGAACGCAGCCCGAACCAGCCTCCAAGGTGACAAACGGGGCAAGGATCATGAGGGACTCCCGATCGTAGAGCGGATGTTTTGCCTTCATGTGTTCGAGGAGGCCTCCCTTGAATACGGCCAGGGATTCATAGTTGTCCACACCGATCTG
This sequence comes from Thermodesulfobacteriota bacterium, assembly GCA_036825155.1. Taxonomy (GTDB): domain Bacteria; phylum Desulfobacterota; class Desulfomonilia; order UBA1062; family UBA1062; genus DSAD01. The sequence continues at coordinate 15,193 of DAISYU010000061.1, read as the reverse complement.
CCCCATCACGTCTTCGATGAGGTCTGTGGCAAGGATGAGCACACCGTACTTGTCGGTCTTGACTGCGGAGTATTCCAGGTCAGGATGCAGGGCGATGGCCAGGTTCGCCGGGATGGTCCACGGGGTGGTGGTCCAGATAACCACGTGGGTATCATCGACATGGTCGTTGAGCTCGGGGAGCTTCTCAGAGATATCCGAGAGCATCTTGAACCTGACGAAGATGGCAGGGGTCGTCTGGTCGTGGTATTCCACCTCTGCCTCGGCCAGTGCCGTGCCGCAGGTGGCGCACCAGTAGACCGGCTTGCGTGCCTTGTACAGGGAATCCTTGCCGATAAACTTGCCGAGTTCCCGTACAATGGTGGCTTCATAGCTGTATTTCATGGTGATATAGGGGTCGTCCCAGATACCCAGCACCCCGAGACGCTTGAATTCCGCGCGCTGGATATCGAGAAACTTATTGGCGTATTCCCGGCACTTCTTTCGTATATCCGCCTTGGACATCGTGGCGATCTCGTCACCCGTCTCGATCTCCACCTGGTGTTCGATGGGCAGGCCGTGGCAGTCCCACCCCGGAAGATAGAACGTATTGTGACCCATCATGAAGTAGGATTTGACAATAATATCCTTGAGAATCTTGTTCAGGGCAGTACCTAAGTGTATGTGCCCGTTTGCATATGGGGGACCGTCATGGAGTATGAATTTGTCCCAGTCCCTGGATTTGTCCAGAATCTTCTGGTAGAGGTTTTCATCTTCCCACCGGGAAAGCACTTCAGGCTCTTTGTTTACAAGCTTCGCTTTCATGGGAAATTCGGTCTTGGGTAAGCACAGTGTATCCTTGTAATCCATCCTATCCTCCTTGGTTATTCACGAATCCAGAATCTATCCCATGAAACAAAGTCTTGTCAATGCCTTGGATTCTTCACGCAGAAGTCCGGACGAGACGGGAGAGCCGGGAAAGGTCTTGTTTCAGACAGAATTTGGATGGCCCGATGCCGGCATCGGGCCATGAGTGAGTTTCCGTGCGGCTTCCGATTGTGCGTCAGGTGGTGGTTACTGCTTGAGCACCTCCCGTGCAATGACAATGCGCTGCACCTCGGAAGTACCCTCGTAAATGGTGGTGACCCGTGCGTCGCGGTAGAGCCGTTCCACCTTGTATTCCTTGGTATAACCGTAGCCGCCGTGGATCTGCAGGGCCTGGTATGCCGCCTTGTTCGCCAGTTCCGAGGCAAAGAGCTTTGCCATGGAGGCCTCTTTGGTAAAGCTCAGGCCCTGGTCCTTGCGGTCGGCGGCAGAGAGCGCGAGCCAGCTCGCAGCCTCGATCTGGGTTGCCATATCTGCGATCATCCACTGTATCGCCTGGAACGAACTGAGGTTTCTCCCGAACTGTTTGCGCTCTCCGGCATAGCTGATGGCCTCATCCAGGCATGCCCGGGCTATCCCCACTGCCTGGGAAGAGATGCCGATCCGGCCGCTGTCAAGGGCGTTCATGGCCACCTGAAATCCCTGACCCTCTCTGCCCAGGAGATTCTCTTTGGGAACCCTGCAGTCCTCGAAGATCAACTCCACCGTGTTCGATGCCCTCAGCCCCATCTTCTCCTCGGTGGCGCCGATGGAGAAGCCGGGGAAGTCCTTCTCGATAATAAAGGCCGTCAGTCCCCTGCTGCCCTTTTTCGGATCGGTCCGCGCGATGAGGTTGATCTTGTCGGCATAGGCCCCGTGGGTGATAAAAATCTTGGTGCCGTTGATGAGGTAATGGTCCCCCTTGTCTTCGGCCCGCATATTCATGCTCCCGGCATCCGAACCGGCCCCGGGTTCCGTCACGGCAAACGCCCCGAGCATCGCTCCGCTTGCCAGGGGGACCAGGTGGGTGTTCTTCTGCTCCTCTGTCCCGAACTTCAGCAGAGGCTCGGAGGACAGGTTCGCCACCGACATGGTTACCGCGGTGGACGCGCATGCATAGGCAATCTCCTGCAAAGCAAGGCAGTAGCTGACCGCCCCGGTGTCCGATCCCCCGTACTGCACCGGGACCATCATGCCCATCAGACCGAGTTCGCCCATCTTCTTAATGCTGTCATGGGGGAATATTTCCTCTTTGTCCCTTCGGCTTGCGTGGGGCTCGAGCTCCTTGCGCGCAAAGTCCCTCGCCATGAGCCGTATCATTTCCTGTTCACTGGTCAGTTGAAATGCCATAATCTGCTCCTTATGGGACAAAGATGACCACGAGCAGTTCCGTGGTCTCGCTGGTGGGGTTGCTCAGCTTGTGGTGCAGGGCTGAATTGAAGTGGATGTTACCGCCTTCTTTGAGCTTCGTGATGTTCTGCCCCACCTGTATGGAAAGCCCGCCCTTCAAAACATAGACGAATTCCTCACCCTCGTGGTGGTACTCGGCCCCCTTGTGCTCGGTCTTCGGCTCGATAGTCACGAGGTAGGCACGCAGATGCTTGTCGAGGCCCGGTTTGGTGAGCGAGACATAGGCATATGAGTCAACTCGCTTTTTATGGCTTTTCGCCCGCTTCTTCGAGGCCTTCTTCTCCTGTTCGTCCTCCACCTCCTCGATATCCATCTTGAAGGTGTGTCCGAGCTGAAGCACCAGAGAGACCGGCGGAGTCACCTCGTCGTTTTCGATCTTTTCCAGGGTATCGAGCGGATATCCGGTCTCGAGGGCGAGGTCTTCAAGCGAGATCCCCTTTTCTTCCCTGATTGAGCGTATTCGCTGGCCAAAGGACTTCCACGTCTTCTTCTTTCTCAAAATGTTCCCTCCTTATCATGCAGCATAATTACAGCCCCATTGTGCAATGACCATACCGGTAGCCCCAACTCATAACATCACCCATCACTCCATTGCACTCAACGCTGATTGTATGTTTATTATACAACAATTAACAGGATTCTTCACGATTTTGTTGCACGTAATCCGTTCATTATCCCACCAGGAGAAGATCGATTGCAAAAATCCTAAAATAAGGGTATTATAAAGTAGTTATGATACATGTTGTGAGGTTGTCATCGAGGATACTCTGTGCCGCTCTCTTCGGGGTGTTCCTTTTCTTCGTGCCGCATGCGGCATCGGCGGACACCTTGCTGAACGGATACACCTTCTCGGATGACAGCACCGATCTCCATGAGAACCCCTATTTCAGCGAATATGACCGCATGGTGGATTTTCTCACCAGCCTGTACGGATATGGCGATTTTTACGGATATGCCCTCTCCCAGGTCTTCCACCAGACCTTTGCCCTGGAGGGAATTGACTGCGTGGTGATCCGCGAGCATGTATCAATCCCTCCGTCCGGTGAGACCTCCCCGGACGTGGACGTGCACACCATTTACTATTATTATGCAAAGGACACCGACGACAACATCCATGTCCTGCAGATGGTATACTATTCGGACGGAGACAGCATCGGCTGGAACTATTCGGACCTGCCCGAAGGAGTCACGACCCTGAAGTATCCGGCATCCCCCTCCCCGGGCCAGGAGGTGTTTTTCGGCTATGTGGATGAGACCGGCAAACAGGTCGGCGACTTCCACGGCTGTGTCACCATCGTACACGAAGGTCTGCCCTGGACAGACGAATCCATCACCGAGTACCTCATTCCTGCCGCCGGGGTCCTTGCCCTGTCGTATAACCAGGGCGGCGGAATCAACGGATATTCCTTTGACGGCGTCGCCCCGGAATATGCCGAAGAGGAAGAAAGTACCTGGGAAGAATGGCTTGACGACAATTGCTTCATATCCGCCTGTTCTCCATAAGTACGCATCCTGCAGTTGATGCGACAACGGCAAGAAATACCTTGACATAAGGGCGAAACGGATATGAAATAGAATCACTGTTTCATGAAAGCATCAGGCTTTAGACACCGGGAACAGGACTACACTCAAAGACATCATATAACAGGTGGGCTATGATTGCATATCAACTGACCATACCGACCCAGAACACCCCGGGGAAACTTGCAGAGGTCTCGGGGATCCTTGCCAGGGAAAAGATCAATATCCGCGCGATCACCATTTCATCGTTCGGCGAACACGGATTCTTCAATATCCTGGTGGATGACCCGAAACTCGCAGAAAAGATCCTGGTCAAAGAGGGCATCAAGGCAAGCCTCACCCCGGTCATTGCCGTGCTCCTGGATGACAAGCCGGGCGGGATGGACAAGCTTGTCCGTCTTTTAGGAGACAGGGGCATCAATATAGAGAATGCCTACGGCTTTGTCATCGAGAGCAACAAGACAGCGGTGTTCGTTGTGGATGTCTCCGATCTCGAGGGGACCCAGAAGGTGCTCAAGGAAAACAAGTTCAAGACATTGAGCGCTGAGGCCCTGGCCACCATAGAGCCCTTCCACTATCTGAAGTACTGAACGAGGCACTAGGCGCTGGGCACTGGGCTTTAGGAAAATACAGAAACAAACAAATACAGGAGTTAGTACAAATATCTTGTGATACGATTTTTAATCTTGAGTCTTCCCTGTCCTGTGTCTCGTCAGGCGTAGTTATTACGAAGCCTGAAGCCATTGGCGAAGCGGGACGTGTCAGGGCGTAATTGAGAACGAAGCCGGATGCCTATTGCCTTTCCAACACTCCAGCACTCCATCATTCCATGTATTCTCTTTGGTCTTTGTCCTTCTGCCTGGGATCCCGTTCTATCTTGACTAACTGCCTTCTGCCTCGATCCTCGATCTCACTTGCTCGTTCTGCCTGAGATCTCGAACCCCATATCTTATTTTAGGAGCCCCGGCAGGAAGAGTGCAATCTGGGGGAACGGGATGAGGAGGAACGTGGTGATGAGCATGGCAATCAGCATGGGGATCACCCCTTTGAAGATGACATTGAGCGGCACGTCACGGGCAACCCCGCTGACCACATAGACATTCACCCCCACCGGCGGGGTGATGACCCCGATCTGGGTCACCAGCACGATGATCACGCCGAACCATATCGGGTCATACCCGAACTGCAGGACCACCGGGTAGAATATGGGGATCGTCAGCATGATCAATGCCAGCGAATCGATGAAACAGCCGCCTACAAAGTACACAAAGATAATCAGGGACATGATCACCGCAGCGGGGAGCTGTATCGATGAGATCCAGCTGGCAATGTCATAGGGGATGCGCGAGACCGCGAGGAAGTGCCCGAAGATGGTGGCTCCGGCTACGATCACCAGGATCATGCAGCTGGTCCTGGTGGTCTCGAACAGGGCGGAGATGAACCCGTCCCAGGTAAGGTTCCGTTTGATTATGGCAACCATCAGGGTGGAAAACGCGCCCACTGCGCCGGCTTCCGTGGGGGTGAAGATCCCGCCGAAGAGCCCGCCCATCACGAGGATAAAGATAATGAGGGTCTCGATAACCCCGGACAGTGATGCAATCTTTTCTTTCCACGAGGTCTTGGGCCCCCGGGGACCCAGTTCGGGTCTCAGGCTCGTCCATATGAGGATGCTTACGACCATGAGGGATGTCAGGAGAATGCCCGGGAGAATCCCTGCCATGAAGAGCTCCCCGATGGACTGTTCCGTGAGGATGCCGTATACGATAAAAATAACGCTGGGCGGGATAAGGATCCCGAGGCTTCCCCCTGCAGCGACAACCCCGGTAGCCAGTTCGGGCTTGTAGTTGTACCGCTTCATCTCGGGCAAGGTTGCCGATGCCATGGTGGCAGCGGTGGCGTTGGTGGACCCGCAGATAGCGGCAAAGGCCGCACAGGCTCCGATGGTTGCAATGGCCAGGCCGCCGGGAAGATTGCCGATGAATTTATAGGCAGAATCAAACAGCCGTGACGAGATGCCCGAGTGAAATGCCAGCTGACCCATGAAAACAAACAGCGGTATCACGGTGAGACTATAGGAGCCGAACACCGAGAAGACGTCCTTGGCCAGGAGGTTGAGCGACGCATCAAAAGAGACGATCGAGCCGAACCCGACAAAGCCGATGAGTGCCATGAGAAATCCCACAGGCATCCGGGAAAAGATAAGGATGAAAAGTGCTGCGATACCGATAATGCCGATTGTGGTAGCGCTCATTCGATCTCAGCCCCCCTGAACTGACGCAGGAACTCGATGAAAAGCACAACGCACAGGAGCAGACACCCGAAGGAAATACCGTATAAGAACGGATATGTGGGCATCTGCAGTGTTGATGAGACCTCGCCCGAGATCTTCATGGTCTCGGCATACTTCGCGCACTGCCATGCAATGACGGCAAAGAGCACAATGGAGATAAAGGCATTGATGATATTGATGATTACCCTGGCAAGCCAGGGCAGTCGCTGCACGAGGAACTCGACCGCAATATGGCCCTTCTGGATGGAGGTATAGGGCAGGGAGAATGCGATCACCACCACCCCCGTGAACCCGACGATCTCGTATGTCCCGAGAATGGGATGTCTGAACGCCCTCATGATCACATCCGCAGTAGTGATCAGCATCATGAAGACCACTGCCGCTGCTGCAACCCAGTTCACCCGCTCGGCAATACGCGCAACGAATCGTTCTATCCTTAAAAATGATACCATAGCAATCCCACCAACAGTTCATGTGGACGCCCCATCAGAACCCTCACCGATGGGGCGTCTCCTGTCTCAGGTAGCAATTTCCCTATTGAGCGTACGTGCCCAACAATTCCTTCAAGAGTGCTACAGACTTCTCACCATCGACACCCTTGGCCTTTGCGGTTTCGACATAATCATTAATGACTGTTTCAACCGCGTTTTTCCATTTCTGTCCTTCTTCAGCAGAAAGCTCTATAATGCTGTTCCCGAGCTCCTTTGTGTATGCGAGGCCTTCCTGGTCAGCCTCGTCCCAGACATTGCCCTGGATGGTTATCCATTCTTCGCTGACCTCGGTAAATATCTTCTGAATATCGGCCGGGAGCGACTCCCATTTCTGCTTGTTCATGACCACAAACATGGCGGTAGTATACCCAACCACATGACAATCGGTCGTATAGTCGATAACCTCGGCCTGCTTCCAGCCCTTGAGTGTCTCGATGGGCCCGAATGTCCCTTCCACTACCCCTTTCTGAAGGGCTTCATAGGTGCCGCCCTGAGGCATTGCCACAGGAACACCGCCGAGCGCCTCGACAATCTTGGCTGACAGCCCTGTGGATCTGATCTTCATACCCTTGAGCTCCTCTAAGGTATTCACCGCAGTCTTGGTATGCAGCAGGCCCGGACCGTGTGCATGGAAATAGAGGGAATGGACATCGTCGAGTTCCTTAGGCATCATCTGCGCATAGTAATCATTCGCTATCCTTGTGGCTGCCTTCCCGTTGGGATATCCCAGAGGCAGATCCACGGCCTCCATAACGGGAAAACGGCCCCTTGTGTAGGCGAAACAGGACATGCCCAGATCGGATATGCCGTTGACCACCCCGTCATAGCATTCCTTCGCACTTGTCAGGGTGCCACCGGGGAATATATTGATCTTGACCGCGCCCCCTGTGCGTTTCTGGATCTCTTCCGCCCACGCTATGCCTGCCTTGCACTGAGCATGGCTCGGCGGGAAGAAGATACTGTACGACAACTCTATCGGAGTTTCGGCCTTTACGGCCTCTTTTTCCGGCTCCGCCTTTTCTTCGGTGGTTTTACTGCAGGAACCACAGAGAAACAGAACAAATAGTCCACAGATAATAACGCTTAACGCCCTTCTCATTTGTCTTCCCCCTTTATAAAAATACGTATGTGTCATTAGCATGAACCCTTGAGCACGCTGAGAGTTCATAGCCGCAGGTCCTTGTCAGGACACTGTTGTTACTCAAGCCTTCTTATCCGGCACAGCTTAAACCGAAGGCAGAGGCCATTATAAAATATCCTTACGAGCTCAATACCCTTTCCCGGCCACCCCCAAAAAAGGTGTCATAACGTCCTTAAGCCAGCACACCTGATACCGTGCCGCAAATACATACCCCGCTTGGATGTAGACCAAAGGCCGACCGGGATGATCACACCTTCGCACCATCCGTACCGGCAGTCACTGCCGGGTCGGGTTCTTCGGAGTCGAACTCGACACCGCACCTGCTGCATTTTAATGAGTCAGCCCAGGTCATGGATCCGCATTCGGAACACAGGAAGATGGTCCCCTTCCCGGTGCCCGATATGTGTGTGCTGCAGGGAATCCCGCACAGCTTCTTGAGCAGTGCGATAATCTCTGAGAGCGCACCGAAAATGATGAAGAACACGATGCCGATGACCATGCCAACAGCACCACAGGCCAGCCAGAAAAATTCGCCGCGGATGATCGTGGCGGCGATGCTTGCAAGTGCCAGGGCAATCCCCGCCACAAGGAAGAGGCGCCCGATGATAGCCAGTCCCGCCTCTTTGCCCGTTGTGTCGGCAACCGCCTCCCTGATTATCCTTGCCATAGCGTAATCCCTGTGCCCGCTGCTGTTTCTGCAGCACTACCCCGCAGCAGTGAGACTCCTCTCGATACGGCCGGCACCATAAGGACCGCCGTCCAAGGAGAACCACTGCAACCGTGATTACCCCCGCTTGGGGTGCTCTATCCGGTCACATACTCCCGATCCACACAATACGAGATCTGCAGCGTGTGCATCTTCTCCTGTTTCTCAGATACCGTAGACCTTCTCACCCGGCAGCACTTTAAACCCTTTTTCCTGCAGGATCCTGATGGCGCTGTCCGTTGAATCGAACCGGAAGATGATCACCGCATTTTCTCCGCTTCGCTCCACAAAGGCATACATGTATTCCACATTGACCCCTTCTAAGGTAAGGGCCTCAAGAATACTGTGGAGGCCGCCCGGCTTGTCGGGCACTTCCACTGCAACGACATTGGTCCTGCCCACGGCAAATCCACTTGCATTGAGTATCTCTTTTGCCTTGGCCACGTCGTTTACGATCAACCGCAGGATACCAAAATCCGACGTATCGGCCAGAGACAGGGCACGAATATTGATGTTGGCATCACGAAGAGCCTTGGTCACACTGGAAAGTCCGCCTGGTTTGTTCTCCAGAAAGATCGATATTTGCTCCAACTTCATACAGGGTCTCCTTATATCTCTCTCTTGTCGACTACACGCTGGGCCTTGCCCTCAAACCGCTGCAGGCTCTTGGGCTCCACAAGTTTCACCTTGGTGGTAACTCCAAGGTAATCCTTGATATCCTTTGTAATGCGTTTTTCCAGTTTCTGCAACTCCCTGATCTCATCAGAGAAAACCTGTTGGCTCACTTCCACCTGAACTTCGAGGGTATCCATGGACCCTTCCCTGTCCACGATCAGCTGATAGTGCGGCTCGAGACCCTCAATGTCCATAAGAACACTCTCTATCTGAGACGGGAACACATTGACACCCCTGATGATAAGCATGTCGTCGCTCCGGCCGCTGACGCGTTCCATCCGCACAAAGGTTCTTCCGCACTTGCAGACCTGCGGCATGAGCCTGGAGATGTCCTTTGTCCGGTACCTGATGAGCGGAAACGCCTCTTTGGTGATGGTGGTGAAGACCAGTTCGCCCTTCTGTCCATAGGGCAGCACCTCGCCTGATACCGGGTCTATCACCTCGACGATGAAGTGGTCCTCGAAGACATGGAGGCCGCAGCGTCCCTCGATACACTCCATGGCCACTCCGGGGCCCATAATCTCTGACAGGCCGTAGATATCCAGTGCGGTTATATCCAGGGCCTCTTCGATCTGGGCGCGCATCTTTTCACTCCAGGGCTCGGCACCGAGTATGCCGACCCTGAGCCTGAGCGACTTCATATCAACGCCCATCTCTTTGCCTGCCTCTGCCAGAAAGAGCAGATAGGAGGGGGTACAGCAGATTGCCGTCGGACCGAAGTCCTGAAGAAGCAGGATCTGTTTTTTCGTACTGCCTCCTGACATGGGTATGACGCTGGCGCCGAGTTTCTCCGCACCGTAGTGGGCACCGAGGCCGCCGGTGAACAGGCCGTACCCGTAGGCATTGTGGATGATATCGTTCTTCGTGAGCCCGGCAGCGGCAAAGGCGCGTGCCATGAGCTCTGCCCAGGTCTCGATGTCTCTCTTGGTATAGCCCACCACCGTTGGTTTTCCCGTGGTGCCCGATGAGGCATGGACCCGGACGATATTGGTCATGGGCACGGTGAACAGACCGAACGGATAGTTGTCCCGCAGGTCCTGCTTGCAGGTGAACGGGAGTCTTTTCAGATCATCGAGGCTGTTTATGTCATCAGGGGTTACACCTGCCTTGTCGAATGATTTGCGATAAAAACCCACTGTATGGTAGACCCGGCTCACTACCTGCTGCAGCCTTTTGAGCTGAAGGGCCTCCAGTGCCTCCCGGGGGAGCGTTTCGAATTCCTCGTTATAAATCATAAACAAACCTCCTTAATGAAATATCTCATTGGATCTTGACCTCTCTTCCTCTCTTGAATCCTTCTATGTTGATGGGCCTGATCTTTTCCTTGAGCATGGAATTGATGCATTCCAGCCACAGCGACTCGTCAGGCTCCAAAAGTGTTGAAAGTGTCCCGAGAAGGATGATGTTCACCCCCCGGGGATTGCCCATTTCTTCAGCGATACTGCTGCCGTCCACCATGTGTATCCGCCCGGTTCTCTCCTTGAGGATGGGGGTGATATCAGGATAGCCCTCTTTCCCGGAGATTACCGAAGGGGGAGAGAGCCGGTAGGAGTTGATGATCACATGAGCATCCTCTTTGAGATATTCCACATAGCGCGCCGTCTCGAGCTCTTCAAATGAGAGCAGGATATCGCAGCTCCCAAGCGGGATCAGAGGCGATGCAACCTGACGCCCGTACCTAACGTGGGACATGACGCTGCCCCCCCGCTGTGCCATGCCGTGGATCTCCGACTTCTTCACGTCGTATCCATGACGCATCATAACCTCAGAGAGCATGTCCGACGCAAGGATAATGCCCTGTCCGCCGACACCAGCCATCAAGACGTTCATTCTCCACCTCCAATCGCGGACGGTCCGCACAGGTCGGCGCATACCCCGCATCCCACGCACATATCATTGATGTATGCCTTGTCTTCCTTGAACTCGATTGCCGGGCACCCGATTCCGATGCACACCTTGCACCCCGTACAGGCTTCACTGTCAACCACCAGCCTCTTGCCGGATACGTTCCTTGATTTGAGCAGCACGCAGGGCGCCTTGGAGATGATAACGGCCGGGCCCTCATATGCCAGAGCCTCCTTGATATCCTTTCTCGTCTTCTTGATGTCGTAGGGGTCGATGGTTCTCACCCACGTGATACCCAGGGCCTTGACCAGTTCCTCCAGGTTCAGACTGGTGGTCTGTTCACCCCGGATGGTAATGCCGGTTCCCGGATGGTTCTGAGATCCGGTCATAGCGGTCGTCCGGTTGTCGAGGATCACGATCACGGCAGCCCCTCTGTTGTATGCAAGGTTGGCCAGTCCGGTGATGCCGGAATGGAAGAAGGTGGAATCACCGATAACCGCAGCAATATTCTCCTTGCCCGCACCGAAGACCTTGGACATGCCGTGGGCGTGGTTTATTCCCGCACCCATGCACAGGGTCGTATCTATAGCATCCAGCGGCGGCAGGAATCCCAGGGTATAACAGCCGATATCGCCGGCGATAAAGCACTTGTTTCTCTTGAGCGCCCAGAGCAGACTCCGGTGAGGACAGCCCGGGCACATGCTCGGTGGGCGGCCGGGGAGCGGATGTTCCTTCAGCGGCTCAGGGTCCTGTCCGGATATGGCGCTCTTCACGATGTCCGGATTCAGCTCCCCGCACATGGGCAGCCTGTCCTTGCCGTGACAGTCAATCCCCAGTGCCTTTACCTGCTCCTCCATGAAGCCGTCCAGTTCTTCCACGATCCAGAGAGTTTCCACCTTTGCGGCAAAATCCCGGATGATCTCATCAGGCAGCGGGTACGACATCCCGAGCTTCAAAAAAGACGCGGTAGGGAACGCCTCCTTTGCGTACTGGTAGGCGACACTCGATGAAATGATGCCGATGGAGGTATCAGCCATCTCTATGGTGTTGAGCTCGGAGGTGTTCGAGTATGCCCTGAGCGAACATATGCGCTCCTCGATTACCGGATGGCGCCTCCGTGCATTGGCAGGCAGCATCACCAACTCGGCAGGATGCCTCTCAATGCTCGGGGTCAGCTGCTCTGCAGCATCACCTGTTTCCACGATGCCCATGGAATGGGAGATCCGTGTCGTTGTCCTCAGCATCACCGGGGTCTCGAACTTCTCGGAGATGCCGATTGCTTCGATCATGTAATCCTTTGCCTCCTGGGACGTCGAAGGCTCCAGCATCGGAATCTTTGCAAAGCGCGCATAGTGTCTGTTGTCCTGTTCGTTCTGCGAGGAAAAGAGCTCGGGATCATCGGCACTCACGAGCACGAGCCCGCCCCTGATCAGCGTATAGGGCAGAGTCATGAGCGGGTCCGCCGCCACATTGACCCCGACATGCTTCATCACCGCGATGGATCGTGCACCTGCATAGGATGCTCCGGCGGCCACTTCAAGGGCGACTTTCTCGTTGGGTGTCCATTCAGCATGGATCCGAGGATACTCTTTTGCAATGGTCTCGAGCACCTCGGTACTTGGTGTGCCGGGATACGCAGAAGCAAAGGAAACCCCAGCCTCATATGCCCCCCTGGCAATCGCCTCATTACCACTTAACATCTTCTTCATTGTGGCTCCCTTTATGCGGATATAAAAAAAAGGCCATGGCTTTATGCCCACGGCCTTTTTCTCTTCGTCAACTAGGACCTTGGCCTATGGGCAGATAAACCTCTCCCTAAAATAGATAAAGTAATAATAAGCCACGGTCCTTACTGTACTCTGCATCATGTCCGGCATTATATCTATAGATAGGTTTTTTCTGTCAAGCCTTTTCTTTTCATGAGGATAAAGACTCTTGACATACGGCACTGAGTTCTTATAGCCTCCCAAGTCCTGGAGGCGGGGTAAAATCTATGAAGAGTACAGAGGCGTGGATTGCGCTGGACCTCATACCGGGTATCGGACCGAAAACCATACAAAAGCTTTTGGAGATCTACCATACACCGGCTGATATCCTGTCCGCGCCACCCTCCCAGTTCAATAATCTGAGCTTTTTGAATGCCGCCCAGAAGACCGCGCTCGTAGCAGGAGTGGATGAAAAGGCTCTCGCCAATGTGATGGAAACCCTGGAATCCCATGGGGGCCATGCCCTCTGCCTGGATGACCCCGCATATCCCGAGATGCTCCGCCACATAGCGGATCCTCCGAGCGTTCTCTATATAAAGGGAGATCTCCATGATCTGCAGCCGGCGGTGGCCATTGTGGGGACACGATCCCCATCGCACTACGGAAAAGATACGGCTCTGAGGCTCGGCCGTGACCTGAGTACCATGGGGATATCCGTGGTGTCCGGACTGGCCCGGGGCATCGACACCCATGCCCATCAGGGGGCACTCCAGGGTATTGCAAAGACGGTGGGTGTACTCGGCTCCGGCATCGATGCCATCTACCCGCCGGAGAACAAAGCGCTGGCAGAGGCCATTGCGCAGCAGGGTGCGATTGTATCGGAGTTCCCGCCGGGCACCCATCCGGATCCGAAGAATTTCCCCCGGAGAAACAGGATCATCTCAGCACTTTCCACCGGGGTGATCGTGATCGAGGCCGCCTATAAATCCGGCGCATTGATCACGGCCCGCTATGCAGGGGAACAGGGGAAATGTCTCATGGCGATCCCTGGCGCGGTTACCAATATCCGTTCCCAGGGCCCGCACCACCTTATCCGCCAGGGTGCGGTACTGGTCCGCGATGCAGCCGACGTCATCATGGAAATCGCACCCCAGGTAAAGGGATTTATCTCGGATACCGAAAAACACGGCGAAGACCGCGACGATATTGTGAGAGCCTGCTCAGGTCAGGCACTCAGTATTGACGATATAGCACATGAGCTCCATATGACGGTTTCAGAGGTGACGCAGAGAATCAGCATGCTGGAATTGTCAGGAGAGATCATCAAGGTTGATGGAAACAGATTTATTGCAAGGAGCGGCAATGGGTAAATCACTGGTGATTGTCGAGTCACCCACAAAGGCGCGAACCATAAAGCGCTATCTGGGGAAAGACTATGAAGTCGAGGCCACAATGGGGCATATCAAGGACCTGCCCAAAAGTGTGCTCGGTGTGGATATAGAAAGCGGCTTTCTTCCGAACTACAAGGTAAAGCCCGACAAGAGGGATATCGTGAAGAAGCTGAGGAAGCAGGCTGCATCAGCCGACCATATCTATCTCGCTTCAGACCCCGACCGGGAAGGCGAAGCCATCGCATGGCACGTGGTGGAGGAACTGAAGAAACCCGCCTCTGATGTGGGCCGGATCATATTTCACGAGATCACGAAAAAGGCCATAACCGAGGCCTTAAGCAACGCAACGAAGCTCAACGAATCTCTCTACAATGCCCAGAAAGCCAGGAGGGTAATGGACAGGATCGTGGGGTACACCATGAGCCCTCTGCTGTGGAAAAAGGTGAAACGGGGACTGTCGGGAGGACGGGTTCAGTCTGTCGCCGTGCGCCTGATCTGCATGAGACAGGAGGAGATCGAGAGCTTTGTTCCCAAGGAATACTGGACCATCGATTGCGTGCTCAAGACCTCGGGCGGCGAAGAATTCCCGGCAAAGGTGGTGGTGCCCAAAGAGATCCCGGACGAGGCTTCTGCCAGGAACATCGCCGATGCTATCCGAAACGCTCAGGCGATAACGATTGACAAGATCAAGAAACAGGTCAGGTACAAGAATCCTCTTCCGCCTTTTATCACCTCCACCCTGCAGCAGGCCGCATCCACAAGACTCAGGTTCTCTGCAAAAAAGACCATGATGCTCGCACAGCAGCTCTATGAGGGAATAGGCATCGGGAGCGACGAGATCACCGGTCTTATCACCTATATGAGAACAGATTCCCCGGTTGTCTCCTCAGATGCGATAAAACAGGTCCGTGACTTTATCCCGGCACACTATGGAAAGGACTACCTGCCGGAAAAATCCAGGCAGTACAGGGCCAAGAAGTCGGCGCAGGAGGCACACGAGGCCATCAGACCCACGAGTGTGGAAAACACCCCCGAAAGCATAAAGCGGTTCCTGTCCCCGGACCAGTATGCCCTCTACGACCTTATCTGGAAGCGATTCATCGCATCCCAGATGAAGAGCGCGGGATACGACCAGACCACAGTGGATATCAAAGCCGGTGAGTGCGAACTCAGGGCA
>DAISYU010000060.1:0-19749 GCA_036825155.1 Thermodesulfobacteriota bacterium | reverse complement strand
TCTTTTCATTCCATGAGCTGACAAATAAAAGGCACCCCCATGTTTAGATGGTTTCGGCTTTTACTGATCTATTTGAAGGCGGCATTCCGTGAGAAGATCTCCGTCACGGACAAGGCTTGTTTGTCGTTTGTTGTCCTTCCCCAGGAAGTGGATCTGGAGTACATGAACAATTCATGCTTCTGGGCCGTTGCCGAAATGGGGCTCATGGATATACTGTTCAGAAGTGGATTGGTAAAGCTCTGCAGACAAAAACGATGGGTCCCGCTGGTGAGATCCCAGAAAATCGTATACAAAAGACCCTTGAATCGGTTTGACAGGTATCAGCTCGAGACAAAACTTATTTCATGGGACGAACGATGGCTGTATTTCCGGCAGACTTTTATCAGAAACAGACTCCTGATAGCAAACAGCCTGGTGAAGGTTCTGTTCATGAGCAAAGACGGCAGCAGGATATCTTCTCAGAGTGTGCTGGCGTCTTTAGGGATTACGTCGGCCTCGCCGCAAGTGTTGTTTATAGACCAGTCGGAAAAGGTTGATAAAAACCTGCTGGAGACCGGCATACTCTAGCTGATGATCAATGCCGGATTTTATAGATCGGTCCGGGAAGACATGATCCCGCTTCACGCCAAACCGGTTGTATACAGGGACAGACCTGTCGCTAACTGAACGTAGAACACTTTCGATGCTGTATTGTGATGCAGGTCAGACGACTACTACCGAATTATCGAAGTCTCCGTACGGGCTCCTCACATATTTATCGGCCCGGTCATCATTCTCCCAGACATGACCGTCTAAAAGATAGCGGAACTGGTATTCCCGGCCTTTCTCAAGAGATATGGTCAGATTGAAGTCTCCGTCCTTTCTGTGTATCATGGGGTGTGAGTTTGCATCCCAGTTGTTGAACTCGCCCACGAGAAATACTTCACCGGCTG
The DNA here is from genome assembly GCA_036825155.1 of Thermodesulfobacteriota bacterium. Lineage (GTDB taxonomy): Bacteria > Desulfobacterota > Desulfomonilia > UBA1062 > UBA1062 > DSAD01. Next base: position 18,817 of record DAISYU010000060.1, on the reverse strand, counting down.
ATCCGGCCATATCCTTTGGGATGGTAAAGGTCACTTTACATACAGGTTTGGTTTTAAGGTATTGTTTCTGAATACTCATCCTTTCCTCCTTGAGATCCCTGTACAAATGCCTGACAAAGGAACTGCATGCCCACCAATGTTCAATTTTATCTAATAAATATCCCGAAGCAGTTTCGTGTCAATGCCTTTTTGTAAATCTTTTTTTAGGGAATTGTCTCACTATTTTATCTCCCGTCTTGTATGTTTTTATCCATTACTAACAGTCTGATAGTCTTTAGCCTGACAGTCTTCCTCCTGAATTCTATTTTTCATATAAACACTCCACAGCCTGTTCAGACGATGCCATTGTCATACGTGCAGAAATCCGACATTCCACAGGGCTACAGAACTGTAGGTCCTTGCCCAGAAATTGGCCTTTTCCACCGATGGGTATTTATAAAAGTCCTGGGTCCACCGGTATGACGGGGTCTGGTAGAGATCGCGGAGGATGTTGGCTACATGCCGGGACTTCCAGTGTGCATTGATAAGAAAATCGCGCACAAACCCGATGAGTTTTTTCGGCTGCAGGGCTGAAGGATTCGGGGAGAACAACACATCTCTGCTGTCGTCGTGAATATTCTCCTCCTTGAACGCCTTTTCAACGGCCATGCCCTTGGGCAGGTCGTCCTGATGTTCAAAGTCCCGGTGGAATTCGTACAGGTCGGACGAACGATATTGCCTCATCAGCAGCACAAGGGTTTCGTTTGAACAGGGGATGGAACCCTGAAATTCCCTGGAATGCCGTGCCGCTTCCTGAAGGTCCCACATGCATCCGATAATATAGTCCATATCGTTTTCTTCGATGACGGTTTTCCCGTCAAAGTATGTCCCCACAACATCCACAAGCGGTGGATTGGAATATTTATGGTATTTTTCATGGTTTTTCTTGTGCATGCTGAAGGGGCTCCGGATACACCGCATAAACGGAGACCCTTCGTTCCAGGTGTTGTCGATGTTGATACAGCGCTCAAGGCAGTCGGAAATTGTTATGGGAAGCAGTCCCTGTGCAGCATTGTCCCTGAATGCTTCCATGATCAGCAGCGCAATATATTCGGCAATCTTGCCCAGCGTGCTGAACACCCGTGCAGCCTCGAGCGAGATACCGTACCAGCGTCTGATATCATCCGGATCGATGTATGCACATGCCTGAATAAGATCATCTTCCAGAAAACCAATGTCAGCGAGTTCTTTCATGAAGCCTTGATCGAGAAGATTCTGAAACAGTATGTGCCCGCCCGAAGGGGTATAGTCCAGGAGATAGGGGATGCCCCGCGACCTGAAGATGTCCTCGAGAAACTTGGCAACAGGGATTACCTGCCTGAAATACGCCTTCTGGCTCTCAATGTTTTCATAAAGCGCATCATTGTCTTCACCAAGAAAGATCTCAAAATCAATGGGCATGAGGACCGACTGGGAGCGCTCGCCGATCAGGGGAATATGCACCTGAAGCCCTCTTATGGCGGTGAGATGTTCAAGTCTGTCAACAGGTGCTGCGATTGCCGGGAAAGAAGGATCAAAGCCCTCTGCTATCAGTTCTTCTCCTGTCGCCACAACATAGTGGCTGAACCGGAAGCAGGAACGCAGCGGATCGATCACCCGAGCATAATAGTCCTGTGCATCCATAACAGGCCTTCCCTTCTTCTGCGATTATAGTATAGTAAGGGGATCCGGCCCTGAATCAATCGGTTCGGCAAAATTTATCTATGGAGTACCGGAGTGTGGAGATAAACCAAGGTATAAGGTGCAAGGTTTAAGGTCTAAGGCTAAGGATTCTATTTTTTTCATAAAATTCATATCATCGATCCGGGAATTTCTCTGTTTTATAATAACGATTAATTCAACCCCCCTCCCCCATAAATCTTTGACAAAACATATTGAAATCGGTAGGATACACGCACACTATCCGGGATCTTCTCACCTTTTGTAATTGCTTCTGTATACGTGATGAACATGACAAAGAGGGCTCAAGACAACACTGGTTCACCCATGACGCACGGAGTGTGTTTTGATTAGGCTGCAGGTGCCCTGAAAGAAATGCCCTTGGGGTGCTGAATGCTGTAGGTGCTCATCAGGGAAATACCCGTGGGGTGCTGTAGGCGATACAGGTATTAAATTTCTTTATTTTTTGTGGAGGGGATATGATTTCAGAACTGGATCGATACAGAAAGTATGGTGAGCGGATAGAGGCACTGATACGCCCTGCAACCTTTCCCCTTGCAGTAAAATTGATTAGATCGGAGACTGAGATACAGCCCGGGTATACAAGACCTTCCAGGGACATGGCTCTGCAGAATTTTGTCTGTCAAGATTTCAAAATGTCACGCACTTACGGCTGGACCATTGCAATCACTGAGGCGGATATAAACTGCAAGGCCGCACGCGCAGTGTATGGATGGGATAAGCTTACGGATGAGGACAAGAAATGGGCGCGAGAATTCAGCGTTGGCCTCTATGCAAAGGACAGTGAAACAGCAGGCAAGTTTGAACAACATCTTTATTCGCTGAATAATGAATATTTAGGATTGATTATTTCTCCGCTGACCTGGACAAAAGTCGTACCGGACAGTGTGTTGATATACTGTCTGCCTGCCCAGGCAATGAGGTTTGTACAGGGTTATCTGTTCATGGAAGGTGGTGTAATGGAATTCAGTGCAGCGGGAAGAATTGGTTCCTGTCATGAGGGAGTGATAAAAACGATCAAGACCAGTAAGCCACAGTATGTCACCCTGGGCAATGGAGATCGAATCTGGGGCGGAGCCCAGGATCATGAAGTTCTATTTGCCTGTCCGGCAGAAAAACTGGATATACTCATGGAAGGAATTGAGAGAACTCATGCTGCAGGTCTGCGCTATCCTGTTCCGCAATATATGAATTATTCCCCGGGCTTTCAGGCTTCATTCGAAAAAGCAGCCATGGATCGCTCAGGCGGTACTCTTAAAAAGGAGTGAAGCATGAGGTCAAAACTTGCATTATAATATCTTTATCATCCCCGCTTATTAATGTGGCATTACAAGACCTGACCACACCTTCCCCCTGCTTGGACAGGTGGTCAGCAGGGAGAATTTGGTTTTAAGATTAACATAATAATAGAAAGAGTGTACGCGGGCATGGATTTGCATTCCCATTTTTTTGATCGCGGTGTGCCCACCCCTTGACAAGGCAGCATAGCGGATATCTAATAGGCACCATGCTTATCAAAACACTATGGTCCATCGAGGCCCCCTGGACGCAGGGGATGCTGCGCGTCTTTGAGCCGACCCAGGCTGAGGTCCTGGCCGCTGCCCCTTTACTTGCAGCCTTCTACAACGACAGTCATAATTCCGCGATGTTGACGAACACGTGCGAGATGACTGCACCCGAAGTCGTGGAAACTCACCAAACCTTACGCGCCAACGGCGGTCGCACATTCTTGTTAGAGCAGGATGGGGTGTTGATGGGCGACGCTGATTTCCGGAACATCACTGGGTCGGAGGCAGAATTCGCCATCCTGATCGGTTCACGCACCCAGCAGAGTCGTGGCCTCGGTACACGCTTTGCGGCAATGATGCACATTGCAGCCCTGCGCGTGTTCGGATTCAAGCGCGTCTACGCCACGATTATTCCGATGAACATCGCTTCCCGCCGGATGCTCGAGAAACTTGGTTACCAGCCAGACCAGAGTTCGCGCGCGGCCTCCTTCACTGATACGGAAGACGACATCGCGATGTCAATCGACTGGGCTCAGTTCAAGCGGTCACACGCCGAGCTCCTGACGCAGGTGGTCATCACCGCACGAACACCGTCGCCAGACTGACAGGCGGGATAGGAATGGAAAAAGGGGACGTTTCTAAGTTTCAAATTATTATTAACGGTCTAATGGGCGACCCCATTACAACTGGTCAGAAAAGATAATCAGATCCTGGAATGATAAAAGGTGCATCCAACACGTGAAATCAGATAATTATCTATCAAAGCTCATACTGATCCTATCAATACTGGTATCTATCTTGGTGTTCATTGTATTCCCTATGGTTCTGGAAAACACATCCCATGAAGAGATTGCAATTCATACGATAAGAGATACCTGGCAGGACAATCAGTTATTACTGCCTGCTCCAACAAAGTTTGCTGTTACCTTTGCAGATCACAATATAATCAGAATCATTATGTTGAGCGTACTTATATTCGCAGGGGTGCTGTTCGAGGTTATCTGCAGGAACAAGATGATAACAGGTACATATCATTCAGTCTGTCTGCTGTTGTGCATCATGCTGGGAGCCTACCTTTTCCTGGCCTGTATTGTACCGTACATCCCCCTATCCTCTCTTGATTGCGGATAAATTTCCGCAGAAGCCAGACCGGTGCTGCAGGATGTACCGGCAAGATCTGTTGTTGGGGCAATGATACAGAATCTACGCAAGGTCGAGAAGGTATATGATAAGATAGCCGAAGAATATGCAGAAGCGTTCCTTCATGATCATGAAAAGAAACCCAAAGACCGGGAGGTTCTCCACAGGTTCTCGCAGGAGATCGGTGAGAAGAGGCCGGTCTGGGATCTCGGCTGCGGTCCCGGTCAGACCGCGAGATACCTGAAGGATCTCGGCATTGAGATCTCCGGGCTTGACCTGTCGGAAAAGATTCTCGAACAGGCAAGGACAATTCATCCTGATATCCCTTTCAGGAAAGGAAATATCCTTGAACTCGAATTCGGGAACGACTCTATAGCCGGTGTTGTAGCCTTCTATGCTATTGTTCACTTTACCGAAGAACAGGTGAAAACAGCTTTCCGGGAAGTATTCCGTGTATTGCAGCCGGGTGGAATATTCCTTTTCACCTACCACATCGGTGAAGATACAATCCGTATAGAAGAGTTTCTCGGCAGGAGAATCGATATCGACTTCATGTTCTTTACCACTGATTTCATCCATTCGTGTCTGAGCGACTGTGGATTTGAGAAGATCGAGATAATCGAGCGGGAACCATATGCGGGAGTGGAGTACGAAAGCCGGAGGGCATATGTGTTTACCGTAAAGCCGGTTGACTCCTGAAACCGGTTGCATATTATACAATCAAGCGGTGTCCGGGTTACCAAGGGATACCTGCTGATTTATTTAGGATGCAATGCTTCACAGAGCGTTTGTTCTGAGATGTTAGGAACTGCAGGATTCAAATGAATCATGTCGTGATCATTCTCTTAGCTTCGTGGCTGGCAGGAGCAACCGCCTTCGTCGGAGGGATTATAGCAAAAATCGAAGGCAGTGCAGAGACAACGACGAAACGTGAGATCATCCACGGGGTGATAGCCTTTGGCGGAGGAATTCTGATTGCGGCCGTTGCTTTTGCTCTGGTCCCGGAAGGAATGTCTGCATTAGGTCCCGTAAGTCTCACCGTTGTTTTCTGTGCCGGCGGCATCATGTTCTGCATTCTTGACGCATATCTGAGCAGACGGGGTGGGACCAGGGCTCAGTTTATGGCAATGCTTATGGATTTCGTGCCTGAGGCGATTTCACTCGGCGCTGTGTTCGGACACAATCAACGTCTCGGCTTTCTCCTCGCCGCATTTATCGGTGCCCAAAACCTGCCTGAAGGATTCAACTCATACCGGGAGATCCTGAAGTCGGGCGGCAGACCACGCACAACGCTGGCAACTCTCCTGGCGATCAGCCTGCTTGGTCCCATTGCGGCGTGTTCCGGATACATGTTTCTGCATGATCAACCGAAGCTGACTGCCGGCATCATGAGCTTTGCAGCCGGAGGCATCCTGTATCTCATTTTCCAGGACATCGCCCCCCAATCCAGGATGCGGAGGCATTGGACGCCGCCACTGGGCGCTGTCCTGGGTTTTGTCGTGGGCATGATAGGCAAGCAGTTGATCGGGTAGAAGAATTCCGGCTCATGCCGGTTGTACAGGTTATTTCTGTGAAAAATTTGCCCCTAAAGGCGATCTTTTTCAGAACAGACAGCAGGATAGAAGAAAATGAAATACGTACATGGCTATGATCCGAGAGAAACTATACGGCTGCAGGACCAGGCCGATACTCTTGTGGAACTGCTGCACTCCGATACCTTTTACCCGGCAGGGAGCCGGGTCCTTGAGGCCGGATGCGGTGTGGGAGCACAAACCATTACACTGGCCCATGGCAGCCCTGATGCATGTATCACTTCGATTGATATATCCGGTATATCGATTAATGAGGCCAGGAAAAAGATTGAAGAATCTGGATTCAAGAATGTTCGATTCATGCAGGGTGACATCTTCAACCTGGCATTCAAGGCGGAATCGTTCGACCACATCTTTGTCTGTTTCGTTCTTGAACATCTTTCGCGGCCGCTTGTTGCAGTGAACTCACTGAAAAACCTACTCAAGCCACGCGGTACGATCACGGTGATAGAAGGAGACCATGGATCGACGTATTTCTATCCCGACAATGATGCTGCACACAGGGCGACCCGGTGCCAGGTGGAACTGCAGAAGAGAGCCGGCGGCAATGCTAATATCGGCAGGGAGCTCTATCCGCTTCTGGACGCCGCAGGTTTCGATTCCATCCATGTATCACCACGAATGGTCTACGTTGACTCGAGTAAGCCACGGCTTGTGGAAGGATTCACAAAGAACACGTTTACGGCAATGATAGAAGGTGTGCGGGAGTCCTCCATCAAAGCCGGCCTGATCGATGAAAAAACCTTTGATGAAGGTATAAATGGCTTGTACAGAACGACACAAAAAGATGGTGTTTTCTGTTATACGTTTTTCAAGGCGATAGCGACAAAACCGGACATTGCAGAATAAATCCGGCAATGCATGAAAAAAGATGGGATACATGAGGAGGAAGTGACGTCCTTAGTTTAAAGAAGAAAGGAGGATAGAATGAATCGGAACGACGGACATTGCCCTTGTCGCAACAATATGCAGGGACATGTACTACTGTTATGGATTATGATCTACCTTGCCCTACCCGTTTCATGCACGACAACCAGACCCGCTTCCATTGACACACAGCTATCCACACGAGAAGGCGACGAACAGATCCGGGAAGGACTGAGGATCTATATGCGACCATTGGAGGACGCAGCTGAGATAAAGAAATACTTTGGTACGAATCTTATTGAAAAAGACATCCTGCCCGTCTTCGTATTGGCGGAGAACAGAACCGGTTCCGAATATTTCCTGGTGGAGCCAGCAGACCGGTATCCAACGGCCCACGAGGATAAGGACCTTGACAGCATCGGGTCCGGAACCGGCGGTACTGAATACATGTCCGCAACACAAGCCAAGAAATCGGTTTATACAAAAGATACATCACTGGAAACATCACTTATCATGACGGGCCCTGTCTTCTGGCTGGCAATAGTCCCTTTGTCAATGACCGATTACGGACCGACAGATGCATCAAAGTCTCTCCAGCAGGCGCTGATCACCCAATCACTCAGGAAACAGACCCTGGCCCCGGGCCGGACAGAGAGCGGATTTTTATACTATCATCTCCCTGAAGACGCAACTTCTGCCGGAACTGTCGGAATAAACCTGAAGGCCACGAACCTGGAAACGCAGCATATAATGTATTTTCGTTTTATGAAGGAACTCAAAAAGGAGGATGCAAATGTCAAGGCGGAGTAAGCTTATAACCGTTCCGGTCTCGATTATTGTTTTTCTTTTCGCGATCTCAGCGTGCGGTGGTTTCGGCGGAAGGTACAAGATAGACAGCAAGCAAATGGGTGACTCTTTAACCGGCGAAAAATTCCCTGTCAGCATAAGGCTCGTATTGAATCCCGAACTGTGCGATCATACGTACATTTCAAAACGGCAGGGCGCCAAGAGGGTTTATGAGCTGGGTGAAGCCTTCTGTACGAGTACAAAAGATCTTTCAGCCCGTGTTTTTAAAAAGGTTACCGTTGTTTCAACCGAGGATGACGGCATACAGGGGGATTACGATGCAACCCTTATCCCAAAGGTGATTGACACTTCCGTACTGGTTCGACCCGGTGCGCCCCCAAACTTTGAGGCCACGATAATCTATGAGTGCTCGATGGTAGACAGAAACAATCGCATGGTGTTCCTACGAACGATTAAGGAGAACAAGGTGTACCAGGGATACGGGTATGAGGGCTATAAGATCGTGATGCAACAGGCAGTGGATGAATTGTTCCTGCAGCTTGGCAATGAACTGTCTTTTTCTCCTGAGATCAAAAGATTTGCCGGTTCTCTCAGTGCTGAATAAGTCAGACGGTCTCATGGGTAAGCCTTTTTAGGAGGAAGTGATGATCGATCCCGGATTAAAGGGAAAAAACGCACTGATAACCGGCGCCAATAACCCATACGGCATCGGTGCGGCAATCGCGAGGGAACTGGCCTCTCACGGTGCTTCGGTGTTTCTTCACGGCTATCCCCGGGAAACCAGCAGTCCATTAGGCAGTGGAGTGGAAAGGAGCACCCGGGATTGCCCTTCTTTTTTGAACAGCAGTCAAAAAGTGCCGGTGAAGTGGCAGTATCGATCAGGCAAACCGGAGCTCAGGCGGCTCACTGGGATGCCGACCTGGGTGATCCCGGAAATGTTAGCCTGTTGTTTGATAAAGCGGAAGAAGCATATAGGCATATCGATATTCTGGTGAATAATGCTGCTGAATATATGGCCGACACCTTTGTCCCTATGGACATTTCCAGCGAAAAGACGGAGCTCTGGGATGAGGGACCGGGTATCTCCACCTTCGATGAGGAGACGCACGACCGGCATTTTGCGGTGAACACCCGGGCCGCTGCCATGCTCATGACAATCTTTGCCCGTCGTTTCATTGAGAGAAGGGCTGACTGGGGGAGAATCATCAACATCAGTGCGGATTGCGCGTGGGGGTGCCCGAAGGAGATATCCTACCGCGCCAGCAAATACGCCCTGGAGTCGTACAGCCGGAGTGCTGCAGCCGAGCTGGGCCCTCTGGGCATCACGGTAAACATTGTATCGCCCGGACCGGTGCAGTCCGGATATATCTCTTCCGACGTTGAAAAGGCACTTGTTGGCGATATCCCGATGAGGAGAATCGGTCTGCCTGAAGATATCGCACATGCTGTCTCATTTTTTGCATCCAGGCAGGCCGGCTGGATCACCGGGCAACTGCTCTTTGTCCATGGAGGGCACCGGATGGCTCTGGGCCTGTAGCAAAATTGCAAAAGAACCGACAACCCTATAGAATTTTAGAGAATAACTGAAGTCCGAACTGCACAGACTTGAATCCGGTCACCTGCGGAATTATACATCATACTACACACGAGAAAGGAGGTATGTATGATGCGTTCCGTACTATCACTACTCTTTCTCTTATTTCTTTCGACTCTTTCATTCGGTGCTTCAGGATCGTCTGTTACCTATCAGGTAGACGGTGACTCGTATGAGGGGTACTATATCAGTCCTGAAGAAAACGCGCCTTTTGTGCTGCTCATCCATGACTGGGACGGCCTCACGGATTATGAGATCAAACGGTCCAACATGCTCGCAGACCATGGCTATGCCGTATTTGCCCTTGATCTGTTCGGTGCCGGTGTGCGGCCGACAGCAGATAAAGACAAACGCCAGCATACCGGTGAACTTTATAAAGACCGGCAGAAGATGCGGGCACTGATGCAGGGTGCCCTGGACACGGCGAAAGAAAGAGGTGCCAATGTGGATAATGCTGTGGCCATGGGCTATTGTTTCGGCGGCGCCGCGGTGCTTGAACTGGCCCGCTCCGGGGCTGACCTGAAAGGGTTCGCAACCTTTCACGGCGGCCTTGCAACCCCTGAGGGACAGGATTATACCAAGACCCGGGGTGAAATCCTGATCATGCACGGTTCAGCCGATTCTGCCATAACCCTGGATCAGTTTGCGGCCCTTGCCAAAGAACTGGAATCGACCGGCATTAAACACGAAATGATCACCTATGGCGGTGCACAGCATGCATTTACCGTTTTCGGCACTGACCGTTACCAGGAAGCGGCAGACAGGAAATCCTGGAAACGCTTCCTTGAATTCCTCGCAGATACATTGAAGTGAAATTAGGTCTGTACCGAATCAAACGTATCGGACGGCTGGAGTACAAGGTCTGATAGTGGCCTATTACTGATATTGACAGGGTTCCATGACGGATCGGACAACCATTGTCGGGATAGACTGCGCTGTTGACGAAAAGAATATCGGCGTCGCTGTCGGCAAGTGGTCTCCAGGAAGGCTTGTGCTGACATCCCTTCCCTCCCAGAGAGAAATGCGGCCTGTGGTTGATTTTGTGTGCAGAGTTCTTTCCCGCTCCAAACGGACCCTCCTTGCCCTGGACGCACCTCTGGGCTGGCCTGAAGACCTCGGGAAATCACTAGTCAACCACAGGGCCGGAAGTCCTATTGCCCCTGCTGCCGATTTGCTTTTCAGAAGGGAGACCGACAGGTTTGTAAGGAAGCGTCTGTGCAAGCAGACCCTCGATGTGGGCGCCGACAGGATTGCCAGGACAGCCCATGCCGCACTGAATCTGCTGGAGACCATACGGAAGCGAAGCGGTCAGGAGATACCCCTTGCATGGAATCCGTCCTTCAAAAGCAGTAGTGCAGCAATCGAAGTCTATCCTGCAGGGACACTGATCGCTCATCGCTTATTGCCTGCATCAGGCTATAAGAGAAAAGACCATCTCGGGGTCAGACGGGATATTCTTGACAGACTGAAACAGAAGATCTCGTTCGAGGTTGAATCCTCTGTCGCCCAGCACAATGCCGATATGCTCGATGCCATTGTCTGCGTCCTGGCAGGCGGCGATTTCCTCTCAGGCGAGGCGCTTCCTCCACGAGACATGGGCCGGGCCGAAAAAGAAGGGTGGATCTGGATCAGAAAACCGCCTGGAGAAATATGATTGCATAGAGATGGTTCTGTATGAAGTTGACAATGTGAGTACTTGCGTTTTGCCGGAACGGGTATTATGAGGCGGGATATAAGGCATGGCAATCAGACATGTATTCCATTGTCATGCCGGATCTCATTTATTAAAGGAGAACCATGAATCCGCAGACAGCATGCAAGGATGATTTCAAGGCCTGGATCGACCTGGCCAGAGAAGTCGAGCCCCTCTTCGGTCCCATGGCAGATGTGCCCTCATTCAAGGATGCCCTGGTTCGGGCGATTGAAGGAAACAACGCTTTCTGCATCCGGAATGAACAGGCAGGAGCCCTTGTCGGAGGCATTGTGATCTCAAGGGAAACCAATGAGATTGTATGGCTTGTGGTCTCAGAACAGAGCAGAGGAGAAGGGTATGGCCGGGCGTTGCTCGAATTTGCACTGACGCATCTGAACAGCCTGGATCATGTTCTGGTGCAGACTTTCGACGAAACCGTGCCGGCGGGATATCCTGCTCGAAGACTCTACCAGCGCCTCGGATTTGAAGATTACCAGAAGGCTGATGTGAATCCGGCGGGGATACCCACCGTGATCATGCGGCGCAACGGCAATCGACAGCCATCACGGCAACCTTTGCCGGATATGAGAAAAGACGGCTGAGGGCAACTGTAGGTATGGAGGGATCATGAAGGTAACGGCGATTGTTGGAACATACCGGAAGCAGGGAATCATCGATACGGTGATTGACGAGATACTCTCTTCGGCCAGACAGGAGGGGGCGGACGTATCAAAGATCTATCTCATCGATAAGCACATTAAATTCTGTACGAACTGCAGGACATGCACACAGGAAAAAGGAGTCGCCAGAGGCAGATGTATCCTGGATGACGATATGATAAGCATCCTGGAGGAGATCGAACGCTCCGATGCCATCATTCTCGGCTCACCAATGAATTTCGGTACGGTCACAGCAGTTATGAAGCGGTTCATTGAGCGGCTTGCATGTCTTGCCTACTGGCCGTGGGGCATGATGAGCCCGAAGCAGAGAATCAGCACCAGGAACAGGAAGGCCCTCATCGTTGTCTCTTCAGCTGCACCATCTATCCTTGTCCGCCTGCAGACCGGGATCGTCGGTCTGCTGAAGAATGCTTCGGTCATCCTTGGAGCAAAACCGTCAGGTGTTCTCTTGGTCGGGCTCGCTGCCAGGAAACAACACCAGGGCATAAATGAGAGAACCAGGAAAAAGGCGCGGCTTGCCGGCAGGAAACTGATTGCTCAGAACTAACATCAAAAGAGATCTTAGAGGATAAAGGCGCGGTCTGTTAAGGAGTTAACGAAGATGAGAATACTTTATCTGAAACTGATTCTCGTTATATTCATGGTACCTGTTCTCTCTTGCTGCACCGATACATCATCAAAAGATTATCAGACCTCAGGTGCATATATCATTGATGTGAGGACAGAAGCAGAATACAAGGCAGGGCATCTTAAAGGAGCTGTACTGATACCCTATGATCAGATTGAAAAAAAGATTCCCGCCACGGTACAAGACTTTGGTGCCAGAATCTATGTATATTGCAGGAGCGGAAGAAGATCAGGCATTGCAAAGGATGTTCTCAATAAACTTGGATACAGGGATGTCATAAACCTGGGGTCAGTGAGTAATGCGGCGAAAAGCCTCGACAGGCAAGTTGTGAAAGACTGATGCATGGATCTGTATTCTCATGTGGTGGTTGAACTGTACGGGCAGAGCCCTGAGTCAGCTTTCAGCATCCATGATCGGGATAACAGATCCGGATGACCTTATAAGAACATAAAAGGAATTTGACGCCGGCATCAAATTCCTTCACTATCGATACCATGCAATTATAGAGGAGGACCTCATGGACAAGTATGAAGAGCTTCGTCAGAACCTGCACAAGAATCCATCAGGGGCACCCAAGTCGGAGTCTTTTGATGAAATTCTGCGCATACTTTTTACCCCGGAAGAGGTGGAAGTGGCGTGTGAGATGAGCTTTGTTCCGAAGAGCATTGAAAAGATCGCAGAAAAGGCCGGAGTATCAATAGAGAGGACCTCTGAACTGTGTGAATCCATGGCAAACAAGGGGATCATTTTCTCCAGGGAGAAGAATAATAAAATGAGATACTCCCTGCTGCCCACTATCCCCGGACTGTTTGAATTTCCCTATATGAGAGGCGATGGCACGCCCATGCATGACAGGCTTGCCGGACTCTGGGAAGACTACCATGTGGAGTGCCAGGGCGCTGAATTCGGATCGAGCCCTACCCCTCTTGCACGGATCATTGCAGTGGAAGAGACAATTTCTTCAGAAAATGAGGTGCTTCCCTATGAAGTGCTTTCCCAGATGATGGAAAATAATACCAGATTCGCTCTCGCCCACTGCGCCTGCAGGGTAGCTGCCGGGGCGAATTCCTGCGACAAGCCCACAGAGGTTTGTCTGATCTTTGACCAGGCTGCAGACTTTCTTATCAAGAGGGGGTTCGGCAAAGAGATTACCCGGGACGAGGCCTTGAACGTGCTTCACGCCTCAGAAGAAGCAGGTCTGGTGCATACGGCAAATAACAGCCAGGACCGTCTGAGTTTCATCTGCAATTGCTGCTCCTGCTGTTGTACCATTCTGACATGTTTAACCAGGATCAATGCGCCTTACCCGTTTGCCACGTCCCGTTGGATTGCCCAGGTTGACGAGACATGCTGCACAGGCTGCAGCATATGCAGCGACGAGAGGTGCCCGGTGAGTGCTATAGCCATTCATGAACAATCAGCCGTCGTGGATGTGGACCGCTGTATCGGATGCGGTCTGTGCGCCTCTGCCTGCCCGGAGGATGCTGTCACCATGAATCCGAGAACAGGCGCTGTCAGCACGCCGGTAACCATGCTGGAACTGGGGGCACAGATCCTCATAGAGAAAGGCCGCTTTGAAGAATTCATGGAACTCAATACACCGTAATTCATTCTGATTGGTAACGTTAAAATGGTTGAATAGAGCTTTCATTCCTGTGTTCTCAGTCAAGCGCAGACCTCTCTGTATTGATTTTATGCTGTCTGTGGTTATCTTTATTAATATACTTGAACAGCTTGTTGTATCCTCCCGAGCTCGCTTTGGAGGGGTAAGCCATGAAAAACGGCTTATGTACTTTTTTTGGTCACAAATATGATGAATGGCATAATTCGGATGAGAACACCTGCGTGGAAACGAGAACGTGCGTAAGATGTTCCCATAAAAAATGCCGACAATCTGCTCATTTGTTCGGCGAGTGGGACTATGAGCTGGAATACTCCTGCAAGCAGGTCAAGATCTGTTTGCGGTGCGGGGTCAAGGTCACCCGCACACTCCATGAATTCAGTGAATGGATCGAGGAAGGAGAGGAGTCCGTCAAGTCTTACAATAGAAGCCGTGTTTGTTCCCGATGCGGTCTTGTAGAGTATATGTGATAATCCGATCGATCCGATGTTGCTGGATCTTTGAACAACAAGTGGGCGCGGCCTTTCAAATTTCTCACCCCTTGTATGAACATGACATCAGGATTATTCTGGAAAAAGACAGAGCATGACAATCAGGTTTCTCTTGATTCTTTACGGCCCCACATGGATAATGCATTCATTGGGGTGTAAACACAATTATATGGTATAGATATGGATGCTCGTGCTCACAGTGGCTTTTATTCTCCGGATAATAACAAATCTGTTGCCGGGTTCATGATCTTTTAATAATTGCTATCCATTGTGATGATGAATTGATAATTTCCTGATTAAGGATATGAGATGGAAGAAGAGATAAAACGCATTGCACGCCTGGCAGGAGCGGCTGCTGTCGGCATATCCTCCACCGACAGGTTGCAAGGCGGTTTTCCTTCCATGGACCCTACCTATGTGCTGCCCTCGGCACGTTCGATAGTCTCCGTGATGCTCCCGCTCGACGGGGATATTATCAGACGATATCTCGGGAAGCTCGACCACGATTCACTGCAGAAGCATGAAACCGAGGTATACCGGAAGCTATTTGGAATCTGCCAAAAGATAACCGCCTTCTTAAAGAGTGAAGGATATGAGGCTGCAGCGGTGGAACCGAATCTGGATTACCGGTTCAAGGACGGGAAAAAATACCGGCGCGTGCCGTATGAACTGCGACAGAAGTTTGCAGACTGGCTCAGTTCACCTTCCAGCGCTTTCGTCACCTCGGTGAAACGGCACCTTGTAGAACTGCTGTTTGAAAAGAGCACGGAATACACCGACTGGAACCTTACACCGAGCTTCTCACACCGTTACGGAGCGGTTGCTGCTGGCCTGGGGAGTTTTGGCTGGAGCAGCAATGTCATGACTCCCGAATTCGGTGCACGGGTGCTGTTTAATACGTTGATAACAAACGCAGTCCTGTCCTCGGATGCGATGATGGAAGATTCCCCCTGTGACGGCTGCCGGATATGTACCCGGGTCTGCCAGGTAGGAATGATGCATCTAAAGGAGAAAGATCATATTGCGATCGGCGGCAGGCGTTTTATCCATGCAAAGAAAGGACACAACCTGCGCTGCATCTTCTGCTGTGCCGGATTCACCGGACAGGACCTCTACAGTGACTGGTCCACCTGGTCCCCCGGCAGGATATCCCTTCCAAAAGACGATAGTTCTCTCGAAGAGTTCTGGAACAGCTTTGCCAAAAGCAATATCTACAAACACAACTATTACGCAAAGACCCTTTCCAACCTGCAGTTCCATACCGAATACGGTCTTGTGAGGAAGCCCTATGACCGTTTCATGACCACGTGCGGCAACTGTCAGATGGTATGCTGGGAAACACGCGAACAAAGGGAAGAGAACTATGATATCCTTGTTCACTCAGGTGTTGTCGAGGAAGGGCCCAACTTTTCATTCAGGGTCGTCAGACCCGATGAATAACCTTACGATACCGGACAGACAACTCCACCCAGGGCTTTGCCGATCCGGGAAGACCCGTCATCCGGTCGATTTATAGGTGCAGATCTCTTTGCTTGTTTTTGCCTCAAGAGCCGATAAAGTTCGGTATGCGTTTTTCTAGAACAGCAGTAACTCCCTCGGCGGCATCCTGTGTCCGAGCAGCCTTCATGATGCCCAGGCGTTCCTTCTCGAGCTGACTCTCCAGCAGTCCGGCAAAGGCCTGGTTCAGGTTTTCCTTGGCCAGGGCAAATGCCTTCAGCGGCCCCCGGGCAATTTTAACGGCCCTCTTCCTGGTGGTTTCCTCGAGCTTTTCATCCGCTACTACCTCATTCACCAGACCTATTTCCAGGGCCTTTGGCGCATCGAACATGGGGTCGAGAAGAATGAGTTCATGAGCCTTTCCGAACCCGATCAGAAGCGGAACCATCAGGCTCCATGCCCCGTCAGGAACCAGGCCAACCGATGTATAGGCCTGCCGGAACTGTGCAGAGTCGGCGCAGATGCGCAGATCGCACGCAGCAGCCAGGCTTATGCCTGCGCCCATGATTACACCGTTGATCATGGCGATAACAGGCTTCGGGGTTCTCCTGATTCCTGATATGAGTGGATCAAAGGTCTTGGTCATCTGCCTGACCGTATCTCCCATATCCTCCGAATTCCTGAACGTGACGACATCACCGCCGGCACAAAACGCCTTGCCTGTTCCGGTAATGACAATCACCTTTGTCTCGGGATCATCCGCACAGATCTCCAACGCCTTGAGGATATCCTCCACCAGTGAGAAATTGAGCGTGTTGAGCTCCCGTGTCCTGTTCATTCTGATGATTCCCAGGTTGTCCGACTTTTCCAGGATGATGCTCTCGAACTGCATACCTGCCCCCCTCTTTAAATTAATTGACACAAATGAGACACGTTCACTCAGCGTCCCATCTCATGAATCAGATGTATTGTCTTATTTCAGCATATTTTTCCATGAAATGAAACAGTGTTTAGCGTGTCTGTCTGCAGTGAACATCTCACTTTCCCGTGTATGTCCTCCAAAAAAATGAGACTGCAAGCAGATGAGAGGTCTTTTCCCTCATGTCGTCCTGTAAGGAGATTTTGTTGTTTGACAATAATCATATTCAGGCTTTAGTGGTGGGAATATTTAATGGAAACATATTTCAAAGCCCCGAGATCTTCTCTCTCCAATCCAGGTAAAAGACCAATGCTTCCCAGGTATCTTGATATGTGTGGTATGCAGATTTATATTGGTACTCATTGGCAATAAAAGTCCAGGACCGGATGCATGAGAAATTTTCTCTACAATCTGATGATCAACGAAGTTACAGATCTCTGCTATGAAAACTGTCTGCACTATTTTCACCCTCACTCGAGGATACTCGATGTGGGGATCGGAAACGGGACCATGATTCAGCATTATCACAAACTGATCAGGTCCAAAGACCTTAAGATAACAGGAATCGACATTAACAGAAATTATCTGAAACACTGCGCAAAGCTGATCAGCCACTGGCGGCTCGAAGACAACATCCGGATTTTTCCTGAATCAGTCGAACAATATACACCGCCTGAACAGGGGTATTTTGATTTTATTCTCTTCAGCATGAGTTTCATGCTCTTTAATGATCAACTGCTTGTCCTTGACCGGATACGATCATGGATCAAACCCGAGGGCAAGGTTATCTTTTTCCAGACCATGTTCAAGAAGAAATCTCTGATCATGGAGCTTATCAAGCCCAGGTTGAAATATGTGACCACGATCGATTTCGGCAGGGTAACCTATGGGAATGATTTTACCGCACTCCTGGAGAGAAAAGACATCAGCATAATCGAAGACAGACTGATAAAGAAGGAATGGTTTAAAGGCGAGTACCATTTCATCATTTCCTCTTTGAACGGCCGTTCGAATATGAAGAGAGGAAGTGGAGATTATAAGCACATTGTTCAATGAAGCCGGTCCCGGCCGGTCGATCAGAGATCAGGTACTTTTTGCAATCTGTAAATGAGGAGGTGGAAAAATGAAGGAGTTCTCTCTGCAAGTGCACTACAGGGCAACAAGAATATACCTGTTGATTTTTCTAGTCAGTACCATACTGCTTGTTTCATGCACACACCTGCCCAGACCGGACAGGATTATCTCGGAAACGGAGATCTATCTCGACTGGAACAAGAATCCACCTGAGGCCCCTGATCGTGCACGGCACACGATAGAGGGTAAGCGACCGTTCGAGTGGTGGTATTTCGACGGGCATCTCGATAACGGCGATACGTTTGTGGGGGTATTCCTGGATCCAAGTTTCACAACGGGAAAACCAGGAGTGGCCTTCTCCCTGTACAGTGCTGACTGGGAAAAACAATCCCGGCTCGTTACCTTCAGGAACGAAGAAATGCACACTTCGATCCGGGACGTTGATATCGACTGCCCGGTAGGCTTTGTACACCGGCTTGACGAGAACACTTACCATGTCAGATGGGACATGACAGACATTGGAGCCGATCTGAAGCTCACGACCGAGGCGCCCGGCTGGATGCCTGAAGGAGGTGACGGGGTGAACGAAGCGGATCTGGATTTCTTCTGGACCGTTCACCAGGCACGCAACCGCATCGAGGGCACCATTACCAGAGACGGCATTACCACCAGGGTCACAGGTATCGGTTATGCCGATCATAACTGGGGGAAAAAACGCCTGAACGAAATCACCCGGAAATGGGTATGGGGAAGGATCCTTGCCGGCGACTATACGATTATCTATGCAGATGTGGATTACATCGATCCATCCATAAATTCCAGGCCGCTGTATATTGCCCGGGGAGACAGGATGATTGTCGGTACCGGCAGCCCGACGATCTCTCAGTCCGACTATGTCACCCACCCTGTACTGAAGCGGCACTACCCGAAACAGGTAACCATAGACTTTGCCCAAGATGGCATAGAAGCGCATATTACCATCAGGTACAAGGCTCTGGTGGAAGAAGTGGATCTGTTGACCGTGTCGAACCTGAACCGGTTTGTCCA
>DAISYU010000059.1:0-20110 GCA_036825155.1 Thermodesulfobacteriota bacterium | reverse complement strand
CGCACCCAACGTCCCGGGCCTCTACAACAGCCTCGGCAAGGCATTGGTGCGCAAGGGCAGGATCGACGAGGCCATAGCACAGTTCCACAATGCCCTCACCCTCAGCCCTGGTTTCATAGACGCCGCCCTGAACATGGCGTCCGCCTGCGAGGACAGGGGAGACAGCGAATCGGCCCTGAGGTATTACCGGCTGGCCATGGAGAAGGAGCCCGAGAACCCCCGGGCATTGAACGGCATGGGCAAGGCACTCGCATCCATGAAGAGGTACGACGATGCCCTCAAGTATTTTGCCCGGGCATCCGCCATGGATTCCGGGGCGGCGGAGGCAAACAACAACATGGGCAATGTCCTGCTGATACAGGGCAGGACCGAAGATGCCAGGTCGCGATACCTCATGGCCATCCGGGCTAAACCCGATTATGCCGAGGCCTATCTCAACCTGGGCACGCTCCATCTCTCCCAGGGGAGGGTGCAGGAGGCGAAATCATATCTCGCAAAGGCGGTGGAGCTTTCCCCGGACCTGGAGAAGGCCCACTCCACCCTGGCAACGGCGTATGCCGCTGCCGCTGACCCGGATAAGGCAATCCAGGAATACCGAGAGGTGCTGCGTATCAGTCCGGAAAACGCCGAGGCGCGCAAGAGGCTCGATGAGGCCCTTGTCCTCAGGGGAAATCTGGATTCAGCCATTGCCGGAATGCGGAAGAAGGTGGAGGGTCAGCCGGACGACGCGGGGCTCCGCTACCAGCTCGGCATCCTCCTTCACCGCAGAGGGGACCAGGAAGGAGCAGTGCGTGAGCTCCAGAAGGCCGTATCCCTGAGAAAGCGCTACCCACAGGCACTCTTCAGCCTTGCCTTGATCCATTCCCTCAAGGGTGACTATGCCCGGTCGCTGGGTTACCTGGAGGAGATCCGCACCATCGACCCCGACGATCCTGAGGTGTACTATAACATGGCGTGCATCCATGCGAGGCAGGGCAGGTCGGATGAGGCGCTGCGTCTTCTCAGGGAGGCCGTGGCAAAAGGCTTTCGGCAGTGGGACATGATGAAGACCGATCCGGACCTCATGGGCATAAGAGAATCGAAGGCATTCCGGGAGCTGATGAAAACCGAAGGGGAACAGGGCAGGTGAAACGAACCATGCGTGATGAACGGAACGGGGCAGGACAGGTCGGGAGGTTTTTCCCCGAGATCCTCATCGCCGTCCTCCTGGTGATTTCGATAGTCTCCGTTTATTACCGGGTGGGGAGTTTCGACTTCATCTACTACGACGACCCCACGTACGTG
Source organism: Thermodesulfobacteriota bacterium (assembly GCA_036825155.1). Lineage (GTDB taxonomy): Bacteria > Desulfobacterota > Desulfomonilia > UBA1062 > UBA1062 > DSAD01. The sequence continues at coordinate 18,826 of DAISYU010000059.1, read as the reverse complement.
AAGTACAACCCCATGGTGAATCAGGGGATAACCGCTGAAGGCATTCTGTGGGCCTTTTCTTCCGTGGGATATGCCTCCAACTGGCACCCGATCACCTGGCTTTCGCACATGCTCGATGTCCGGCTCTTCGGCATGGACCCCGGCATGCACCACCTGGTCAACGTCCTGTTTCATGCGGCCAATACCGTGCTCCTGTTCTTCATCCTCCTCAGGATGACGGGAGAGAGGTGGAAATGTGCGGCAGTGGCGTTCCTGTTCGCGCTCCATCCCCTTCACGTCGAGTCCGTCGCCTGGATCGCCGAGCGCAAGGATGTCCTGAGCACTCTTTTCTTCATGCTGACCCTGTGGGCCTACAGCCGGTATGTCGAGGATCGGGGACTGGGCGGCTATTTTCTTGTGCTGGCGGCATATGCGCTGGGGCTGCTGGCCAAACCCATGCTGGTGACCGTGCCGTTCGTCCTTCTCCTCCTGGACTTCTGGCCCTTGAAGCGGAAGGAATGGGAGGCCATGAAATGGGGAGGGGTGCTCTCCCTCGTCGTGGAGAAGGTGCCCCTGTTCGCCCTGGCTGCGGCCTCGAGTGTGGTGACGTTCGTTGCCCAGGCCAGGGGTGGCGCCATGAGCGGCCTGGAGCTGACACCCATGGGTAGCAGGCTGGCGAACGCGGTTACGGCGTACGCCGCATACATCGGGAAGATGCTCTGGCCCATGGATCTCGCCGTGTTCTATCCTTATCCCGCCTCAATCGACCCGCTCGCGGTCCTCGGGTCCCTGGCCCTGCTGGTACTCGTGACCCTGTACGCCCTCATGAGGGCCCGCCGGTTCCCGTTTCTTATGGTGGGCTGGTTCTGGTACCTGGGCACCCTCGTTCCGGTCATCGGCATGATCAAGGTCGGCAACCAGTCCATGGCGGATCGGTACACCTACATCCCGTTCATCGGGTTGTCGGTCATGCTCGTATGGTGGGTGCCGGGAATCCTTGAGCGATGGCGGTGGGGCAGGTTTGTGCCTGCAGCGATCTGCATCCTGTGTTTTCCCCTCATCATGGCTGCGACATGGATTCAGGTCGGATACTGGAAAGACAGCGTCACCCTCTTCAGTCATGCCCTCATGGTCACGGACCGCAACTACCTGGCACACACCAACCTCGGCGCAGCCCTTCTGAACAAAGGGGACATCCAGAATGCCGCTCTTCATACGAGGGAGTCGCTCAAGATAATGCCGACGTATACACCCACCCTCTGCAACATGGGTATGTGCCTCATGCAGCAGGGCAACGACCGGGAGGCGATACCGTACTTCAGGAAGGCCCTGGAAATGGATCCATCCAATGCAAACGCGCATTTCCATCTGGGATACGCCCTCTCCAGAACCGACAAACTGGAAGATGCGGTACGGGAATACCAGGAGGCGTTACGGCTCAACCCGCATCACGCAGGGGCTTCACAGTATCTTGCCGCTGCACGTGCAAGGCTGGTTAAGATCGACGGCATGCTGGCCTCGATGAACGGGGCGCTCGGTGCCGATCCCGGGAACGCGGTACTCCATTACAAGATAGCCGAACTCTACCGGGCCAGGGGAGATTCGAGGAAGGCCATGGAACACTACGAAGATGTCCTCTCCATAGCCCCGGGTTACGAGAAGGCCCTGCATGCCCTGGCCCTGCTGCATGCCGGGGACGGTGACCTCGACAAGGCCCTCGTGGTCCTCAGGGAGATGGCGCGGTTGAATCCCGATGACCCGGAGGTATATTACAACATCGCCTGTGTCTTCTCGAGGCAGGGCAGGGTGGAAGACGCCGAGAAATGGCTCGCCGCTGCCATGGGGAAGGGATTCGACAACCTGGATATGCTCAGGGCCGATCCTGATCTCGAAAACGTCAGGGGCACGGAGTTCTATCGGGAGCTCGTCGGAGGGCGTCCGCATGATCCGGACAGTTGATGTGCCGGGATGATGCAGGACAGGGATGATAATCTGATTACAAGATAAAGGACCATGTAGATGAACCGGTTCAGGAACCTATGCTCCAAAGAGATGCTTTTCCCGGCAGGCCTCGTGATGCTCGTCGCGGTCGTTTATGCCCAGGTCCTCCATTTCGGTTTCGTGAGCCTCGATGACTACATGTACGTCAGGGACAATCCCCGGGTTCTTCAGGGCATCACCTTGGATGGACTGAGGTGGGCATTCACCTCGTTTTATGCCGGTAACTGGCACCCGCTCACCTGGTTGTCGCATATGGCGGATGTGGAACTCTTCGGCCTGAATCCCGGGATGCACCATGTCACCAGTGTGGCTTTTCATGCTCTCAACACGCTGCTGCTGTATATCGTCCTGAAGAAAATGACCCGGGAAATGTGGAAGAGCCTCGCTGTCGCCGCCCTGTTCGCCCTGCATCCCCTGCATGTGGAGTCGGCGGCATGGGTATCGGAGCGGAAGGATGTGCTGAGCACCTTCTTCTGGATGCTCACCCTTCTGAGCTATGCCTGGTACGTCCGGGGACGTTCCATAAAAAGCTACCTTGCGGTCATGGTTTCCTTTGCACTTGGTCTCATGGCAAAGCCCATGCTGGTGACATTGCCCTTTGTCCTCCTCCTCATGGACTTCTGGCCCCTCAGGAGGCCGGAGATCGTGCAGGGGAGAGACGCCGCCGGGGCCGGTATGCGCTGGCCCGGCGTGCTGCCCCTGGTGTACGAGAAGATCCCGTTTTTTGTCATCGCCGGCGCGGCGAGCCTCATGACCATGGCGGCGCAGAGAAGCGGCGGAGCCGTAAATACCCTGGAAACGCTGCCGTTTCTTCTCAGAATGGAGAACGCACTCATTTCGTATGTCGCCTACATGGGCAAGATGATCTGGCCGCTTCACCTGGCGGCGTTCTATCCATACCCCAGGACGATCGACCCCTTCCTTGCCGGCGGAGCCCTTCTCCTGCTGGCAGGGGTGACCTTCCTTGCCGTACGCACCGTGAGGCGGTCTCCCTACCTCCTGGTGGGATGGCTCTGGTATCTGGGAACCCTGGCCCCGGTCATCGGGATCATTCAGGTCGGATCCCAGTCCATGGCGGACAGATATACTTACATACCGCTCACAGGGATCTTCATCATGATTGCCTGGGGCCTGCCGCAACTGGCCGGGCGTTGGTCGCAGGGGAAAGCGCTCCTTGTCGGGGCATCCATCATTGCAGCTTCTCTTCTCCTGATATCCACCTGGGTCCAGGTGGGCTACTGGAAGGACAGCATCACACTCTTCAGCCATGCCATAGACGTGACGAGAGACAATTATGTCGCCCACAACAGCCTGGGCGTAGCGCTGTGCGACCGGGGAGAATACGCTGCAGGCATGGAACACTACAGGGAAGCATTACGCATGGACCCGGGGAATGTACCTGCCGGGAACAACCTTGGAGCCGTACTGGTCAGGCTGGGGAAGTATCAAGAGGCCGCCGACCAGTTCAGAAGAATGGTCCGGAACGATCCAAACCATGCCAGTGCGTACTACAACCTTGGGTATGCCCTCCTGGCACTGGGGAGAGTCGGCGAGGCGATCCCGGCTTTCCGGTCGGCGTTGCGGCTGGACCCCGGGCATGCCGATGCAGCACGCTACCTGAACGCCGCCCTGAAGGGTCAGCAGAAGATGGACCTTGATATAAACCGGTTAAAGGATGCCCTCAGTGCGGAGCCTCAAAACGCTGTCCTCCATTATAAGCTTGCCGAGCTCTACAGGATGAGGGGGGATAGGGACCAGGCCCTTGCACACTATCAAGACATCCTGGCGATGTATCCGGATTCTGTCCAGGTCCTCCATGCAAGCGCACTCCTCCATGCAGAGCGCGGAGAGCTCGACAAGGCCCTTTTGCCCTTGAAAAGGATACTGAAGCTCAGGCCCGATGATCCGAATGCGTATTACAACATCGCATGCATCCTTGCCAGGCAGGGCAGGAACGACGAGGCGTTGGAGTGTCTTACGGCCGCCGTCGGGAAAGGGTTCAGTGACAGGAAAAGCCTGATGAACGATCCGGACCTTGACGGCATCAGGGGGACACAACGATACAGGGAGCTCATGAATCTTCCCGATCATTAAGGCAAAGGGGTTATTGATGTATCGAGACAAGAAAGTCATCGTGGTAATGCCGGCCTATGAAGCCGAGCTCACCCTCCGGAAGACCTACGAGGAGGTCATGGCCCAGGGGGTGGTGGATCAGGTGATCGTGGTGGACGACGGCAGCAGGGACAGGACCGTATCCATAGCCAGGACCCTTCCCGGGACCGTGGTCCACAGGCATGACAGGAACAAGGGCTACGGCGGCAACCAGAAGACCTGCTACAGTCTTGCCCTGCAGGAAGGGGGAGACATCGTCATCATGGTGCACCCGGATTACCAGTATACCCCCAGGCTCATCCCGGCCATGGTGTCCATGATCGGCAGCGGGCTGTATGAGTGCGTCCTCGGGTCAAGAATCCTCGGGGGATATGCCCTGAAGGGAGGGATGCCCCTGTGGAGGTATGTGTCGAACCGTTTCCTCACCCTGGTGCAGAACATCGTCATGGGTGCGAAGCTGTCAGAGTATCACACGGGCTACCGTGCCTTCTCCAGGGGCCTGCTGGAGCGTGTGCCGTTTCTGGAGAACTCGGATGACTTTGTTTTCGACAATCAGATGCTTGCCCAGGTCCTGTGGTACGGGTACACCATTGCGGAGGTCAGCTGTCCCACGCACTATTTTGAACAGGCCTCGTCGATCAATTTCATGCGGAGCGTGCGGTACGGATTCGGGTGTCTTGCCACCGCTGCGACCTTCAGGTTTGCCGGGGCAGGCATCGTGAGGTCGAGGATCTTTCCGGACAGGGCATAGCAGGGAACACCTTCGGGACACCGGTTCATACCTATTATTCAGGGTTATTCAAAGAAAAACGAGGTGGAGAAAGGATCCTTCTCTTCGGACCCCTCCCCACCTCGGAAGATACATCAAAATCTACGTATTAATGTGCCCAGATATCGACCCAGCTTCCGCTCATGATCTGGACGTCGAGATGGCCGAGGTAGAAGTTGCCGAGCTCGCCGTAGGTCCCGGTGCTCAGGTCATAGTCTGTGCCGAGCCGGACGTTACCCGTAATGGAACCGTTGATGTTGATCTCCAGCCCTGCGGTGCCCGCCGTTCCGGGGAAGGAGATATGGACGATGGTCACGCTCGGGGAACCGTCGATGTTACCCATGCTGGCTGCGAGATAGGCTCCGGCGCTGCTCGTCACCACATCGATGGCGACCGTACCGGTAATGATGATCGGGGCGTTGATCACCAGGTCCTGGATACCTACATAACCTGCATCCGGAGTAGTGTCCTCGATCCAGATTCCGGAAGGAACACCGGCAAGACCGTCGGAGTCACCCCAGGACATATACGACAGTTCCAGGTGGTCGATCGTGATGCTCAGGTCGAAGGTCACGCCCTGACCGCCATGGGAATAGATATCCACATAGCTGTAGGGGTTCATGTACATTGCCAAGGCCCCGATATGAGCGGATCCCAGCTCCTGGTCGAAGCTGCCGGCGGTTCCCGGGTCTGTTCCCAGGGCCACCGTGAGGTTCATGGCGTCCATGGAGATCGCAAGCGCACCGATGCCGAAACGGACAAAGGTGGTGTTGGCGCCCTGGCCAAACTCTTTGGCGCCCGTGGCCACATCGATGGTGATGGGCTTCAGCATGGTCGTGCTGTAGCCGTTGTAGCCGTCTTCAGTCCCCCTGAGGCGGATCTGGAGGTTTGTGATGTTGAAGTTCTTCACACCCACGTAACCGCCTGCTGTGTAACCCGTGGTGCCCCACGCACCGTCGAAATCGTTGCTGAGGCCGTCTGCGTCGCCCCATGCCATGGTACCGATTTCGATGTTCATGGTGAGGTCGGGGTTGATGTTCACGCCGGCCTGGCCGGTCACGTCGGACAGCACGGAATCCGACACAGGCGCCATTGCCCATAATGACAGGGGCATCAGCAGGACAGCCAGAAACAACAATACTCTCTTCATAACGTAATCTCCCTAAGAATTGTCAGCAAAAAATCCCTGTTCGCCGAATTTTACCAGTTTCCGATAATGATGACTTATCTCATCGAAGCGAAGGCCAGGACATCACCCCCTTCCATATGATTGTACAGACTTCATCCGTAAAGAAAACCGAAGCGAACCAATAGGTTTCCCGAACAATGAAGTCACAAGAAGGACTCCTCATAATGCATTGTACTCTCAATCAATGATAACAGAGCAATAAACCGTATGTGTTCAAACACTGCAAAACATACTTCTTCGAATTATAAATTGCAATAAAAATGCCATATTAATTAGTATGTTAATATGGTCAGTTAAAGATGGTGCAGAAGAGGCATGCAGCGTATATATGAAAATGTTTTCCTTTAATGGGAAATAAAGTATCATCCTTTATCGCCTGCACCATATGAACGAAGTATGTTGGTCCCTGTCATCCATGCAGACACTAAACCCGCCAGGATCAGAGGTATGATCTGCGCCACATGAAAGGTGAGGGTCAAACCGGCGGCCTCCGGCTTGGGAACGCCGAAGAGCATGAGCCCGTAGATCCCTCCTATCTCCCATATCCCCCAGAACCCGGGCACCGAGGGGAGCATGATGAAAAAGCAGGTAAGGATGACAACCGCTGAGGCCTGCAGGAAGGTAATGTCCACCCCTGGGTACCCGAGAGCGAGAACATGGAAGGAGAGAAAGGTGATGAGCCAGATGCACACCGAAAGCACCAGACATGCAAGGATTCCGGATGGGGACCTGAATACCTCGAACCCGAGGGAGGCGTTGTCCAGGGCAGCATGTGTTCGCAATGCCATAACCTCGGATAAGTGCTTTCTATAGGAAGACGTCGTGAAAAAGAGCAGGTGGGGCAGACGAGACACCGCATGAACGATGGATCGTCTGACCGCAGGCAGCATGAATGCGACGGCCAGGCCGAGCAGCATTATGCCGGCCAGGAGCGTCTTTCCGCGAACGGCCAGGAGCGTCTCCCTGTTGATCGGGTGGCCGTTGAAAGTGAGCACCATATGGGGTTCCATCTTTATGCTTCCCACAATGAAGATGAAGAGGGCGAGCATGATCAAGATATCGAATAGCCTTTCCGCCACGACCGTCGTGAGCGTTTTTGAAAACTCAATGTCATCTCTCTTGTAGAGTATGGCTGGACGAGCGAGTTCGCCGACCCTGCCCGGGAGGATGCAGTTGATCATGAAGGCGATCGCAAGGGGGTGGTAGGCATGCCAGAACCCGATTTTTCTGACAGGCCTGAGGATGATCTGCCACCTCCATGCCCTCACGAGATATGTTGATAATCCCAGGAGAACGGAAGCGATGATCCACCTGTAATCCATGGCCATCACGGAGGTGGTGAGTTCGTATAAGGGTACATTCCTGAATGAGAAATAAAGGGCAACTGCGGAAAAGATCAAGCCCACCAAGAATGAAAGAAGAACCCTCGGATCTTTCAAAACAATCCCATCATGTCAATGATTCTGTGATGATGTTGGAGATATTAGTATAGACGCATGGATAATGCAACGCATTCGATTATCTGTGCAGTTCACCCGATACATTGTATTGTCCGGGGGTTAATGACAATGTACCGATTCCGTGGTAGATATTTAAGCAGGGTAGAGAACCGACGCAGGAGGTTGAAGTGAAAAAGGCCTTGATCACGGGGATTACCGGTCAGGATGGGGCATACCTGGCTGAATTTCTTCTGGAAAAGGGGTACACGGTCCACGGCATAAAGCGGAGGTCATCGAGCTTCAATACCTACCGGGTGGACCACCTGTATCAGGATCCCCACGAGGAGGATGTGCGGTTTTTCATGCACTATGGTGACCTGACCGACTCCACCAACATCATACGCATCATCAGGGATGTCCAGCCCCAGGAGATTTACAATCTTGGTGCACAGAGCCATGTTCAGGTGTCTTTCGAAACCCCCGAATACACCGCCCAGGCCGATGCCCTGGGCACCCTGAGGATCCTCGAGGCGCTCAGGATTTTAGGAATGGAGAAGGATGTTCGGTTCTATCAGGCATCCACGAGTGAGCTCTTCGGAAAGGTGCAGAAGATACCCCAGGACGAAGAGACACCATTCTATCCCCGCAGTCCCTATGGGGTGGCCAAGCTCTACGCCTTCTGGATAACGGTGAACTACCGTGAGGCCTACGGCATGTTCGCCTGCAACGGGATACTGTTCAACCACGAATCCCCCATCAGAGGGGAAACCTTCATAACACGGAAAGTCACCAGGGCGGCAAGCAGAATTGCGCTGGGACTGCAGAAGAAGCTCTATGTGGGAAACCTCGATGCACGGAGGGACTGGGGGCATGCCAGGGATTTCGTCAGAGCCCAGTGGCTGATGCTCCAGCAGGACCGGCCTGAGGATTATGTCATTGCAACGGGAAAGCAGTATTCCGTGAGGCAGCTCTGTACCCTTGCCTTCAGTACGGCCGGTATCGATGTCGAGTGGCAGGGCAAGGGCGCGGACGAAAAGGGAACTGTCCGTTCAGTACGACCCATCCACGGGAAGACCTTCTTTGCGCCTGGAGACACTGTCGTACAGGTGGATCCACGTTACTTCCGCCCAGCCGAGGTCGAGACTCTGCTCGGCGACCCGACCAAGGCAGCGAAAATGCTTGGATGGAAGCCGGAGATAACCTTCGAGGAGCTGATAGAAGAGATGGTGCAGAGTGACCTGAAAGAGGCGCAGATGGATGTATTGTGCAAGACCAGCGGCTTCTCCGTGTTGAATCGTCATGAATAGAGATGCGAGGATCTATGTGGCGGGCCATGAAGGCCTTGTGGGTTCGGCAGTAATGCGCAGGCTGGAGTCCGAAGGGTATCACAACCTGGTGCTCAGAACCCATGCGGAGCTCGACCTGACCAGACAGTCGGATGTAGAGAGGTTCTTCGGCGCGGAAAAGCCGGAGTATGTATTTCTCTGCGCAGCAAAGGTCGGCGGAATACTCGCCAACAGCACCTATCCTGCCGAGTTCATCTATACGAACATCATGATTGCGGCCAATGTGATCCATTCGAGCTTTCTCCATGGCGTGAGAAGGCTGCTCAATCTAGGGTCTTCATGCATCTATCCCAGGACAGCACCCCAGCCGCTCAGGGAAGAGTACCTGCTCACGGGTGAACTGGAACCAACAAACGAGCCGTATGCCATAGCCAAGATCGCTGCCATCAAATTATGCCGCTACTTCAACATACAGTATGGGACCGACTTCATCTCACTCATGCCCACGAACCTCTATGGGCCGAATGATAATTTCAACCTGGAAACCTCGCATGTGCTGCCTGCTCTCGTGAAGAGGTTTCATGATGCGAAAGCCCTGGGAACGCCCAGAGTTCGCCTTTGGGGGACCGGGACCCCAAGGCGGGAGCTCATGCATGTTGACGATCTGGCGGATGCCTGCGTTTACCTCCTGCGTCTGCGAAGCGCACAGGAGATCGGTGAGTTCGTGAACATCGGTGTGGGACGAGACATGACCATCCATGAGATTGCGGACATGGTGAAAAGTGTCGTGGGATACAGAGGTTCCATAGAGTGGGACAGGACCAAGCCTGATGGTACACCCCAGAAGACGCTCTGCCTTGATAAAATAAGAAGTCTTGGGTGGGAGGCGAAGATCGGGCTTGAAGAGGGTATTTCACATACATACCAGTGGTACCTCGAAAACATGGGCTCCATTCGGGAGTAGGGAGATGATGGTGGCGAAAGAAGCAGGTGAGATGCAGACATCCGCCCTGAGATACCGGGAGGCGAGACAAAGGCACTGGGATATGGTTGCCGTGAAGCGGGATGCATGGCAGTCGCTCGGTGCCTACTATCACAGGAGGCTTGAGCAGGTCTACGCCCACCTGGTTTCCCCCGGGCAGAGAGTGCTCGAGATAGGCTGCGGAAAGGGGGAACTGCTGGCTTCTCTCAGGCCTTCCCTCGGGGTAGGGATCGACCTCTCTGAGGAGATGGTGAAGAGGGCGGCCCTGACATACCCGGATCTGAGATTCATACATGCAGATGTGCATGAGTTGGCCCTGGACGAAACCTTTGATGTCATCATACTCTCCGACCTTGTCAACGACCTGTGGGATATTCAGGATGTCTTCAACAGGTTGAGAACGGTATCCACCATGGAAACACGTATCATCCTGAACATGTACAGCAGGTTATGGGAGATTCCCCTTCTCGTTGGGCAGCACCTGGGTCTATCCACCCCCCTGCTGCAACAGAACTGGGTAACGCTTGAGGATATTGAGAACATGCTTGCCCTGGCGGGTTTCGAGGTGATCAGATCATGGCAGGAGATGATATGGCCGTTCGACGCCCCTGTGGTCGCAGATCTTCTGAATAAATTTGCCGTGAAGCTGTGGCCCGTGAATCACCTGGCACTCGCGAACTTCGTCATTGCACGGCCAAGGTCCTCAGGGAAAGAAACGGGCCTGGAAGGAATCGTCTCGGTCGTTATCCCTGCCCGGAACGAAGCAGGCAATATCGAGGAGATCATTCGCCGGACCCCCGAGATGGGGAAGGGCACGGAGATGATCTTTGTGGAGGGAAACTCCGGAGACAACACCTACGAGGTCATCGGAAAGTCGATTTCCAATCACCCCGGGAAAAGGTGCAAGCTTCTGAAGCAGGAGGGAAAAGGGAAGGGTGATGCCGTCAGGCTGGGATTCCAGAATGCATCCGGAGATATCCTCATGATCCTCGATGCCGATATGACCGTGCCTCCTGAGAACCTGCCGCGGTTTTATGAAGCCATCGTCACAGGTGAAGGGGAATTCATAAACGGGGTCCGGCTGGTATACCCCATGGAGAAGCAGGCCATGAGGTATGTGAATCTTGTGGGGAACAAGTTTTTTTCCCTTGCCTTCTCCTGGATCTTCGGACAGCCCATCAAAGATACCTTGTGCGGAACCAAGGTGCTGACAAGGCGGAATTACGAAAAGATTGCCGGGAACAGGCACTATTTCGGTGAATTCGATCCTTTCGGCGATTTCGACCTCTTGTTCGGGGCCATCAAGCAGAATCTGAAGATCGTAGAAATCCCGATCCGTTATGCCGAGCGGAGATACGGTTCCACGAACATTGACAGATGGAGACATGGCTGGATGCTGTTGAAGATGACCCTGTTTGCCATGAAGAAGATCAAGTTCATTTAGGGGCGTATGCTGAACATCCTCAAGCATCCCCTGACGAGAGACCTCGACGTGGACGATCCGCGGACAACGCAGTTGCGGAGACAGATCATACGGCAGAAGCCTTTTCTCCAGAAAATATACAGGGACTGGTACGGGTGGATTGCTACCCGTATCCCTCATGGACAGGGCAGGGTTCTTGAGCTTGGCTCCGGTGCAGGATTTCTCGACGAATACATTGCAGGCCTGATAACCACTGAAGTGTTCCCCTACCCCTTTGTCCGGCTGATCATGGACGGGCGAGCGATGCCATGCGCCAGCGGTTCCCTGAAGGCCATTGTCATGGTCGATGTGTTTCACCATATTAATGATTGTGAGGCATTTCTGGAGGAGGCCCAGCGGTGCCTCAGGCCCGGCGGGGTGATACTGATGGTGGAGCCGTGGGTGACTGCATGGTCATCCCTGGTATACGGGTGTCTTCATCATGAAAACCTCGATCCGGTGGCGAAGAAATGGTCCTTCCCCACGTCAGGCCCCCTTTCAGGTGCCAACTCGGCTTTGCCCTGGATAGTCTTTGAGCGGGATCGAGAGCGGCTCGAGTCTGCATTCCAGCATCTCCACGTTGAGTACATAGCAGTGGAGAGACCGTTCACCTATCTCCTCTCGGGCGGGGTTTCGTACCGGAGCTTCATGCCAGGGTTCCTGTATCCGGCATGGAGCGCCATTGAATCATTCGCGATGTTTCTCTCCAGGGATCTGGGTATGTTTGCAAAAATAGAGGTCACCCGAAGGGATTAGATTCCCCCGTTGGTGCAGGGGCACCCTGCGCCACAGGCATTCTGTATAGAGGCTCAAGGATATTTTGTGTTATATCGTTCCATCATATGGCAAAGATGAACGAACGGAGTGCCTCAGCTGACCTGAAGAATGATATTCTGGTAGTTATATCTCTGATAATCTGCATCCTGATTATCTATTGGCAGGTGGGGGGGTTCCCCTTCATATCCCTGGATGACCCGGAGTACATCACCAGGAACGGGTATGTTCAGATGGGGCTGTCAAAGGAAGGCGTCTCCTGGGCATTCAGCCTTTCGCAACAGGGAACATCGACGTACTGGCATCCGCTTACCTGGCTGTCGCACATGATGGACTGCCAGCTGTTCGGGCTGCATGCCGGGATGCATCATCTCCACAATGTCTTGATCCACATGGTGAACACAATCCTACTCTTCCTTGCATTGAGGTTGATGACGGGATCACCCTGGAGGAGCGCTTTCGTCGCCTCGCTGTTCGCAGTACATCCCGTGAACGTGGATTCGGTTGCCTGGATTGCGGAAAGAAAGAACCTCCTGAGCACGATGTTCATGATGCTCTCGTTCATAACCTACTTTCTTTATACGAGAAAAAGGAGTGTGGCCTGGTACGTTGCAACATGCGTGCTGTTCTGCCTTGGCCTGCTGGCCAAACAGATGATCATGACGCTGCCCTTTGTGCTTCTTCTCATGGATTACTGGCCCCTTGGAAGGATTCGTTTCCCGGAGATCAGAGAAGGCAGAAAAGACTGGCCCTCATTCTTTCACGATGTCGGGCGGCTGGTGATTGAAAAAATTCCCCTGATAATTATCATGGGCGGGTTCATTCTCATAACCATCTTTTCGCTCACCCATACAGAGACTATCCGTGCATCCCAGCTCACTACCATGGATTTGAAGCTCAAGAATGCCATAGTGTCGTATGTTATGTACATGGGCAAGATGATCTGGCCTGCAGGCCTTACCGTCTTCCACCCCTTTCCCGACATGATCCCCATGTGGAAGGTCCTTGGTGCATCGGCGGTCATCCTTGCAGTCACCACTGTTGCCATGATCACCACCCGCAAGTATCCCTACTTTATCGTCGGTTGGCTTTGGTTCCTCGGGACACTGGTACCTGTGATAGGGATTGTCCAGGCAGGCCTCTGGCCGGCTATTGCAGAACGATGGGCATATGTGCCTTATATCGGCCTGTTCATAGTCATGGCATGGGGGGGGGGCGATATTCTTCGTGCAGTTCCATGTCGGGAACGGTTCCTCAAAGTTTCTTGTGTCCTGGTGATTCTTGTCCTCGCTTTTCTCTCGTGGCGGCAGACAGGGTATTGGAAAAACGATTTCACGCTCTTCTCCCACAGCCTGGCTGTCGATCCGGATAATTACGTGGCCCATGTAAACCTTGGGAATGCATACGCGATGCAGGATGATTACAAGCAAGCGGCCGTTCATTACCAAGATGCTCTCAGGATACACCGTTCAGATGTGTTGGCATTAAACAATCTCGGGAAGTTATCCACTAAGCTCGGAGACAAGGATAGGGCGATCCGGTATTATTCGGAAGCCCTGCGCTATGAACCAGAGGATTCAACAGCCCATTATGAACTTGGTTCCCTGTATGCTGAGCGTGGTGCCCTTGATGAGGCCATAGGCCATTTTTCTTCAGTGATCAGAGGAGACCCTTCCAATGCCTTGGCATACTACAACATGGGCGTCTTGACAGCAAAAAAGGGAGATTCCATAGGAGCCGAAGGATATTTGTCATCCGCTGTTCAGCTTGCCCCTCAGGACCCCGAGGCCCGCTTCGCATACGGTATGGTTTTGGTGAACAATGGAAAGATCAGTGATGCCATCGAACAACTCGACCAGGTCCTCGCCTTGAAACCCGAGTTCGCGGATGCACAGGGTTGCAGGGAGCTTGCCCTGCGGTATATGCAGAAAGTCAGGATGGAAATAGCCGATCTTGGGCGCAAGAAGGCAGAAAGCGCGATTGATCCGGCGGTTCTCCTCAAGCTGGGTGTTCTTTATTCCTCCATTGGTGAAAATATGAAGGCCCTCGATGCTTTGTTCACGCTCGTAAAACACAACCCGGGCAACGCGGAGGCTTATTACAACATCGCGTGCATCTATGCGAGGCAGGGAAATACAGAAGAATCCATTGGGTGGCTCAAGAAATCGATTAATGCAGGATTTAAGAACTGGGAACTCCTGAAGAAAGATCCGGATCTGAAAAATATCAGGCCCTCATCGTACTATAAGGATCTTATGGGGACAATCCCGGAAGCATGATTTGATGATACGATGAATGTTAGATGAAAAACATAGATTCTATATAATCCTGCTTACCCTGTCCAACCTCAATAACACGGCAACATGGTTCCATCATTGTGAAAAAAAATACCCAGAAATTATTAAGATATGAGCGATTCCCGGATAACACGATGAAATTATAAAATGTCAATTAAGGTATAATTATTGCATAATGGCAACATAATCTATTTTAATATTTTGGGAAAATGGACATATGAGTGAGGGGTATGAGAATTCTGTTGTTACTGGGCATCCCTTTGGGATAATCAAAATCAAACAACCCATGCAACACCTCCTTTTCTCATCAAGTTCACTATAGTCATACATGGCATATACTTTTAAAATGAATGAACTGTGTGTCTCAGTAAGCGAATAATAAAGTGGGAGAGAGCAAGGGATAACAAGAAGAATAACAAATGATTTGTTGGAGGAGGGTATATGAAGGATGGAGTGTTTATATTGTGGGGTATCATCTTGTTATTACATATCATTAAACAATCTTGTTTTTCAGATTGTTCAGGGCAAAAGATGAGAAAGAATACCGGTTTTCTCTGTATGTTGCTGATATTTTTTGCAATCACGGCAGTGGTAAACAGGCCGTTGTTCGCTGCAGACTATACTGCCGCCGACCTTGATTTTGGGGAACTTGAAGCCCAATCCGTAATAGATATTAACAATAACGGCCAAATTCTTTTCCAGGCCAGAGTTAATGGATCGATACATTCATTCATCTACAATGACGGGATCATAACTGATATTGGAAATCTCGGAGGAGACGAGTCAAGGGCAACTGCTACCGATATCAACAACAATGGTCAAGTTGTGGGCACGTCATATACAGAAAGCGGTGAACAGCATGCTTATATTTACAGCAACGGCATCATGACTGACCTTGGAACTTTTGGCGGACTTAGTGGAGATGCTGGCTCATGGGCCACCGCCATCAATGACAGTGGCCAGGTGGTGGGCAGTTCTGTTACAACAAGCGGAGAACAGCATGCTTTCCTCTATAGTAACGGGGACATGACAGATCTTGGAACTCTTGGCGGTGATCTGTCCGCCGCATTTGATATAAACAATGATGGACAAATTGTGGGTTGTTCTGAAACGGATGACGGTTTAGGTCATGCCCATGCCTTTCTTTACAGCAATGGAACCATGACCAACCTAGGAGCAGTATTTGGTGGGGATGGCTCCTGGGCCATGTGCATCAACGATAGCGGACAGATAGCAGGATTGTACTATAATAACAGCGATAACGGCACTCCCCATGCTGTCCTCTACAGTAATGGCATCGTGACAGATCTCGGAGATTTCGGCGGTGGCACATCTATGGTCTATGGGATCAACAACAGCGGTCAGATTGTGGGTGGAGCTGCTACGGAAGACCTGGATGAACATGCATTTCTCTATAGTGATGGAACCATGATCGATCTTAATTCAGTAATAGATCAGGAATACGGATGGACTATCATCAATGATGCACTTGCCATAAACGATGCAGGATGGGTTCTTGGATATGGGTATAATGCTATCACCGGTGGTCGAAATGCTCTTATTATCCCTGTATCTTCTGTGATGGTGACCGTCCCTGATGTTGTGGGCATGATCGAGGCTGGCGCCGAGGACGCGATACAATCCGTAGGCCTGACAGTGGGATCCATCAATGCCGTCTATAATGACAGCATATCAGTAGGGGTAATCATCAGTCAGAATCCTTCTGCCGGGACGGAGGTGGAAGAAGGTTCTTCGATTGATCTCACGTCATCCCTCGGTCCTGTGCCGGATACCATGATCGTACCGGATGTCGTGGGCATGGAGCAGGCCGCTGCCCAGACCTACCTCTCCTCCGTGGTTTTGCTCACCACGGGGACAATCAGCCAGGCATACAGTTCAACGCTAGCTGCCGGATATGTGATCAGTCAGAGTCCTGCAGCAGGGACGGAGGTCGCCACGTACTCGGCGGTGGACCTGACTGTTTCTCTCGGTCCGGAGCCTTCCTACGTAAACGTACCGGATGCGACGAACATGACCCAGGCTGCAGCGCAGTCAGCCCTTGCATCGGTCGGCCTGACCGTGGGGACCATAACGCAGGAATACAGTGACACGGTCGCTGCGGGATACGTGATCGGCCAGAGCCCTGCGGCGGGCACATCCATTGAATCGGGATCCGCCGTCAGCCTTGTCATCTCCCTAGGACCAGAATCGGTTACCATGGTAACGGTGCCTGACGTGGTGGGCATGACCAAGACCGCTGCCAAGACAGCCATCAGCGCCGCGGGCCTCACCCCTGGCTTGACTTTCACTGATTACAGCTCCACTGTGCCGGCTGGGAGCGTCATGGCACAGTTCCCTCTGGCAGGCACCTCGGTTCATCAGGGGGATGACGTCCTCATGACCATCTCCTTGGGCCCGGAGATGACGACCGTGCCCGATGTGGTGGGCATGACACAGGCCGATGCCGGAACTGCCATTATCGCTGCAGAGCTCAGCGTGGGGACCATAACGCAGGAATACAGTGATTCGGTCTCTGCCGGATATGTCATCAGCCAGTCACCTGCAGCCGGTTCGTCCGCGGCCAAGGACTCGGCCGTCGCTCTTACCGTGTCCCTCGGGCCCGAGCCCGTCACCATGGTCACGGTACCCAACGTGGTGGGCATGACCAAGACCAGTGCCAAGAGCGCCATCAGTGATGCCGGCCTCGTCACGGGTCTGATCTTCACCGATTACAGCCCCACTGTACCGGCGGGGAGCGTCATGGCGCAGTACCCGTTAGCGGGTGCATCCGTTCCCGAGGGGTATGAAGTGCTTCTGACCGTCTCCCTCGGCCCTGAGATGACGACCGTGCCCACTGTTGTGGGGCTGGCTCAGGCCGATGCCGGAACCGCCATCGTGGACGCAGACCTTATTGTGGGGACCATCAGCCAGGCATACAGCTCTACGGTGGCTGCCGGGAATGTCATCAGCCAGTCACCCGTTGCCGGTTCTTCCGTGGCCAAGGGTTCCGCTGTTTCACTCACCGTGTCCCTTGGACCTGCGCCCGTTACGATGGTCACCGTGCCCAACGTGGTGGGCATGACCAAGACCAGTGCCAAGAGCGCGATCAAGGCGGCCGGTCTCACCGTTGGGTTGACCCTTTCTGCCAACAGTTCCACGGTGCCAGCGGGGAGAGTCATGGCGCAGTTCCCACTTGCCGGTGCGTCTGTTGCACAGGGGTCCGCTGTCATGATCACCGTGTCCCTCGGGCAATGAGCGTCTGCTGACATCAGAAAAGAAAGGGCGGGGGACCCTGATGGATCCCCCGCCCTCCTCATGTTCAGCTGCTCCATCTCCACCTGACGCAGTTCATGGCAGACTCAGGAAGGCGATACATATGAGTGACGATGTACACGGTGGTTACGGCATTCCATGCGAAAATGGAACGGTATAAGGGCGGGGTCATTCCCAATATGGACTGTAGGTATCCTTAATGGTCAGACCGCGATCCGTAATATACTGCTCATAGACATTCGAGAGATATATATACTTATACATGTCGTTAATGCGGTCACAGAGCTTTCGGACCCTCGGTTTTGATGTTTCAACGAGAGTAGACAGAGCACCTCCCTTTTTCAAGTGTCTTCCAAGGTCGTATTTGGTGACCATGTCTCCCATCCTGAAGTCCCTCTGGAGGTAGAGGATACCGTTTTTCGCATTTGCATAGACGGGTACCGCCCCATAGTGGGTGGCATGGTGGCGGATATCAAGCTGGTTGTCGCAGTCGTTGATCATATCACTGATGACAATATAGTCTTTGTGTTTGTTAAGCTTGAGCCAGTATCGGAGATCGGAGGGACTCATGGCTATGGGCTTGGTATGGTCAACCTTGATGGGAGTATATGCGTCGCGATTGAGAAGGAGAAAGAGCTCATTGGCTATGGCACAAACTGCCTGATACAGGTCGCCATGAAGGGCATCAAAGGCCTCCTTGGCTTCAAAGACCCTCAGGTCGAGGCTCGAGCCTTCATCGAGTGGAGAGGAAAAGAGTCTTTCCATTGTATCCAGCTGATAGAAGGCCCCGGACAGTTTTACCTCTACAGTGTAGTGGACGAGCTGTATATAGGCGATCTCTCTTTCCTGCCGAGAGGATAGATCCCCACCTTCCTGGTTGGCATAATGGGCGATGTCGAAGTCCGCGGCAAGCTCACGCAGACCCCACCAGTAATCCAATGCCGTGAGGTCCTTGTACTTCTCCTCCTTGTCCTTGCCGTGGCACAGGTGGCGGTCAATGGTCTGCGGCTTTCCCATCAGGGCCTCTTCAGGGGAGTTCGGCACTATATGACCTGCAGAAACGTATCCCCATGGTTTTGAATGTATAGGGAAAGGTGCTTCAGTGCAAGAGGATAGAACATGACAAGGGAGCAGCTTCTTGACTATATTCCGTAGTATGGCATACTTGCGCATAGTGTCTGCTGTGGGTCTGTCCCTAAGACGGCAGCGGACATTCCTGAAGGGGGAGGTAGTACGTGAACGAGGCATTCCGAAGCATTCCGA
>DAISYU010000058.1:0-20243 GCA_036825155.1 Thermodesulfobacteriota bacterium | reverse complement strand
GGCACGCCGCCAGCGTTCATTCTGAGCCGGGATCAAACTCTTATGTTTAATCTCGTAAAACGCGTAAAACACGCTTATTTCGCCTTCCACTATTCAGTTTTCAAAGATCAATTATTTCTAAACCCAATTTTACATTATCAGCACAATTGCGAGCCTTTTGTCAACAAAAAAATCTCATTAAGCCCCTCTGCAATTGCCGAGGTTTGCATATCTAATAGAGATGATCTGATATGTCAAGAAGTTAATTTAATAAAAAATAACGTATCTTGAATCACCCTCGTTGCTGCCGTGGGTTGCATATCTAATCGAGATGATCTCATATGTCAAGATGTTAATTTAATAAAAATTAAATTAACTTTGTCCCCTCGTTGTTAATGTCGATTGTACATCCGGGAACGACAATCTGATATGCCCTGAAGCCTTCTTTTGGCTCGCTGCTGATGTCTTTCATTGTTAAAGAGCATGCACCTTCTACGGTAAAAAAAAGGTTATGTCAAGCACTAAACTGAACTGATTTGAAGAAAATATTTTAAAGATTTTCACCTAGTTATATCAGTCCAGCTACACCATATTTTAAAAATGGCTACTTCAGTTCCACCTGAGCAAAGCGCCGCTTGCCTACCTTTATTATATAGGTCCCCTTTGGCAGGACATACTCCTGATCCGTGACCTTCTCGTCGTCGATCCTGACCGCCCCCTGACCCACGAGGCGTTTCGCCTCTGAAGTCCCACCGACCAGACCCGCTTCTTTGAGAACCGAACAGATCCATGGCTTTTCCATTGTCAGGGATACCTGCGGCATATCATCGGGAAGAGACCTGGACTGAAACACCTTTTCAAAGGACCCGCGCGCGGCATCGGCATCATCCATGCCGTGGAACCGTTCAACCATCTCGTAGGCAAGCCTCATCTTCGCATCCATGGGGTGCAGGTTTCCTCCTGCCACATCCTTTTTCATCGCCTCGATCTCGGGCACGCTCAAAGAACTGAGCAGTTCATAGTACTTCCACATGAGATCGTCGGATATGGACATGACCTTGCCGAACATGTCGGAGGGTTCATCATCGACCCCGACATAATTATTATAGGACTTGCTCATCTTCTGGATGCCGTCTGTTCCTTCGAGAAGCGGCAGCGTCATCACCACCTGGGGTTCCATGCCGTATGCCTTCTGGACGTCTCTGCCCATGAGCAGATTGAATATCTGGTCGGTCCCGCCGAGTTCGATGTCTGCATCAAGGGCAACGGAATCATAGCCCTGGATAAAGGGGTAGAGGAACTCATGAATGCTTATGGGGTGTTGACCCGTGAAACGCTTCTTGAAATCGTCCCGCTCCAGTATGCGCGCCACTGTCTGCACAGAGGTCAGCTTGATGAATTCGGACACCACCATGTTGTCCATCCATTCGGAGTTGAACCGCATGATGGTCTTGTTCGGGTCGAGGATCTTCTTGACCTGATCCTGGTAGGTCCTGGCATTCTCGAGCACCTCGGGCCTGGTCAAGGGAGGCCTGGTCGTGCTTCTCCCGGACGGATCGCCGATCATTCCGGTGAAATCACCGATGAGACAGATCACGTCGTGCCCTGCATCCTGAAACTGCCTCATCTTCTGCAACACCACTGTATGACCCAGGTGAATATCCGGGGCTGTCGGGTCGAACCCAACCTTTACCTTGAGCGGCCTGCCCTTTTTCAGCTTTGCAATAAACTCCTCTTCTGAAACGATATCCACTATGCCGCGTTTGAGTTCAACCAGTTGTTGTTCCATTGCCTCGGATCCTCCTTGATGTTTCGTTCACGGATTTTATTTTGCATACCTCACAGCCCTGCTTTCACGGATCACAACAACACGGATCTGCCCCGGGTACGTGAGCTTTTCCTCAATCTGTTTGGTAAGATCTTTTGCCAGCAGGTTGGCATCCTCATCGTTGAGTTTTTCCACGTCTACCATGACACGGATCTCTCTGCCTGCCTGGACAGCATAGGCCTTTGACACGCCGTCGAATGAGTTTGCGATGCCCTCGAGGTCTGCAAGCCTCTTGATATAGTTCTCCAGCATCTCACGTCTGGCCCCCGGCCTGGCAGCGGACAGGGAATCTGCCGCCTGGACAAGAAATCCGTATACAGAGTTGACCGGCGCCTCATTATGGTGCGATGCAATGGCTTCCACGACCTTGTTTGACTCGCCGTGGCGTTTTGCAATCTCGGCGCCGATGATGGCGTGTGAACCTTCGACCTCATGGTCGACCGCCTTGCCGATATCGTGCAGCAGTCCGATTCTCTTTGCTATCTTCTGATTCACCCCCAGCTCTGCGGCAATAATCCCGCAGAGATGTGCGACCTCAAGAGAATGCTGGTATACATTCTGCGAAAAACTCGTGCGATACTTGAGCTTTCCCACCAGTTTTATGAGCTCTGGACTGATCCCGTGGACACCAACGTCGAACGTTGCCTGCTGTCCTGCCTCCAGGACCCCGTCATTCACCTCTTTGGTTATCTTGTCGACAACCTCCTCGATCCTGGAAGGATGAATTCTGCCGTCTATCACCAGGGTCTCGAGAGAGAGCCTGGCAATCTCTCGCTTTATGGGATCAAAGCTCGATACGATTACGGCATCGGGCGTATCGTCTATGATAAGGTCCACGCCGGTAACGGCCTCGATGGACCTGATATTACGCCCTTCTCTGCCGATGATCCGCCCCTTCATCTCTTCCCCTGGCAGATTCACGACCGAGACGGTTCGCGCACTCACCACATCAGCAGAGTATCTCTGGATGGCTGTTGAAAGGATCCGTTTGGCCTTTCTGTCCGCCTCGGCCTCTGCTTCGTCGGCAATCTGCTTGAGCAGCTTTGCTGCTTCATGCCTGGCCTCGCTCTCTAAGGAGTCCATGAGCTCTTTTTTCGCCTGTTTTGAATCCATACCGCTGATCTGCTCGAGCTTGGCAATCTGCTCCTTGTGCAGGCTCTCCACCTCTGCTTTCATATTCTCCACATGGCGCGACCTGTCGTTTAAGGATTGCTCGCTCTTTTTCACTTCCTGTTCCCGCTTGTCGAGCAAGGCAAGCTTGTTATCAAACATCTCTTCTCTCTGATGAATCCTCTTCTCGGCGGCAGAGACCTCTTTGAGCCGCTCCTTTGCCTCCGCATCACTCTGGGATTTTGCCGCAAAGATAATCTCCTTGGCCTGGATCTGGGAATCGGCAATGATGTTCGATGCCTCTTTCTTGGCATCTTCGATCATTCTTTTAGAGGTAAGATCCGCATCCTTTTCCTTTTTCCTGCTGATGTACATATTGATTCCGTATCCGGCGGCCAACCCGACAAATACAGCAATTATCACTAAGACAATCTCCATCATCACACCTCGCCTTCTGATCTATATATTCCTGTCTGAGTTACCACTAAGTTCACTTTTGCATCCCATGAATCAACAGGTAAACGTTCAATAAAAAAATCATCAAAGCACACACCCAGGGTGGCTACCCCGGGGTTTGTATTAATTAATCTGTCATAGTAGCCCTTCCCATACCCAAGACGGTGGCCGCCACGGTCAAAGACCAGGCCGGGGACTATGATCAGATCGATCTTGTGCATAGCAACTGCCTCGTCATTCAATGGTTCAAGTATACCATAACATCCCTGTCCAAAATCCTCCATGCACTGCGCAGGACAAAACGCCAGCATATCGCTGCATACCTTCGGAAAGAGGACGATCTTGTTGCATGAACGCCACAGCGGCAACAGGTCCGCTTCTCCTCGAATGGGCATGTAGAGGGTGATCACCTCTGCTTCTTGAAAAAGTGGCAACGCCTCAATATGGCTTATGATCGAGGACTCGCATGCATGCTTTGCCTCGCTCGACATTGCCAGGCGTTTTGCAAGCATCATCTTCCTGATTGCCTGTTTGCTCTGCATCACCACATATCAAGGATTTCCAGGTAGGGATATAGGTATATGAGGGTAGCCCCCGATGATGCCGCAATCTTGTATTCCTTGAGCCTGATACCTCTATCAAGCCGGATCCGGCTGAGCTGCCTTAGGCTTTTCTCCATAATGAGAACCTGCTCACAACAGCCTCACACCAGACCTCTTTTTACCTCGTGTTGACTCAAAAGGGACTATAAGGTCCGCGTACACCCCAGGGGCACTTATTTTGTTCCTGATTCAATATTCTTTATGAGTTGATCTATTCTCTCTGCAATGGTTTCTTTATATGTCAGCAATTCAGTCTTTGCGTTCATCACATCATCAGCCATACTCAACATCACGATAGCGACCAGTTCCATAGTAGATATTGCATTTCCACTGTGTTGAACGTCCAGCACCTTCTCGTTGATATATCTCGATAATGACTGAATGCGATTTTCATCTCCCCCAGTCTTAACCTTATATTCCTGCCCTAATATTCTTATGTTTATCGTTTCCTGCAAAATGTTAGAACGTCTCTACACATGTTATCAGGTGTGCAACCCTCTGTTTTACCTGTTCTTTTTCTCCCAAGAGACTCTCCATCTCCTGTCTTAACCCGTTAGCCTCTTCCTCCTTTTCTATAAGCTTCATGGTTAATTCCTCATTGTCTTTTTTGAGTGTGTCAACCAGTTCTAATAAGTCTAATATCTTGTTTTCCAGTATATCTAATTTCTCCAACAAAGACTCCTTTGTCATAGTAGGATTATACAACCACTTCACCTATCTAAGTCAAGCATCTTATTTGCACACTGTGGTGATGCTCCTACAAGCAGGCGTTACCAACTTCCGGGGTAACCACAGATAACTGACTGATAAAAAGTAAAAATACACAGTATAGTTTATCATTCATAGGCACATCGCCGATATGTATGTGAAAGAGAAATAATGGAGGTCACAATGCAAGAGAACTATCTCGAGACACTCTATGAGCTGGCAAAAGAACTCAATACTGCCGATGACATACCCGGCATACTCGATGCTGTCATAAATCACCTCCCAAAGGTCCTTGGTGCACGCTACTGTTCCTTGTTCATCAAGAATCCCTCTTCGGGTGAACTCGAGATCAAAGCGCACAATCACCTTGATATCGGAGAAGATCCGTTCATCAATGTGGGGACCGAACAGGAAAGCATCATGAATCTGGTACTTTCCCGTGATGCATCTCTCATCATCCACGACATAGAGGAACAGATAGGCGTACAGAACAAGCAGAAATACGATACGAAATCATTCATGTCCATCCTGATCAAACATTCAGGCGATGTCAAAGGGGTACTCAACCTGGCAGACAAGCCCAAAGAAGGATTCACCAAGGATGACATGCTCATCACCACGATCATCTCCGAACTTTTGGGAGCGCTACTTGCAAGAATTGATCTGAATACAGTATAATACCATCCATGGGGTTTAACTGTGGAATCGTGGGGCTTCCCAATGCGGGGAAATCCACCATATTCAATCTGGTAACCAAGGCAAATGCACCGGCGGAGAATTACCCCTTCTGCACCATAGACCCGAACATCGGCATCGTTACCGTCCCGGATGACAATCTGAACAAGATTGCCGAGATCATCAAGCCGGAGAAAATCACACCTACAACATTAAAACTCTTTGATATCGCCGGACTCGTAAAAGGGGCATACAAGGGAGAAGGGCTGGGAAACCAGTTCCTTGGGCAGATCAGGGGTGTTGATGCCATCATTCACGTGGTCAGGTGCTTTCAAGACCCGGATATCGCTCATGTCTACAATGAGATAAATCCAGTGGTGGATATCGAGGTTATCCTGACCGAACTCGTCATGGCAGATCTCGATATCGTCTCAAGACGCATGGACTCCATACAAAAGGGGCTCAGGGTCGGCAAGAAAGATACTGCAAAGACAGAGCTTGAACTGCTCGAAAATATTCACCATGCCCTTTCGAACGGCCAGTGCATCATCGATACCGATATCAACTACGATCCAAACCTCATGAAGGCCTGGGGCATCCTCACTGCCAAGCCGTACATTATTGTGGCGAACATCAGTGAAAACGACATTGAACAGGGTTCGTCCGAGTTACAAGCCCTTCATCGATGGGGACAGGAAAAAGGGATCGCGGTCATCCCCATCTGCGCAAAGTTTGAACTCGAGGCCTCTGAACTGGAAGCGGATGATCGCAGGGAATTCCTGGAATCCGTGGGGATTCTCACGTCCGGGACCGAAACCCTGATAAGCACCTGCTACGACCTGCTCGACCTGCTCACCTTCTACACCCCCGTGGGAAAGGTTCTTACGGCGTGGACCCTGAAAAAGGGCGAGACCATGCACGAAGCGGCAGGACTCATCCACACGGACATTCAAAAGGGGTTTATCAAGGCCGATGTGATACCGCTGGCTGATTTTCTCAAACACGGCGGTCTGTCCGGGGCGCGGGAGGCAGGTGCCGTTCTCACGGAGGGTAAGGAATTCGTGCTTCGGGACCTGGATGTCGTGGTAATCCATTTCCGGTAAGGCACTACTAAACCTCTGCCTGCTTTCATACAGGCGTTGCCACCGGTGGGCATTGAACGAATTGAGGAGGATAGAGTCATGGTGGATGAAAAGGTACTGGCCCGGGTATATCTTCACGCCGTGCTCCCCTGCCTTGCGATCATAACAGGAAACAACAACGCGGCACAGAAGATTGCCGAGCGGTTCAACGGGACCATCAGTTTCATGGTGGGACTCTCAGGCCCGAGGGCAACGCTTACAATTAAAGACTCTGTCCTGACATTCGTGCCGTGGAAGATTCCTCGTCCTGATATCATGCTCTTTTTTCTCAATGACAAAACGGTGAACCGGGTATTCAGCGGACACGCACCGGGCTTTGTCCTGCCGATCAAAGGCATCACCAAAATCAATGGATTCCTAACGCTCATCAAGTTGCTGAAACTGATGGAGGATATTCTGCAGAAAGATGGCGGAAACAACGAGTTGAAGGCGCGTGCTATGCTGCACATCATGGCACGCGCTATGGCGGTAGTCGCGGTGCATGAGAAGGAATCGCGCACGCATGCCCAGCATCTGAAGGGGTCTGCCGAGATTGCCATCAGGGGCCTCGATACCGTGCATGTTGATTTTACCGGTGAGACTGCATCCTTTCACCCGGGAAACGCACAGGACCCGGAATTTTCCCTTACGTTTTCATCCGGCGATGTCTTTCTCGGTGTAGCAAATGACACCATTGATGTCATGGCTGCCGTCTGCCTGGAGGACATGACCTTAAAAGGCAACCTGCACATGGGTCAGACAATAGATATCTTGCTCGACAAGATCGGCAGGTACTTACGTTAGGAGGTCTCTAAGATGGCCTATACGTTTCATAATTCCAAGGAACTGTTCCGCCGGGCTGCACGTGTGATCCCACAGGGCATTTACGGCCACCTGACCCCTGTGTTCACCGTGCCGGGGTCATATCCGTACTTCGGCGCAAAGGCACAAGGATGCAGGTTTATTGATGTAGACGGAAATGAATACATCGATTACCTGTGTGCCTATGGCCCCATGATACTCGGGTATGCCCACAAAAAGATCGATCAGGCATATTATGCACAGGTTAAGAACGGCACCTGTACCTCTGTTGCACCTGCGTTGTGCGTCGAGCTTGCCGAACGTCTCGTTGCCACCATTGATTGTGCAGACTGGGCACTGTTCGCGAAGAACGGGGCTGACACCACGTCCATAGCGCTCGTCCTGGCCAGAGGATATACCGCACGAAACAAGATCGTGCTCGCCCATGACGGGTATCACGGAAGCCAGCCCTGGGCAGGCACCAATACCGTCGGGATCACCCCGGCAGACAGGTCGGATTTCATCTTGATGCCCTGGGGAGACATCGACTCGTTCAAAGGCCTTGTGGAGAAATATCAAGATGAGATCGCCGGGGTCATGCTCACCCCCTACCATCATCCTGTCTTTGCCGATCAACGGCTGCCTGAGAAGAACTACTTTTCTGAAATAAGGAGCCTGTGCGACAGGTACGGGATTGTCCTCATTATCGATGATATACGTGCCGGGTGGAGGCTCGATTTGAAGGGTTCTGCCCATTACTTCGGATTCAAACCCGACCTGGCGTGCTTCAGCAAGGCCATGGCAAACGGGTATCCCATCTCTGTTATCGTTGGTAGTGAGAAGATGCGCATCACCGCATCCAAGACTTATGCGGCAGGAACCTTCTGGTTCAACTCCGGTGAGATGGCTGCTGCCCTTGCCTGCATCGATGAGATGGAAAGGATCGACGCCCCTTCCATCTTGAAGGAGCGTGGAGAGATGCTTGTGCAGGGACTGCAGGACCTGGCGTCGAGCCACGGCCTTCACGTCACCGTATCAGGGCCGCCTGCAATGCCGTTCATGAGGTTTTCCAACGAGACCAATTTCATGCGCTCCCAGCTCTTCTGCGGCGAATGTGCCAGAAACGGGGTGTTCTTTCATCCTCACCACAACTGGTTCCTTTCCACTGCGCATACGAAAAGGGATATCCGGCAGACCCTGGATGTGGCCGATAGAGCATTCAAAGCAGTGAAGAAACACTTCGGTGAATGATAAGGATTTCCATTCACTCATGAACCAATATCCGGTACAAGGTTCAGACCGGCACTGTCTGAGTATGCCCTCTTATTCGCCCTTGAGCCGGTTCATCCGGTAGATGAACGCAAGAACCTCGGCAACGACCCGGTAGAGTTCCTCTGGTATCTCTTGTTGTATCTCGAGACGGTACAGGGCATCGAGAAGGGTTTTGTCCTGTTTTATGGGGATATTGTTCTCACGGGCAAGAGCCAGGATCTTATCCGCAAGGACACCCCTGCCCTTTGCCGTCACCTTCGGGGCCCTGTCATGGCCTTTTTTGTACTTCAGGGCCACTGCCTTGTCACTGTCATGCTCTCTCTTCATACCAGGACATCCACTCCCATGGAAGGTGCAGGACTTTGCTGTTTGAGAACGACTTCACACAAACGTACGCCCAAAGGTTCAAGGCCGTCATAGAGCTCATGGATATGTGTCTGCAGAAGATCTTTCGTCTCCTGTGAGGACGTCTGGATCTCGACATCAATAGCGTCATCGATCCGTGCAGTACACTCAATTGCCCCGAGATGATCGGTATTCATTTCAAAATGGATGACATATGCCTGGTCCTGCTTCTCAATGACAACCTGTGCAGTGGAATGGGAGTCCTTTTCTATAAGCGGGATAAAGAGAAAGGCAAGGGCCTGGGGATGGAGATTCATCTGATCGGTGAGGGTAGAGACGAACTGCGGCAGTCCCTGCTCCTGGTGGGAATGACCGGCAAGCTTCGTCAGGATCTCTTCTGCACTGAACGACTTTACCGTCGTCTTGCCAAATGTCCCCACCAGGTCTTCCACCAGCGACTTCCACCCCTTCACCATTTCCTTTAAGTCCATGGTCTGTTGTGCCGGTTTGAGGATAATCCTCGGGCTCAGTGAATGCACCTTGAGATTCAGAACCTGCCCCTTGTGCAAATCAATGGTCGTTTCCACCCGGACCCGCTTGCCGAAGAATGAAACCAGGACGCTACCATTCTTGGGCTCTGAAAGAACGGTTGCGATGAGTGTTCTCCCCACAGAGAGTGCCGGGATCTTGGCGTTTACTATAATACTGCCCGAACTGATCCTGGTGGGAACTATATGCATGACGATCAGGTGTTATTCTGGTCCTTCACCTTGATCATGAGCTGGACCTCACCCACAGGTATCCCGGTAATCTGAGAGATATCAACCGGGGCAAAACCTCCCTTATGAAGCCTGAGGACATCTTCGGAACTGTACTGTCTTGCCTGTTTGGCATTGAGGGCGGTCTTCTCGAGCCCCTTGATTATTGTCTCGGCCTCGCGGGTCTTTGCATCGAGTTCATTCATGACCTCCCTGACGATCTCGATCTTCTTCTGCACCTGTTCATGGAAACTCTTCGAGAGATTCTGGGTATCCTGCACAACATTTTTAAGTTCGTCGAGTACGTTGGCGGGAGGCTTTCTCTTTTTTTCGAGCACAATAAAGAAGAAGACGAGACCGAGCAGGATTATCTGAACGACTATTTGGGCAAAGAGCAGTATTTTGGTAGGATCCAAGGTCATACCACCACATCTATGATGTGTTTTACACCGGCGTCTTGGGGTTCATCCTTCACGTTTTCTTTTTCCTGGCCCTTGGTCTGACGCCGCCTCTCTTGATCCCTTCTCCCCTTTTCACGGTCCTTGACGGCTATCTCCTGAGCCTTTCTCGTTTCGTTCACTTCCCTGTTCTTCCGGAGTCTTTCCCGCGCTTCCTCTTCCGTGAGGATCTGTTTCGTCACTTCGGATTGCGCAAATGGACTCTGATTGATCTTCTCAATCCTTCCGGCCTGGGATAGTATTGTCGATATATCCGATGCCCCTGCCATTTTCGCACCTCTTAATCAATGTATCGACATGAATATATATCAACTTAAACTTGAATTTGCAAATACTGTTCTCACGCCTATCCTGAAGAAGACCCGGCATTACGAAAAAGGGACACCTAAAAAGGTGTCCCTTTCATGGTGAAACCATTCATGGCTGGTGAGGCATCCTTACGATGCTTCACCGACCTTCTGTATTGAGCCCCTCATGCCTGCGGTAAAGAGCCTGCCGCACGACTCGAACAGGATATAGCGTGTTCCTAAGAGGGCTATGTTCTTTTCCCGCGCCAGCTTTACCGCATCGCTCGACGGACGCTTTCCCCGGACAAAGATGATTGCCCGTAAATCCAGCGTTTCTGCGGTGCGGATGACCAGCGGGTTTGTAAGTCCTGTCAGGAGGATCGACCCTTCTTTTGCAAAGGCGAGCACATCGCTCATCAGATCTGCAGCGAAACCGGCCTCGACTTCCATGCCAAGCAAGTCTTCTCCGACGATCACATCTGCATCCAGTAAATTCTTTATCTCAGCAAGAGTCATATCCTCTCCTTATGTATCATACTATTTGTTACTTGGACATAACATATTCATGCATGGCCCTGGCTGCTTTACGCCCGGCGCCCATGGCCAGAATAACCGTTGCCGCCCCGGTAACGATATCACCGCCTGCAAAGACACCTTCTCTTGATGTCTGCCCGGTCTCCTCATCAGCGACGATATTGTTCCACTTGTTTGTATCCAGACCCGGGGTTGTTTCCTGAACAAGCGGATTGGCGCCTGATCCGATGGCTACGACCACCGCGTCGACATCCCAGGTGAATTCGCTTCCCTCAATAGGTACCGGTCTGCGTCTGCCTGAATCATCCGGCTCGCCCAGTTCCATCCGCAGGCACTCCATGGATGTGACCCATCCCTTGTCATTGCCGATATACTTGATTGGCGTGGTCAGCAGATTGAGCTGAATGCCCTCTTCCTCTGCATGGTGGATCTCTTCGATCCTGGCTGGCATCTCCTGGCGTGATCTCCGGTAGACGAGGTACACATTATCCGCGCCGAGTCTCATGGCTGTACGAGCTGCGTCCATAGCCACATTCCCGCCGCCGATAACCGCCACGTTCTTGCCGCGGACGATCGGGGTGTCGTACTCGGGGAATCTGTACGCCTTCATGAGATTCGACCTGGTGAGATACTCGTTTGCAGAATAGATCCCGTTGAGATTTTCTCCGGGGATCTTCATGAATGAAGGAGCCCCTGCACCGGTCCCGAGGAAAATGGCGTCGTAGCCTTCTTCAAAAAGATCATCAACCGTGGCGACCTTGCCGATAACGCTGGACGTCTCAAGCTTGACACCGAGTTTCTTGAGGTAATCCACCTCGGCTGCAACGATGGCCTTGGGAAGCCTGAATTCCGGGATTCCATACACCAGAACCCCGCCTGCAGCATGGAGTGCCTCAAACATGGTCACATCATGACCCAACTGAACCATATCACCTGCAACGGTCAGGCCTGCCGGACCTGAACCGACAACAGCGATCTTCTTGCCTGTTGGTGCCGGCTTCTCCGGTATGGATACCTCACCTGCCGCACGCTCAAAGTCTGCAACAAACCGTTCGAGTCTGCCGATTGCAACGGGTTCCGCCTTTTTGCCCCGGACACACTGGATCTCGCACTGGACTTCCTGAGGACACACCCTGCCGCACACTGCCGGCAGTGCGTTGGTTGATTTTATCTTCTTAGCCGCGCCGATAAAATCACCCTCTGCAACCAGGGCGATGAAACCGGGAATATCAACCTCGACCGGACACCCGTCTACGCATGCGGGATTTTTGCACTGAATGCACCGTAAAGCCTCCAGTTTTGCCATCTCAGGGGTAAATCCGAGAGGGACCTCGTCAAAGTTGCGGGCACGCACCTTTGGATCTTGCTCGGGCATTGGCTGGCGAGGGATTTTCAATCTTTCTTTCATTTCCATCTTTACAGTCCCCCCTTTCCTTGTTGTTTGCATGTACAGTAGTGGTCCATGCACTCTTTCTCTTCATCTAAATAGATGCGCTGTCTGTCAATAAGTTCCCTAAAGTCCACCTGATGGCCGTCAAACTCAGGGCCGTCCACACAGACAAACTTGGTCTTTCCGCCGACACTCACACGGCATGCACCACACATGCCGGTAGCATCGACCATGATGGAATTCAAAGAAACAACGGTCGGAACGTTATATTTCTTGGTGGTGTCGCATACGGCTCTCATCATAGGGACAGGTCCGATTGCCACGACGAGATCAATCTTCTTACCCTGAAGGAGGTACTTCTCTTCCAGAGCCTGGCTGACAAATCCATGGAACCCGTAGGAACCGTCATCGGTTGCCACGATAAATTCATCAGATACGGCCTTCATCTCATCTTCCATGATAATGAGGCTCTTGTCCCGTGCACCGATGATGGAGATGATATGATTGCCGGCTTTCTTCATTGCCTCGGTAATGGGATAGACAGGAGCTACACCTACCCCGCCGCCGATACAGGCAATAGTACCGATCTTTTCTATATGAGTCG
Source organism: Thermodesulfobacteriota bacterium (assembly GCA_036825155.1). Lineage (GTDB taxonomy): Bacteria > Desulfobacterota > Desulfomonilia > UBA1062 > UBA1062 > DSAD01. Next base: position 7,315 of record DAISYU010000058.1, on the reverse strand, counting down.
GCTGACCCAACGGCCCCACGAGATCAAGCAGTTCATCGCCGGCGTTCATCTCAGAAAGATGGGTTGTGCTCTTACCCACGGTCTGGAAAATGATGGTAAGGGTCCCTTTCTCTGCATCGGCGTCAGCAATCGTCAGAGGCACGCGTTCACCTTCTTCATGAATTCGCAGCACGATAAACTGGCCCGCTTTTCTCTTTTTTGCGATCCTAGGTGCGTCTAAGACCAATTTAAACACATTTTCTGATAATTGTTCTTTTTCCAAGATCTTGGCTGCCATACTTCCTCCATTCTATAGATCTATTTTTTCTCGAGAGCGGCGAATAACCCGGTCAGTAAGCCGAGAGTCAAAAACGCGCCGGGCGGGAGTATCATGACGAGAATGGGCTCATAACCACCCCCGAACAACTGATAGTTAAAAACAGTGCCATTTCCGAAGAGTTCCCTGATACTGCCTAAGATAACCAGGGCAACGGTGAAACCGGCACCCATTCCGATTCCGTCGGCAATGGAAAGGAATATTGAATTCTTTGATGCAAAGGCCTCTGCCCTGCCAAGAATTATACAGTTAACCACGATCAGGGGGATGAAGAGCCCCAGTGAGTGGTGAAGGCTTCTGAAATAACCGCTCATCACCAGGTCGACAATGGTAACAAATGATGCAATGACCACGATGAATACGGGAATTCTTACCCGGTCGGGAACAATCGACCTGATCAGCGAAATAACGATATTCGAACACAACAGCACAAAGGTTGCGGCAACTCCCATGCCGATACCGTTCATTGCCGAGGTCGTGACAGCCAGGACAGGACACATCCCGAGCACAAGGATAAAAACAGGGTTCTCTTTCCAAATCCCTTTTACCAGTTCCTTACTGAATGACATCGCTGCCTCCGAGTATCTCCATCTTGTTTTGTGCATAACTTGTCAAACCATCTTTGACAGCAGCGGTTACCGCCCTGGGAGATATGGTGGCACCGGAGATCTGATCGAAATCGCCACCGTCTTTTTTCACCGCCCAGTTCGCTCCATCCAATGTCTTGCCGGCATACTGGCCTTTGAACCAGTCCTCATCTATCTTTGAACCCAGTCCCGGGGTCTCTTTCTGGGAGAGAATACCGATGGCCTTTATCTTACCTTCCGGCAGCACACCGACCATAACCGTTATCAGGCCACTGTATCCCTTCTCAGAAGAGGATTCGAAAGCTACTCCGTTTATAGCCCCATCTTTCATTGACAGATAATACGTGACCCCGGACACCTCAATGATGTCCTTGTCGGCTTCGTTGTCATGGTCGGGCAGGACCAAATTCAGGGCATTCAGCTTCTCCAGCCTGTCCTGATAGGCCCGGGCCTCTTTGGTGGCGGCATTCACATATGACAGGGCAAGACCAGCCACCATACACACACATGTTAGAACCACTGTAAGTCTTATGATCTCTTTCATCATACAGCTCCAAACTTCCCTGGCCTTGTAACCTTATTTATCAAAGGAACCAAGGCATTCATGATGAGTATAGCAAACGAGACACCCTCGGGATATCCCCCCCAGATCCTTATGACAACCGTTATCACGCCGCAGCCGACGGCAAATATGATCTTCCCTTTGTTCGTGATGGGAGACGTGACCATATCGGTTGCCATGAAGAATGCGCCGAGCATCAACCCACCAGCTATGAGGTGGAATGCCGGGTCTGCATAGAGGTTAGGATTCATCATCCAGAGTGCCCCGGTAAAGACCGCAACGGTTCCGATGTAGATAACCGGGATATGCCAGCTGATAATCTTCCGTGCAATCAGGTAGATCCCTCCCAGGATCAGTGCGAGTGCCGATATCTCTCCCAGCGACCCCCCGATGTTTCCGAAGAAGGGATCCATGAGATTCAGATGAGGGGCAGCGGTAATTGTGCCGTGCTCGAAAACGGCTGTCTTCAAAGCACCCAGAGGTGTTGCACCTGTCACCGTATCAGCTGCCTGGCTGAAGAAAGCGCGTGGGGCCGGCCACGTTGTCATGTGCACCGGGAATGAGATCAGGAGAAACACCCGTGCAACAAGAGCTGGATTGAAGGGATTATTGCCAAGACCCCCATAGACCTGTTTGCCAAGGATAATGGCAACGAGTGATCCCAGGACAACCAGCCACCATGGGGCGCCTGACGGCAGATTCATGGCCAGCAACAAACCTGTCAGTGCTGCGGAACCGTCCGCTATGGTGATATCCTGTTTCATGAGCTTCTGCCAAAGCGTCTCGATAACCATACAGGAAACAACTGATATGGCAATTACCCTGATAGCAGGGATACCAAAAAAGTACACTCCGATCAGTGCACCCGGAATCAGCGCATAGATAACCTGTCGCATTATCCATGGCGTGTCCTCGGGTGAATGAATATGCGGAGAACTGGAAACAAATATATCCTTCATCTCATGCCCCTTTACTCTTGGCATTCGCTGCTCGTTGCAATGCTTTCAGATACTTGACAAAATGAACAATGGGTCTGTTCGCCGGACATACAAATGTGCAGCTGCCGCATTCGACGCAGTCCAGCAGATTATTATCCAGCGCCATCTGCCACATGCTCTTCTCTCCCGCCTTGCTCAGCGTCGAGGGAATCAGACACATGGGACACGCTTCGACGCATCTTCCGCAGGAGATACATGCGGAGTAGTGAGATATGTTCGTGTCCTTCTCGGTTAATACGAGTACGCCCGAGGTCCCCTTCATGATGGATATGTCATCGCTGAACTGGGCTATTCCCATCATGGGCCCGCCGAATATGATCTTGGCGGCATCGTTGAGTCCTCCGCAGAAATCGATGACATCCTTTATCGGGGTCCCTATCCTGACCTTGATGTTCTTCGGGTGTTTGATGCCGCGGCCGGTAACAGAAGTGATCCGTTCAATAAGTGGAATCCCATGGGCACACGCATCATAGATGGCGGCACAGGTCCCTGCATTCTGCACAACAGCGCCCACATCCATAGGCAGGCCGCCCGAGGGGACCTCCCGGCCGGTCAGCGCATTGATGAGCTGTTTCTCTGCCCCCTGCGGGTATTTCACCTTCAAGGTCTCCACCTGAATCTGCGGGGGAGCCTTCGATTCCATGAGTTTGATTGCATCAGGCTTGTTTGATTCAATCGCTAAGATGGCCTTGTCCAGTCCCAGGATCCTCATCGCTATCAGGGTGCCGCCCAGAACTCGCTCAGGCTGTTCCAGCATAAGCCGGTAATCCGAAGACAGATACGGTTCACACTCGGCACCATTGACGATAAAGGTGTCTATGGTTTTTTCCTTGGGAGGGGAAAGCTTCACATGGGTCGGAAAGGTTGCACCGCCCATACCCACAATCCCGGCAGCCTTAATCGCTCCCATGAGTTCTTCGGTCGTCATGACGGAAGGGTCTCTCTCGAGCGGAAGTCCGTCCGCCCACTGATCTTTTCCGTCTGCATCGATAACAATGCAGGGGGCCAGGAGTCCTGTTACCGGGTGGACCATCTTTGATATCTCTTTGACCGTGCCGGACGTCGGTGCATGAACCGGGGCCGAGACAAACCCGAGGGGCTCGGTTATTACCTGCCCTTTCTTGACCTCATCTCCCGCCTTGACAATAGGCTTTGCCGGCGCGCCCAAGTGCTGCTGAACAAGCACATAAAACGTCGAGCTCAGGGGAAAATCAGCGATGGGGTTGTCCTTTACGAGTTCCTTTTCCTCTGGTGGATGAATGCCGCCCTTAAACGTCTTCATGAAACGATCCTCTCTATGGCGTCTGCAGGGCACTTATCGATACACAGGCCGCACCCGATACACTTACTCTCATTCACAAGATACGGCTCTTTGGGTTTGCCCGTGATGGCTTCGACCGGGCATACCTGGTCGCATATCCCGCACCCTTTGCATTTTTCTACAATGACACGGGCCTTCAGGGGTGTATGCAGGAACGAGATCACGCTCGTCGGACATACGCTCACGCACAGCCCACATGACCGACATTTGCTCTGATCGATAACAGCAGAACTGTCCTTGGATACCGTAATTGCATCAAAAGGACAGATGTTTTCACAGAGGCCGCACTTAATACAGCCGACCTTGCAGTACTGCTTCATATCCTTTGAGAGATCCTTGGAGATACATCCCACGCCGTAGTTTCCGGATTTCGGTATGAGTCGTATGATCTGTCTCGGGCACGCATCCACACACTTTGCACATCCGGTACACTTGGCCTCGACCACATGGGGCAGACCGTCTTCACCCATATGGATCGCACCGAAAGGACAGACATCTACGCAGCTTCCAAGACCGAGGCAGCCATAGGCACAAGCCTTCGAACCGCCTGCGATGATCTGGGCAGCCCTGCAGTCTCTGGGACCGACATAGTTGTATCTCGTAATGGTCTGATCCGGTGTTCCCTTGCATCCGACAAAGGCAATGAACGCCGCCCCGCCGCCAAGGTCACGTCCCAGTATCTCGGACATTGCCTTGAGCGCATTCTCGTTCACCGCGGGGCATGCCATTTCCGCTTCGACATTTTCCGTGATCTCATGGGCAAAGGCTGCACAGCCGGCAAAACCGCATGCGCCACAATTTGCACCGGGAAGCTGATCCAGGACAGCCTTCTCTCGGGGATCCATCTCCACAGCAAAGGTGACCGCGGAAATCCCAAGGATGAGGGCAGCCACAAACCCAATTCCGCCTACCATCAAAATTGCGCTGATCATATTACTTCACCAAACCTGAAAATCCCATGAAAGCCAGGGAAAGGATTCCTGCCGTAATCAAGGCAATAGGGGTGCCTCGAAACGCCTTGGGTATGTTGTTGAGCTCAAATTCCTCACGGATGCCGGCAAAGATGACCAGGGCAAGACCAAAGCCGAGGGCGGCACCGACTGCAAAGATGCATGAGTCGAGCAAGCTGTATTTCAGCTGAATGTTCAGGATCGCCACACCCAGCACCGCACAGTTCGTCGTGATCAACGGGAGAAAGATGCCCAGCGCCTGATACAGAGGTGGACTCACACGCTGGATTATCATCTCCACAAGTTGCACAAGAGATGCAATGACCAGGATAAAGGCAATGGTCTGGAGGTATCCAAGTCCATATGGTATGAGGAGTAAATCGTTAATCAGCCACGTCACGAATGAAGCCAGTGTCATAACGAAAATTACAGCCATACTCATTCCCACTGCTGTATCGATGCTCTTGGAAACGCCCATAAAAGGACAGATTCCAAGAAATCGCGACAGCACAAAGTTGTTCACCAATGCCGCGCCTACGATGAGTAAAATGTAATACATATAAGCCTGCTCCCTGCGATTTTAAAGACTTTCGAACTTAATCAAATAATCACATACGTGTCAAGCGCTACTTAATAACTTTCCAATTTCATTGATAAATATAGAAAACATGAATGAGCCCTCATTGTAGGACAATCACTTACACACCTTTGAGCACATCCAGCAAGAAATCCCGCAAGTGGTATGAAACAGACTTGATCATGTATGCATAACCTGCATATTCACCTGTCCTTATTATTCCTTGGTACACACGATACCCTACCGGAGTTAATACCAGCACGCTGTAGGATAATCACATGACCCCTAAACAGACAAACACGTATACCGATGCTTCAATTCTTACATAAAAAAGGGTGCCATCCTTTCCTCAGGAGCGGCACCCTTTCAGCTTAATCATAGATCCTGATGTTAGTCTTCGTCGTCTTCCAGCGGTATCATCTCTTCAGGCCGTCTGGCACTCTGAATCGACCGGTACAGACCACGTGCCAGAATCAGCGCTATAATAAAGAGGAGTATCAGCGAAACGAACACAACCACGATACTGGATTTTTGCCATCTCTGCACTTTCTGCTGAATTTCCTTTACCTTCTCCTGGCTCAGGTTGTGATATCTGTCGATATCGACCATCATACCTATCCAGCCGAAACCTTCAGGTTTGCTGAAACCATTACCATAGTAAGGTATGTGTGCATATGCCGCAAAGATTCTTTTATCATCAAGTGTATAGGTGAAAGACCCTGACTTGCCATCAGATGCGAGTGAGTCGATCCTTGGAAGATTCTCATCTACAAAACCCATCTCACGCACATTCATTGCCCCTGTTCCGGCTTTCGACAGGGTATCATAGTTCCCCTGGTTCATAACCGGGACCGGGTTCATCTGGTCATCCAGACCTGCAATAACAAAATCTGATGGATGAGAGATGACATTGCCATCGCGATCCACCATGAATGCATAGTTCATCTCATCCGCATTGACCTCGGCAAAGAACATTCCTGCCTCGGTGGGAATGATATGATCGGTGAATTCCATGACATGCACATAATCAAGTGCAACTTCCACAACACCGGCAAAACCACTGGAATCAAATACCGGAGAGGCCATACGGATGATTCCCTCAAAACGCTTGCCGGTATCAAACTCGGCTTTGTTCACATGGCGGCCGACGACAGGCCCCATGTAGAAATCGCCCGGCGCCAGTCCTTTGGCCTTCAAGAAATAGTCTTCAAACCCATATTCGCCATTTTTCGGGTCGGACATATCCTTTAACTGATCTTTCCTGACGACCCCGTCATTGGTAACCTTCAAGACTTCCAAGCCATTCTTATCCAGGAACGCGATTTCCCGATATATCGGCATGGGAATCTTAACCATACCCACCTGGGAGGACTTGATCACCCCTCTGGTATTGGACCTGATAAAGGTGGTATATGAATTCTCATCCCGAGGAAGTATGGAAGCTATCCGAATGTCCTTCTCCCTGTCCGAGAGAAACTGAGCGACAGCATCTGCTACTGTTTGCGCTCGACCCCCTATGGATTGCTTCTGACTATCGTCGAGAATGCGCAAGTTTGCCTGTGTTGCCTCCTCACCTACTTTTACCACCCCTTTGCTGATAATGACTCCGGTAATGGTAAGAGGTAGCACTATGAGGATAAAAAAACTCACAGCAATACTGGCAAAACTAAAATTAGTTTTTGCTCCCTGATCCATATCAATCTCCTGACCGTCTTATACAAACCTCTTGTATATAGATAACCCATCAACCTCAGAGTTCACCCTTAAACCAACCTTATACAATCCCATATAAGCACAGACCCTCATCTCTGTTAACCCACCATGTACTATTGATAATGATGTGTTATGAGGCGGCTTGTTCGGAATCATATCTCTCCTGTTCGTACTATCCCAGAATGATTGCTTTAAATGGATTCGCGTAAAGGATGATGAGGGTTACAACGAGTGCGTAGATTGCAATGGACTCAGTCATTGCAAGACCGACCATAAGTGTGAGCATGATCT
>DAISYU010000057.1:19318-20378 GCA_036825155.1 Thermodesulfobacteriota bacterium | reverse complement strand
CACCCGAGTTATCTCCTGCAAAATCCATCAAAAAAGAGGGATGTATGGGAAGATATAAAAAAAGTAATGGAATATTTGAATATTCCAAGGCCATAGCATGGAAATGTATCATCATTGTTTGTGCCGCTGCGATCCTTTTCCCGGCAGTGCTGCATGCATCGGATATACTCGTTATCGAGGTGAAAGATGCAATCAGCCCGCCAATAGCAGCATACATCATCGAAAACATAGATGAAGCGCTCGCTACGAACAAGAGTGCAATCATCATTCGCCTCGATACACCCGGGGGTCTCGATACCGCCATGCGGGACATCATCCAGCATGAGATGAACGCGCACATTCCTGTAATCGTCTATGTCTCTCCCAAAGGTGCACGGGCTGCATCAGCCGGTGCCATCATCACGCTTGCCTCGGACATTGCAGCCATGGCCCCGGGGACGAATATCGGGGCAGCCCACCCGGTTAATATCGGCAAGACCCAGGAAAAAGAAGGCGAGAGCGAGACCATGGTGGAAAAGGTCACCAACGATGCTGTGGCATATGCGCAGAGTATCGCGAGAGAGCGCGGCAGAAACGAGCAGTGGGCAGAGGATGCCGTACGCAAGAGTATATCCACCCCGGCGAGCGAGGCCCTGGAAAAAGGGGTTGTCGATATCGTTGCAACAAACATGGATGATCTCCTCGCTCAGCTCGATGGCCGTAAGATAACCAAAGATTCGAGCACATTTGAACTTCATACGCAGAACGTGGCCCTGGTGGAAAAGCCCATGGGGTTGAGATACCGCCTGCTTGCCGCTATCTCCAATCCCAATGTGGCCTATATTCTGATGCTCATCGGGCTTGCCGGCATATATTTCGAACTCTCTTCTCCCGGTGCGATCTTGCCCGGTGTAATCGGCGGCATATCCCTCATCCTGGCATTTTTCGCATTCCAGACCCTTCCGGTGAACTTTGCAGGGGTGGCCTTGATCATCCTGGCGGTCATCCTTTTCATAGCAGAGATAAAGGTTCCCAGTTTCGGCCTGCTCACCGTGGGCGGAATCATCTCCATGATCCTGGG
>DAISYU010000057.1:14992-19218 GCA_036825155.1 Thermodesulfobacteriota bacterium | reverse complement strand
CGGTACCTGGGCGTCGACCATCATGTTGTTGATGTCAGAAAAGCATTTGCTTCGATCAAAAACTACTTCTGCAGTGAATATCTTGCAGGCAACACCCCGAATCCGTGTGTCATCTGTAACAGGGATATCAAGTTCGATCTCCTCCTTAAGATGGCAAAAGGTTTCGGAGCAGACAGGGTTGCCACCGGTCACTATGTGAGAAGAGGGGTTGAGAGAGGCAGATATTTTGTTGCACGGGCTCGTGAGGCTAACTCGCAGGAATATTTTCTGGGACTTGTCAGCCAGGATGCTCTCAGGCAGAGCATGTTCCCCCTAGAGAACACCACAAAGGACGATGCACACGGCATAGTTGAAGCAAGCGGTCTTTCAGTCCCCAGGAACGAGACCTCACAGGATGTCTGCTTCCTCGATTCAGGCCAGTATGTCCCGTTTATTCTGTCCAGTACCGGTCACTCTTTAAAGCCGGGTCCGATTGTGAACAGCCGTGGCCGTGTCATCGGCAAGCACAGGGGGGCGCTCAATTATACCATCGGACAGAGAAAGGGACTCGGTACGGGTTTCGGACGAAGGGTATACGTACTCGGAATCAATATGGCACTGAATACCGTAACTGTGGGAGATCTTGATGAATGGCCGCACAAGGGATTTATTGTACAATCTGTCAACTATATGAAGATACCCGGTATCGATGCCCCCATGGAGGCCCTCGTGAAAGTCAGGTATCGCCAACAAGGCGAGCGGGCCCTTATTGAGCCTGGCCAGGGTGGCGAACTCCTCGTACACTATCGAGGATTGTTTTCTCCGGGCCAGCTTGCCGTTGTATATGATCATGAAGACGCAATCCTGTGTGCGGGAATCATCACCACTGCACTCTCTTAGGAGAACAAGCCTGCCAGGAGGGGATGCATTGTAACCAGTGGGCTCAGGTATGTTTTTCCATGGGGTATAGGGGTGATGTGGCATTAAGAAACCGAGTAACGGATTTCTTGACCAGGATTCATCACAGGCATAGTGTAGGAGAAAAGAGAGAAAAGGAGCCATATCCGATGAAAGAGATCCTCAAGGGAAAAGGAGATCCGGTTCATATCAGGTCCATTACCACCAAAACCTATTCTCTCGGAGACGACACTATCCTGGTCCAGGGAATTCTGAAAGATAACCGGCTTGCCGAGACATATTCCATTACCACCGGGGATAGAATGGAACCTGGTGTGGTTCACGAACTGACCATTTCCCTGCTGATAAAGGGGGATCTGCTCAGGATCGACGATGTGGATGTGGAGATGAACCATATCCCGAGACAGGACTGTATTGAGATGAAGAACTCTTTGCAGCCGCTGAAAGGAAAGAGGATTGCTCCGGGCTTTACCTCATGGGTGAAGAGCACTCTCGGAGGTGCGAGAGGATGTACTCACCTCAATGCCCTTCTCATTGCAATGGCCCCGGCCGCTGTGCAGGGATTCTGGACAAACAGGGTTCGGGAACCGTTGAATGTCAGGGAGGCCTCAAAGGGAATGGATGCCGGATATCTTATTGATACCTGCTGGGTATGGCGTTCAGACGGAGAACTCGCAAAGCAATTCCGCCAGATCATTCAAAAAGAACAATGATCGGAAAGGATGACAGGTCCGATAGCGATACCTGAAGATTAGGTCTCATCTCTAAGGAGTGTGCGATGGAGATCCTCCTGAAAAGTATCATCTTTGCCTCTCTTATTATTTTTGCCGTGTTGTTTGTTTTTTCTCTCGTGATCTTCGCTGTTCACCACAAGACTGGTGGCGCCCTTTTTGTTCCGACGCCCAAGGTCATGATTCAGGAAATTGTCCGGTCCATAGATTTCAGCCGGTTTCAGGATATCCGTGAACTGGGAACAGGCGACGGGCGGTTTATATCGGCAGTCGAGAAATCATATAAGAGAGCAGTCCTCGGCTATGAAATCAATCCCATCGCCTTTTTCATCACCTGGCTCAAGATACGCTTATACGGCCTGAACTCAAGGGTAAAGTTCACGAGTTTCTGGGAGCAGGACTTGCGCGGTGCCCACTGTGTTTTCTGCTATCTCTTTCCTGATATTATGGCCAGACTCGGCGAAAAGCTCGATTGTGAACTTGAGCAGGGGGCATATGTAATCAGTGCAAACTTCACCATCCCGGGCTGGAGGGAGGAAAAGATAGTACAGGTGAGCAGAAGCATCTTCAATGACCCGATCTATGTCTATCGCATCGGAAATCACAAGGGAGATTCATCACACCCTGATGTGCGGTAAAGAAAAAAAAGGCAAAAGGAGTTGCCGAAAAGACACATAATTTCTCATTTTGTTTTCTCCTAAATTCTGGTAATGATGAGCAATTAACGAACGCCAGCGATAATAGTCAATATTATTAATTGGTTGCGAGAAGGACTTGTCTGTGAACACACATGCGAAGATGGGGATGATCAGTAAATTTACCAAAAACGAACATGCCACGATGATTTTTCTGGCAATCATTATCGGAATTCTCGGCGGATACGGCGCTGTGGGATTCAGGTGGCTGATAGGATTTTTCCAGCGGCTGTTCTTTTCCCACCATGGCGACGGTATGCTCGAGGTCCTGTTGCACCTGCCCTGGTACGCAAAAATGATCCCGCCGATTATAGGAGGGGCCATCGTCGGTCCTCTTGTGTATTTCTTTGCCCGGGAAGCCAAAGGGCACGGGGTCCCGGAGGTAATGGAGGCGGTGGCCCTCAAAGGCGGCGTGATCAGGAAAAGGGTTGTCGTTGTCAAGTCCCTTGCTTCGGCAATCAGCATAGCTTCAGGAGGCTCGGTGGGCAGGGAAGGTCCCATCGTTCAGATCGGGTCGGCAATAGGTTCAACTCTCGGTCAAGTCCTGAAGGTATCGGTGGACAGGATGAGAACACTGGTTGCCTGCGGTGCTGCTGCCGGTATTGCTGCGACATTCAATGCCCCTATAGCCGGTGCAATGTTTGCCCTGGAGATTATCCTGGGAGATTTCGGCATAGCTGCATTTACCCCTATTGTGGTTTCATCTGTCATTGCAACAGTGATCTCCCGGGCGCATCTCGGCGCCTTTCCCGCATTCATTGTTCCCCAATATACCATGACCAGTATATGGGAGATCCCCATCTATGCGATTTTCGGTGTCGTTGCAGGGTTTGTCGGCGTTTTCTTCACCACCTTTCTCTATAAGGCCGAAGACTTTTTCGATGCCGTTAAGATACCTGAGTATGTCAAGGCATCCATCGGTGGAGTATTGATCGGTCTTATCGGGATCCACTTCCCCCATGTCTTCGGTGTCGGGTACGACAGCATCACGCTGGCCCTGCTGGGTCAGCTCTCCTGGGGCATTCTCCTTGCCCTCGTATTCATAAAGATTTTATCCACCTCCATCACTATCGGTTCCGGGGGTTCCGGCGGAATTTTTGCCCCTTCGCTGTTCATCGGATCCATGGCAGGAGGGGCATTCGGATATTTTATGCACGTGCTGTTTCCCGCAGTAACGTCGTCCACAGGGGCCTACAGTCTTGTGGGAATGGGTGCCATCGTGAGTGCCACCACCCATGGTCCCATCACGGCCATCTTGATGCTCTTCGAGATGACCGGCGATTACAAGATCATCCTTCCGCTGATGCTCTCCTGTATCATTTCCACGGTCGTTGCGACCCAGCTCAAACGGGACTCCATCTACACCCTTAAGCTTGCCAGGAGGGGTGTGGATATCCGGGCCGGAAAAGAGGTCAATATCTTGAAGTCTCTCTCGGTAGAAGAGGCCATGACGGGCGAGGTGGTAACGATCCCTTCGAACATGTCGCTGAAGAATCTGGTGAAGTTTACCCTTGCTAGCAAACACTCAAGTTTTCCCCTGGTGGACGATGAAGGTCTGCTCAGTGGTATCGTGACCTTTCAGGACTTCAAAGAGGTGGTGTTTGAGGAGGGACTCGGGGACCTGGTTGTTGCGAAAGAACTCTCACCTCCTGAGGTCATTACCATCACGAAGAAAGAAAACTTAGATGGCGCCCTTCGGAAAATCGGCTTGAAGAATATCGAGCAGATTCCGGTTGTGGATGAGAACAATCCAAGAAAGATCATCGGGATTCTTTCCAGGCGCGATATCTTTTCAGCATATAACAAGGCGCTTATTAACCGGTCCCTTGCCATACAAGGTATTAAAAAGAAATAAGTTCGCTCATCAGGGCATCTTCTGATACAATTGCCTGGTAAAAGAGGA
>DAISYU010000057.1:0-14892 GCA_036825155.1 Thermodesulfobacteriota bacterium | reverse complement strand
ATTCTGATCGGCGGCAGGGCCCACACCTTAGACCAGATCCACCAGGTGGGTGCGCTGGGATATCCGTTTGCTGAGATCTCTCTCCTGGAGCCATCTCAGGTGGAAGCTCAGCTCAAGGAAATGGCGAGATTAAAGACCGTCTATGAAATGTCCTATATCGCGCATTATCCCAATGAGGGCAATCCATTTGATGTAAAGACCCTCAAGGAGCAGTTCGTTCCGAAGATGAAACAGCTCTTGGATCTTACCCATGCGCTTGATATACACAAGGGCACCATACATTTCTGGATCGATTCCAGATGGGCCGCGCCAGGGGTGGTCTCTGACAAGATCGAGCTGTTAAAGGATATGGTGGCCTATGCCGGCCAAAGGGATATTGTCTTGTGTATCGAGAACTTGACCGAGCGATACGACAGCTTTATGAGGGCCTTTGACGCGATCGAGGATTTGAGGATGACACTGGATATCGGTCATGCCCAGCTCCTGGCGAGCGAGAACACCTCCTTCAAGTTTATCGAGCATGTGTTTGAAAAAATTGAACATGTGCATGTCCACGACAACTTCGGGGGGAAAAGTGTCAAGGATGATCTCCATCTTGCCCTGGGCGAAGGGATCATCGATTATCCGGCGATCTTCACCTCCCTGAGGGAAAAGGGATATGGCTCAACCATAACCATGGAGGTTAAACCTCCTGATATGAAGCAGACGAAAGAGGCCATTGAACGCTATATCAAATAGCTCCGGGACTATTCTGTCGTGTTCCTTGACTAATTTTCACCCCAGGGTTAAGTAAATATCCATGGTGTGTATTTCTCCTGAATGGGTAATTAAAGGGCATATTGACCGGAATATCCTGCCTGAACTGAAATTTACCCCCATATTCAGGGCGCTCATGCGTCTGCGGGGAATGGAAAGTCACGATGACATCATGAAGTTCCTCTCGCCCAATCTGGGCCAGCTGAAAGATCCACGGAAGATGAAAGGTATGGAGGAGGCCTGCAAAAGGATCGCCGAAGCCATAGAATACAAGGAGGCAATCGGCGTATTCACCGATTATGATGTAGACGGTGTATGCTCTGCCGCTCTGCTGTACAGATTCCTTGTGAGTGTCGGCGGTGAACCGCCTGCCGTGTTTATACCTGACAGGACAACCGACGGGTATGGTCTCAACATGCGGGGCATAGATGAACTGCACATGCAGGGGGTACGCTTGTTGATCACCGCAGACTGCGGTGTCACCGCTTATGAAGAGGTAAACCATGCGAAGAGCCTGGGGATGGATGTTATCATTACCGATCATCATGAGATGGGAGATGATACCCCTGATGCTCTCTCCGTGATCAATCCGAAGCAGGTGGGATGTCCCTTCTGCGGCGAAGATCTGTGCGGGGCGGGAGTCGTCTTCCACCTCATTGTAGCTCTGAGATCCCTCCTAAGGGAACAGGGAATGAGAGATCTTCCCAATCTCAGAGAAGAGCTTGATCTTGTGGCCATGGCAACAGTTGCGGACGTTGTTTCCCTCTCGGGCATCAACAGGATTCTGGTCAAGGAGGGACTGAACGTTCTTAATTCTACCGGCAGGGTGGGGATCTCTGCGCTGGCAAAGGTTTCGGGAATCAATCGGGAGCTTTTCTCTCGCGATATCGGTTTTATCCTGGGTCCGAGGATCAATGCCGCCGGGAGAATCTCTGATGCACGAAAGGCATTTGATCTGTTGACTACCCAGGATGAGAAGAGGGCTGTGTGCCTGGCGCAAGAGCTCAACGAACTCAACAGGCACCGGCAGATTCAGGAACAGAAGGTGTTGAGAGAAGCTTTGCTCATGCTGGAAAGCGGTTCTTATCTCGGGAATGTGATCGTGGTGGCGGGAACAGGCTGGCATCCCGGTGTTATCGGGATTGTCGCCTCGCGATTGGCCTCAATTTTTTCCCGTCCCGCCATTGTCATTTCCATTCAGGATGGTGTGGGTATGGGCTCGGGGAGGTCTATTCCCGGGGTGGATCTGCATGCAGCTCTCTCAAGCGTCGCACAGTTCCTCAATGGCTTCGGGGGACACAAGATGGCTGTCGGTCTGAACATAGACGAGGATAAGATCCTGGCGTTCGCCGGTGCTCTCGGGGAGATGGTGGATATCCCCTCAGAGCAGGCAGAGAGTTATGAGGTGGATCTGAAGATATCCCCGTTTGATATCACCCCGATGCTGCTGGATGAACTGGAGATGTTAGGCCCATTCGGGGAAGGAAATCCCGAACCCGTGTTCATGATCCCCTCTATGGAAGTAGTAGGGAAGAAGAGGTACTCCAAGGGCCAGTTCAAGCTCTTCCTGAGACATTCAGACAGGGTGTTTCACACTATGAGATGCAATATTGATCTGGATACCAAAGAACTGTCCCGCTTCGTGGATGTTGCCTTTACTCCGGTGAAGATGCGCGGCGGCGGGCATTACTATCTGTATCTAGCCTTGAAAGCCATATCTCCTGTTTAGCGAACTGGTCTGCAATGTCCTTCTGCTCTTGAATATAGGTTTTGATTTCCTGCGGGATAAAAGTGCCTTTGGTAATTCTTGGGTTCCCCACCAGGATGAGCCCGAGTACGCTCAACACTAAAAGGACGAATACCGAAGCCCGTTTGATGTGTCCGAAGAAAACCTTGCGGGCAATGGATGAATCACGATTTTCTTTCGTGCCCTGCGGGAATACCTCCACAAGGCCGGCACTGATCAGCTTCACAATCGAGCTCAATGCCTCAACAGGCGGTTCAAGGGATTCCCTCACGATATTCTCGATGGTCTTGAGCTCATCGATGAGATCGAACACCTGCATGTCGACTTCTGAAAGATCGTTCTTGCGTACAATTTCCTGGGTCAGGGGCATTATTGTCACAGGGCAGTAATCCACCGGGGGGATCTTCTGTTTGATAAGCGGCCATTCATCGATAACGCGCAGCGTATTGAGAATAACCCCTTCGCTCTGTATATGGCAGGAGAGCATGTTCTCGGTGTTTACATCCCAGTCTTCGAACCGGTATCCCCCCTCTTTCCATTGAAAGATCTCAAGAAGAATATCTTTTATAACCACATTTGTGGCCTTATCCAGGAAGTTTTTTTTCAACTTTCCCTGGGATATGAGAATGTCATCCCAGGTGTTTGACTTCTTTTCATTGTCAAAGGCCATTTTTAACTGTTTTTCGTGAATGAAACCGCCTTTCATAAGGACTTCTGCCCGGGGATCCATTGTCCATTGATCCGATTGTATCCCCACGATCACGCCATCTTCAAAGGCGATTGACACGTTTGCTTTCGGCGAGGTGAGAACCAAGGTTCCGGTCTTCATCTGCTGGGAAATGAGCTGGAAGATCTCTGTTACTCCAAAGCCTTTTAATGTTCCTAACAGAGCCATATCATACTCCGTACTTCACTGGAGGGGACTTGTAGGCTCTCCAGTATACAAGGGCTGCTATCATGACCCCGAATAATCTCATTAAACCGGTAAGATCGTTCCCTGTCGGGATTATGGAATAGATAAACCGGCCTCCGGTGAGAAAAAGGATCAATGCAGCACTGAAGGCAAACATTCTCAGGATACCTCTTGTGGTCCTGTTGCCTGCAAGCGATCCTAGTCCGGGAAGAATAAGTTCCAGTTTTGACGTGTTGAGGGTGTTGTTGATCCTGTACTGCTTGATCTCTTCAGCCTTGGTATGCAGGATGGAATTCATCTGCTTCTTCGCCTTTGTTTCGATCCAGTGGCATTGGAGGCACATGGGATAACCGGATTTTGACAAGGTGCCCGAGTAGTAGAGCTTCCCGCACCGGTTGCAGCGTTTCGTGAATTTTTCCTCGGGAAGGTGGCTTAAGAGAAAGAGGATCAGCAGTGCTGCAAGGCTGATGTATATCGCGCTACTCCTGGTGAAGATGCCGAATGCCATATACCACAGGCTGTCCGCAACGTCTTTGAGCTGACCGGATTGTTTCATTTGCCTGCTCAGAAGCCTGGAGACCGGCACCGGTTCCATAATGAACCTGTTGTCCTGATTCTTTTCCTCATAATCCAAGAAATGCCTCACTTTTTTCGGATCGATACTGCTGGCCTTTTGAATGGCCCGTTCGGCATCATAGAGATTATAGGTGGTCTGGTAGAGCCTGCTTACGTTATAGTAATAAACAATGTTGTCCGGGTCGAGGGCGATGGCATTGTCAAAGGCCTTTGATGCCTCTGTAGTTCTCTCGACCCCCACCAGGGCTATACCCAGGTGATTGTAAAACCTGTAATTGTTCGGCTCGATATCGAGGCTGCGGCTGAGAAGGTTTACCGCTTCTGCATGATTGCCCTTTTTCATCTCAAGCAGGGCTTTTGTATTTAACGGCTCGGCATCGTCCGGATGTTTCTGCGTCCAGGATGCAATGGCAAGGGTGTCTTTCGTGGTACTGAGATGATGGTCTATGTTGAAGATTTCTCTGTTTACCTGTGTATGTGCATAGGTGATAAAACCTGCGCCTATATGGGAAATCCAGCTTGACATAAAGATGATGGAGATAAAGACAAAGGCAATGCGTTTTTCCGCCTTGTTCACATAACCCCAGAGTACTATGAACCACCACAGAACAAACCACAGCGGGCCTGCATCGAAGAAGATCGGAATCAGGAGGATGAGTGCCATCCAGAGCTTGAGTCCCAAGACGGGAAGGTCGTTGTTTGTACTGTTCTTGATGTCATGGAGAAGGTTCGGAGAATACTTGACCATGAGGCCGATTCCCATGAGGAACAATGTCAGTATCGTAGCAGTGATGACAAAAAAGTAACCATTGCCGAGCAGAGTCGATACGAATGGCCAGAATGCGGCAAGTTCTTTCAGGAATGATATGGATGAGATACCGGGTATCATAAAAGCCTCACAAATGCTCCTTATCCCTGTGGAACAAGACTATCCATCTTTATAGCCAGATCCATCATGTAAGTCCGTTCATCCCCTTCAATCTTTATGCGAATCGGTATGCTTATCGCATTTGCCGATATGATTTTTGCATTTTCCGTGCCTACGATCTGAATGCGCCCACCAAAGGGTACCTCACCACCTGCGGGGGGAGAATCTTCCCGATCCGGTAAGGATACTTCCGGCATGGTGGATTGAGGTACAGGCGGTTCAGCATACTCGGGTACAGTCTGTTCAATCTGGTATGAAGTCTGCTCCAGGGGAATTTTTGCCTGGGTGGACTCGGCGGGACGTTGTTGTTTCCCGCTCGTGCCCATTTCAATATGTTTGAGCACCATCTTGGTTATCTGCGTGAGTGTTTGCAGCACGCCTTCGCCGGTGGTTGCGACCGATTCGAAATACGGATACCCATCGGGATTGAGAATCTGGTTCATTTCCGCGACCGGGGTTGCATCGGGGAGGTCACGTTTATTGTACTGCATCACCAGGGGCAGTGTTTTTGAACTCTTGCCATAGTAGTTGAGGTTTTCCTCCAGGTTAGCAAGGCTCTCGATATTTTCTTCCATTTTATCCCGTTGAGAGTCTGCCACGAATACAAGCCCGTCAACACCGGTAAGGACCGCCCGACGGGTTGAATTATAATAAACCTGCCCTGGAACCGTATAAAAGTGCAGCCTGGTCTTGAACCCGCGGATATTAGCGATCTCTATGGGAAGAAAATCGAAAAACAGCGTACGGTCTGCCTCTGTGGCAAGGGAAACGAGTTTACCCTTCTGGTCTGGTTTTATACTGGCATATATGGACTGGATATTTGTGGTCTTTCCACACACTGACGGCCCATAATATACGATCTTTGCTGATATTTCTTTCTTTGAATAATTGATAACTGCCATATTATCCTCCACCTGCCAGTCTTACGATCTCTATCTCTACATCTTTGAAATCTTTTTGTTCTTTCTGAATATCTCTGAATATCGACAGGGCACTCTGATTATCTCCAACGGCCTTGTAGGTCTGGGCTATCTCATAGAGTATCCCCACCTTCATATTGTTGGATGCCTCTTCCAGGGAAGCACCTTGCCTGAGAGATTTGAGCGACTCTTCAAACTGCCCTTTCTCCCGGTAGGTTATTCCGAGCATGATATGGGCATCAAAGAGCTTCTCCCCTGAGGAGATCACCTTTTTAAACGATTCGATGGCTTCATCTAAAAGTCCGGTCTCTCGATACGCGAGCCCCATGTTATACAAGAACAGAGGGTCGTCCTTACCTTCTTCGGATGCGGTCTCTTCAATCGCCTTGAATATTGAGTCAACGCCTGTATCGTCCACAAGGTTCTCAGCAGATGCATCGATATGGAGGTCTTCGATTTCCTTGTCGAGTTCGTCAGTCAGGTCATAGAAATCAGTCTCTTTCACCGCTGGTTGGGATGATGTTTTGGGAAGAGGATCCATCATGCCCGTTTCCCGCACATCAAAAGACTGTGCCTTTTTATTCACGGTCTTATGGGAGGCGTCAAGCTCAGCCGCCTTTTGCATGAACATGGTGGCGTCTTCGCTCTCACCTCTCTTTTCCAGTATATCGGAGAGATTCACATACTGTGTTGCCGCCTCTCTGGAAAATCCCTGGACCTGATAGAGCTCTGCCAGTTTCTCGTGGGGCTTTTCCCATCCGGGATTGATCTTAATGGCCTGCTTGTACAGAGCAATGGCTTTTGGATAAAAGCCCTTGTCATTGTAGGTGTCTCCTAGTCGAACATAGATATCAGCTGCGTTTTCATGTTTATTCGCTTTCAGGTAGAGATCACCCAGTTTTTTCAGGAGAACCGGGTCATCAGGCCTCTTTTCCAGAGCGCCTTCACACGTTCGGATCTCTTTAGACGCCTTTTTCTTGCCAAAGAGATTGTCGAGCAGGCTCATTGTAGGACACCTTTCATCGTAGGTTATATCCCCCTTCTACTCCCCATCTTATCTTTAATATATGGTTCATCGGTGCTCTGATATACAAACTTTAACGCTATTATCCAATATAAAAAACTGCCTGGTAAGCCCCCGGGAGGGTTTCCCTATCTACTTGACAAATTATATAAGCTGCGCATTTATTATGTGTGGAGAAGCTGTTGAAAAGGGGTATTGTATGGAATTTGTCCATCCGGCTCTCAATGAAGAAGTCAATGCTATCGGCGGGCATTACATGTTTACCAGAGAGGATCTTCTGGCCCACCCTGCCGGCGATATACTGTATCTCGTGGGATACGCTGCAACCGATACCTCCTGCTGCGGTCTCAGTGGATGCGGGTATGCAATCGTTCCCGGTCATGTAACCTCCCTGCGGTTTCGTTTGAATGAGGACAACCGGTACATCTCTGCCACAATACCGGTGGATGAACGATTTTATGCAGAAGTGACCAATGCAATCCGCCTCAAAGAGGGTATTAATCAGGTTCACTTCCTGCTTGCCTCCGGTGGAAAAAAGATAGTGTATTAGGTTGATCGAGGTCTTGCACACAAAAAGCAGATCCAAATATTCTGATCCGCCCGGCGGCTTGTCCTCACGGTATGAAAGATGTACGAGATAAGAGAACAAAGCCCATGCCAGCGGTGTAGTACAAGAGTTGACGCACCTGTCCGGTTTGGATGAACATGAGAATGTGAGGGACATGTGGAAGGGTCGTCGCATGAAGTGTACTGCACGTGAAGACTGATTGAAGGGATAGAGTGAACACAGACACTATTGATCAGGAATTGGAAGGTACGCTTGAAAGGATTGTCTACAGGGATGATCATTCCGGCTGGAGCGTCCTGAAACTTCTTGTGCAACAACCAGATAATATCATTACAGCAATCGGGACCTTTGTCGGTGTGCAACCGGGTGAGAGGCTCCGGATTCGGGGGAAATGGACTGACAACCCGGAATACGGGAGACAGTTCTCCATGGACTCATACGTGAGCCTTTCTCCCAAAACGCTTGCCGGGATTGAATTATACCTCGCATCGGGATTGATTGACGGGATCGGGAACGAGATGTCACGGCGTCTTGTGAGCGCATTCGGTCTCGATGTCCTTGATATCATTGAAAACAGTCCGGACCGTCTGCGGGAAGTGCCCGGCATCGGGAAGGTGAGGGCGCGCAGGATAGCCACGGCATGGAGCAGGCACAGGGAGATCAGGGATATCATGATCTTTCTGCAGTCACACGGCATTTCCGCCGGTTATGCACTCAAGATCCTCAAAGTGTATGGAAAGAAGGCCCTTGCTATCCTGCAGGAGAATCCGTATCGCCTCTGCTTCGATATCTTTGGTATCGGTTTCAAGACAGCAGACAGGATCGCTTGTCAGCTCGGTGTCGATCCTAAGTCCCCCCAGCGTGCTCAGGCCGGTATCTACTATGTCTTAGGGAATCTCTCGGAGAAAGGACATGTATGTTATCCGTACCGGGCCCTTGTTAAGGAGACGGAAGATATCCTGTCGATACCCAGGACGATCATACAGGACGCCCTTGAAATGTTGAGCATTGAAGGGCATGTTGTGATTGAGGAACACGGTCCGGACCGGCTCGTTTATCTCAGAAGCCTCCATGATGCCGAAACCGGGGTCGCGTCTTCTTTGAAGCGTCTGCTGGAGGAGGATGCACGAGATTTCTCCATAGACACTGAAAAAGCAGTGTCATGGTTCGAGTCCGGGTATCATATCATGCTGGCCCCGGAGCAGAAAGATGCCATTGCCAGCGCAATAGCCAATAAGGTACTGGTTATAACCGGCGGACCGGGTACTGGCAAGACGACGCTGATCAAGGGAATAATCAAGATATTCAAGACAAAAGGAGCAAAGGTACATCTGTGTGCCCCAACCGGCAGGGCTGCAAAACGGATGAGCGAAGCGACCGGATACAAAGCAAAAACCATACACCGTCTGTTCGAACTCACCCCCTCCACCCTGTCGGAAGAGCATGGCCTAGAGTATGAGCTCAAAACGGACGTGCTCATCATAGACGAGACGTCCATGATGGATATTGTGCTCATTCATTATGTGTTGAGCCGTCTGCCCCTTCATGCGCGGCTCATTCTGGTGGGGGATGCCGATCAACTCCCCTCCGTGGGGCCGGGGAATGTGCTTCTCGACATAATCAGGTCTGGAAAGGTCAAGAGCATACGCCTTGAGAAGATATTTCGACAGGCAAAGAAAAGCCTGATCGTGGTAAATGCACACCGGGTGAATAATGGACTCATGCCGTACCTCAAGGGTACACAGGCAGACCAGGACTATTTCTTCATCGCCCGGGACAGTGCTCAAGATGCCCTTGAGGTCGTCAAGGAACTGGTATCTCAGAGGATTCCCGACCGGTTCGGATTCGATCCGTTCACCGAGATCCAGGTTCTCTCCCCCATGCATCGGGGAATCCTGGGTGTTGCGAATCTCAATTATGAGCTGCAGCTGCTCCTCAATTCCTCCAGAAAAGGGCTTGTTAGAGGCGCTGTCAATCTGTGTGAAGGGGACAGGGTGATGCAGATCCGCAATAATTACGATCTCGGCGTGTTCAATGGAGACATGGGAAGAATCGAGCGCATTGATTCTGCGGGCAAAGTCCTCGATGTTGACTTCGATGGTACTCTCATCCGGTATGAACGTGAGGACCTCGATGAGCTTATGCTCGCATATGCCTGTTCAATCCATAAGTCACAGGGCAACGAGTATCCCGCCGTGGTCATCGTACTGCATACGCAACACTATATCATGCTCCAGAGAAATCTGTTATATACTGCAATAACGAGAGGAAAATCATTGGTGGCCGTGGTGGGAAATACAAAAGCGGTTGCTATTGCAACTGCCAACCTGACAAAGGGCCAGCGATATACCATTCTTACTGATCGGCTCAAGCAATAGCATTGCGGGGGGAAGGACAAGTATCATCCGAGAGGATAAAGAGGAATCAGTGGTTATGCAGAATCAAAAAGATTCCGTCGCCATCCCAGAGGGCAACGGCGATCTCCTGGTAATTCAAGATTTACACACCCATTTCTTTACCCCGGATGGCGTGGTACGGGCCATTGATGGTGTGGACCTGCGGCTCAAGAAGGGACGAACGCTGGGGTTGGTGGGTGAATCAGGCTGTGGCAAGACCGTCCTTGCATTGTCTATCCTGCAGCTGATCCCGGATCCCCCGGGCAGGATTGTCAAGGGTCGCATCATCTTTGAAGGGACGGACCTGTTAAAACTCGACGCACAGGCGATCCGGGATATCCGTGGTAATAAGATATCAATGATATTTCAGGAGCCCATGACCTCCTTAAATCCCGTGTTCACCATAGGTGATCAGATTGCCGAGGTGGTATTGCTTCACCAGCGTCATAGGGCATCAACCAAGGAACAGGCAAAAGGCATTGCCGTAGACATGCTGAAAATGGTCGGGATTCCCTCGCCGGACAAGAGGATCAACGATTATCCCCACCAGTTAAGCGGCGGTATGTGTCAGCGTGTCATGATTGCCATGGCTCTCGCGTGCAGGCCGTCTCTCATGATAGCCGATGAGCCCACCACTGCACTGGATGTGACCACCCAGGCGCAGATCCTGTGTCTCATGAAAGATCTCAAGGATGAGATAGACACCTCCATCCTCATGGTGACCCACGATCTGGGCGTAGTGGCACAGTCATGCCAGGAGGTGGCCGTCATGTACACGGGCAATATCGTGGAGTATGCGTCTGTGGAGGAGATCTTTTCCGCACCTCTCCATCCCTATACAAAAGGGCTCATGAGGGCAATTCCTAAAGTCGGGGCGCGGCAGAGGGGGGAGTTCCTTCAGGCGATAGCCGGTAATGTGCCTACCTTGAAGGACATGCCCAAAGGGTGCACATTCAATACCAGGTGTCCCGAGGTCATGGATATCTGCCGCAGTGAGTACCCTCCCGTATTCCGCCCGAAGGTAGATCATACCGTGCGGTGTTGGAGGTATGTGAACTGATGGAAAAGCTCCTGGAGGTCAGAGGTCTGAAAAAGACCTTTACGATTAGATCAGGTATTTTCAGGAAGACAACCGGATATGTGAATGCCGTTGACTCTGTTGACCTCGACGTCTTCCCGGACGAGACCCTGGGCCTCGTGGGAGAATCCGGCTGTGGGAAAACAACGCTGGCCAAGATTATCCTTGCGTTGGAAAAACCGGATGCGGGCAGGGTTATCTTTGACGGTGTGGATATCCACGAGGCACGAGGGCAGTCTCTCACCCACATACGCAGGGGCATCCAGGTAATATTTCAGGATCCTTTCGGTTCTCTGAACCCGAGGAAAAGGATATCCTCGATTGTTACCGAGCCCATGATCATCCATAAGGTCGGCTCAAAATCCCAGAGATACGAACGGGCTGTTGAGCTTATGAATCTGGTGGGGCTCAGTCCTGATATGCTCGGCAGGTACCCCCATGAATTCTCCGGGGGTCAGCGCCAGCGGATCTGCATAGCCCGGGCACTGGCCGTTAATCCCAGACTTCTGCTCTGCGATGAGCCGGTATCCGCCCTGGATGTCTCGATACAGGCGCAGGTGATAAATCTCCTGGTAAAGCTCCAGTCGGAGCTCTCTCTATCCTATATATTTATCTCTCATGATCTCTCGGTGGTCGGCTACATTTCGCACCGCATCGCCGTAATGTACCGGGGGCAGATCGTGGAACTTGCAGATTCAGCCGCTTTGTTTGACAGCCCGTTGCACCCGTATACCCGCTGTTTGATGGATGCGGTTCCCGAGCCTGTACCGGGCAAGGAAAAGGGTTCTGTCCGCTCCGGGTGGGAAAACAGCGGAGATACCCCTTCCCCGCACGGGTGCTCTTTCAGCAGCGGATGTCCGCACAAAGAAGACAGGTGCCTGAAGGAAAAGCCCTCTCTTGTGGAAAAAAAGCCGCGGCACTGGGTTGCGTGCCATATGCATCAATAAATCAGCTGGTGCTTACAAAGGACTTGACATATGTGGTGAGCGTAGCTAATAACAATCACCTCGGAAAAGCGATAAAAGGAGGAACATACATATATGGCCAATCATCCCTCGGCCCTGAAGAGACAGAGACAGGACAAGAAGAGAAGAATCAGAAACAAGAGCTATCGGTCTACCATCAATACCTCTGTTAAAAAGATATTCTCATCTGTTGATGAAAAAGATATCGATGGAGCACAGCAGTATTACAAGCAGGCCGTTGCCGGTTTGGACAGCGCGGTAAATAAGGGAATTCTGCATAGAAAAACTGCATCAAGAAGGATATCACGTCTGACGAAGAGGGTGAATGCTCTGTCTTCGTAGTACAGGTGTTCTTTAAAGGCGGCCAGCCTGCCGATTCCTATCTTGAATAGTATATTGTGTAATCGCTTCACACAGGGCAACCCAGATCTGGAATGATCGGCCTGATTTCAGGCTCTGTTCCAGGGCACGTATTTCTCTCAGCAGCCCCATGAGCTGGGATGCCCTCCACAGTGATTTGCGAGAAGAGATCTTTTTTTCCACAAAGGGATGTACCCCTGTCTTTTTCCCCTGTCTTGCGAACAGTATCTGATAATGTTGAACAGCGGCATTCTCGATCCGAGATATGATCTCCAGTTCCTGAACCCCCGAGGTCTCAAGCTCGTGCAGTCTGAAGATGGCATCCTTTTTCCTGTCGAAGAGAGAATCCATGAATGAGAATATCGATGGTTCGTGTGAACGCATGACGAGGTATTCCACGTCCTGTAAGGTTATCGTTTCCCGCTCTCCCGCATATAAAGAGAGCTTTTCAATCTCGGTGGCGATAAACCATGTGTTTGACCCTGTGATGTCTGCAAGGAGAAACGCGGCGTCCTTGTCCATTTTCTTGCTGTAGAGTTTTGCCCTCTGTTGAATCCAGTCGATGAGACCGGCCCCTTTGAGGGGATCAAACCGCAGAACATGTACGGTTTTTGTCAGGTGCTTGGAGATTGTCTTATCTTCTTTCTGTCCTTCTATGGTCATGATGAGGGTGGTGAAGTCCGAGGGATTCTCAGCATAGCCAAGAATCGGCTCTATGTTTTTTGCACTGAGTTTGTGTACGTTCCTCACCACGATCAGTCTTCTCTCCGAGAGGAACGGCATCGTGTTGCACAGCGCCACAATCTCCTCGGCATGTAATCCCTCATCAGCATTGAAGGCGGCATAGTTCATGGAAGCGTTTTCGCCCAGAGAGCCCCGTATGGATGAAAGCTGTTCTTCAATGAGGAAGGTCTCCTGACCTACGAACAGGTATACGCTCTTTAATGGATGATGTGTGTGGTGGATGCTCATAGGCTAAGGGACGCGATGGCCCGGGCGATCTGAAGGGATACCTCCGAGCAGGCCTCGTCAAGTGCATCTTCGGGCTGGCCTCCCTCAGAGTATGTCCCTTCGTCGGAAAATGTCGCATTCCACACCTTTTTCCCCTGGGTATCCATCAGGGTGGCTGAAACGGATATTATGAGCCGGTAGCGGTCAGTGGAGGACAGCGAGGAGGATGTTATGGTCTGACTCGACGCAGAGACAAGCGTACATTGGAGTACATGGTGATCACCCGTCGATTCCAGCATGCCCATTGATGACAAGGCTCGCTCGAGGCTGGCGTCGAGAGTCATCCCCGCCTCCCTCAGCGCCGTCGAGTTGTTGCTGTGTTCCAAGGCGACCTTTATGGTCGCTGCGCCCTTGTCGAGGACAAAAGAGTAGCTGCAGCCCAGGAGGCTAATGAGGGACAGCAATAATATTAATAATTTTGTTCGGCACATAGATAATTCTCTTTATCGATGTCCCCTCCAAGAACCGCTTCACATTCGATTCGGCCATTGCCATGTTCTCCACTTCGGCCTGCTCTTCGTCCTTGGGGACAATAATGGTCGCCCTCAGTTTCCCATTAACCTGGACTGCAACGGTTGCCTCTGATTGTTCACACCATGCAGGATCAAACTGCGGCCAGGAGATGTTGAAGAGCATCTCCTCGTGTCCCAGCATCTTCCAGAGTTCTTCACATATGTGGGGAACGAAAGCCGAGAGCATGATGATCAGGGTTTCCACCGCCTCTTTTATCACTGAGAAATCCTCTGTGGTGGAAGCCGAATCCTTGATCTTGTAGAGATCATTTACCAGCTCCATCATGGCTGCAATCGCGGTGTTGAATCTGAACCGTTTGTCAATGTCTTCAGTAACCTTCTTGATGGTCTGATGGAGTTTCCTTTTGAGCGGTTGCATCTGCTGGGGCGGTGCATCGGTGCAGGGAGCAGCTGCGAGCAGCTGTTCCTTCGAATCGATCACCAGCCTCCAGAGTCTTCCCAGGAATCTGAATGCACCTTCGATTCCCTTGTCGCTCCAATCCATATCCTTTTCCGGTGGTGCGGCGAACAGACAGAACAGTCTCGTGGCATCAGCGCCGAAGTTGTTGATGAGGTCTTCGGGATCCACCACATTGCCCTTTGACTTGGACATCTTGGCGCCGTCTTTGATCACCATGCCCTGGGTTAGGAGTTTTTCGAAGGGCTCATCGAAATCTATATAACCGAGATCCCGCAGTACCATGGTGTAGAAACGTGCATACAACAGGTGCAGGATGGCGTGTTCGATGCCGCCGATGTACTGATCCACCGGCATCCAGTAATCGACCTCGCCCTTGTCGAATGGTTTGTCAGGGTGATTCGGGCTGCAGTAGCGGATGAAGTACCAAGAGGACTCCACAAAGGTGTCCATGGTATCTGTCTCCCGCTTTGCCTTGCCCCCGCAGACCGGACAACTCGTATTTACAAAGGATTCCGATTGAGCAATGGGAGATATGCCTGATCCGGAGAACTCGATGTCCTCGGGCAGGATGATCGGGAGATCTTCGATCTTTACCGGGACCGTACCGCAGCTCTCGCAGGTCACCATGGGGATTGGTGCTCCCCAGTAACGCTGCCGGGAGATGCCCCAGTCACGGAGGCGGAAGTTCACGGTGGCGGACCCCCGGTCTATGTCGGC
>DAISYU010000056.1:0-20423 GCA_036825155.1 Thermodesulfobacteriota bacterium | reverse complement strand
ATCGTCCACATCGATGGCCAGGGCTGCGGGTTTCATGGGCAGGCCCGGCATGGACAGGATCTTGCCGGTATAGATGACCACGAACCCTGCACCGGCAGACACCCGGGCCGAGTCCACATGAATGGTAAAGGGCTCGGCAGGGAATCCGGGGATCTTCGGATTGTCTGTGAGCGATGCAGGCGTCTTGGCTATGCAAATCGGCAGGCCTGCATAGCCCATATTCTCTATCTGCTTGATATCCTTTGCAGCCTGCGCAGAGAATTCCACACCGGCAGCACCGTAGACGGTATTCGCAACCGTCTCCACCTTGGTCATGATGGGTTCTTCAAGATCATAGAGCATGCGGAAGTCACACGGAGATTCGCACAGGTCCACGACCTTCTCCGCCAGCTCCAGCCCGCCGTTACCGCCGCTCTCTCTGAAATCTGTGATCACCGCTTCAACGCCCAGGTCCTGACAGTTCCTCTGCAGGTCTGCAAGATCGGCTTCGCTATCTCCGGCAAACGTATTGATGGATATAATCACCGGGACCCTGAACTGATTCAGGGTATCCACATGTTTCCTGATATTCCCGATCCCATGGAGGGCATATGCCCGTCTGGTTACTACGAGCACTGCGCCAGAGGGTTTCTGACCACTCGCCCGGCACTTGATGTGAAAGAACTTCTCGGCACCCAGGTCCGCCCCGAAGCCTGCTTCAGTAATTGTATAGTCCGATAGCTTGCGCGCTATCTTTGTGGCGATGATGGTATTGCATCCATGTGCAATGTTTGCGAACGGCCCGCCGTGTATAAGTACCGGCACGCCCTCCACCGACTGTACGAGGTTGGGATTGACGGCATGTTTTAAAAGCGCTGCCATGGCCCCGTTCACCCCGATATCACCGGCGAATATGGGTTTACGGAGAAAATCATACCCCACAATGACCTTGCCTATCCTCTCCTTCAGCTCGGAAAGGTTGTTGGACAGGCACAGTATAGCCATGATCTCGGATGCCGCCGTGATTTCGAAGCCGTCTTCACGCATGACGCCGTTGATGCCACGGTCTTCGAGTCCGAGGATGATGCTTCTGAGGCTCCGGTCGTTCATATCGATGACGCGCTTCCATACAACATGACGGGGATTGATCTCCGGGGTATGCCGCTGGTGGAGATGGTTGTCCACAACTGCAGCCAGAAGGTTGTGTGAAGTGGAGATGGCATGCAGGTCTCCGGTGAAATGGAGATTGATATCCTCCATGGGCAGCACCTGCGAGTAGCCCCCTCCGGCCGCTCCGCCCTTGAGCCCCATGCACGGACCCAGCGAGGGTTCTCGTATAGCCATCATGGCACGCTTGCCGATCCGGCGGAGTGCCTGTCCAAGACCGATGGTAGTGGTGGTCTTTCCTTCACCCATGGAGGTCGGCGACATGGCCGTTACCAGGATCAGTTTCCCGTCAGGGGCATCCTGATAGCGGTCCATAATGGTATGCGGGATCTTTGCTATGTATTTCCCATACGGGGTAATGTCTTCGCTGCCCAGGCCCACTGAGTCTGCTATCTCTTCAATCGGCCGGGGCCTGGTTTCCTGTGCGATCTCAATGTCTGATTTTATCTGCATCTTCCTTGTGTGTACCTTCTGGAGTCTTTTCTAAACGTTGGGCATACCGAAGCTGCGAAGCAGCCCGGTCAAGGCCTCTTGGCTGAGGATATGCTGATTCATGAAATCAAGCATGCCCTTCATGTCGAATTCAAGCCTGATCCCCGGTGTCTGTGGGTAGTCAATATCCTGGTCGGAGATGACGGTGATATCCTCCTCGCTCACATTCTCGATCTCCATGACGGAAGAGATGATCTTTGAGCGATCGATCCCGGCAAGAACCCCTACAGGAAAATCGCCGTCAATCGTCTTTGCGTCATCATCAACCGGGAGATCGTATCCGAAGGCATAGTCGATGTCGAGACGCTGCCTGATGGGAGAGGTGAAGAAGGTGAACCCGTTGGAGATCAGTCCGATCTTGTAGCCCATTATCTTCAGTGTCTGCAGGAGCTCCTGGGTCCCCTGGCTGATCTCGATGGAGTCGACAATGGCATCGATCACCTGCAGCGGGAGGCCATCGAGATACCCTGCGGTTGTATGCATGTAAGCAAGGTCGTCCTCTTCAGGCCCGCGGCAGAGTACATCCTTTGAAATTCCTGCCTGAGAGATGATCTCCTCGATGGTGCCGGCATCCATGAAACTGCCGGAGATATCGAACATGACAATCTTTTTCTTCTTGTTGAACACGTCCTCGATCTGGAACATGGTGTTTATATTCACTGCCTGCATGATCTCTTTCACAACGGTCTTGATATTATCCGTGGGCAGCGCACTCTTGCTTACGTCGGTAAGCAGGTCCATGAGAAAAATGTTCTCCCGTGCCACCACGTCCGAAGTCTCTATATTGATGTTATATTTGGCGAGTTTCTCGGTAATAGCAGCAATGATCCCCGGTTTGTCCTGCCCCACGAGGGTGACGAGCATATTCTTCCTCTCGGCACTTCGTGGAATCGGGGTGTACTTTTCCATGGACAGAGACAGACCCGTCTCGCCGGAAATCCTCTCCAGCAGATGGGAGAACTCATCTATACTCACCGATGCCTTCTTCAGATCCACCACCAGATAGATTGTAAAAAGCCCGTGTAGAACATCCTGGCGCATGTCGACGATATTGCCGCCCACCTGAGCTATGGGAGCGGTGATCTCCCCCACCAGACCCACTGAGTCGTTCCCGATGCCATAGACAATGTATAACATACTGTTCATTTTCTACTCCTCGGATAGAATGCCTGAATTGTATAAAATATTTCTTGCGTTTGGATAGTAAAAAATTTTCTCCTGCATCACAGCTGAGTTAAGAGCTGTTGCAGGAGAATGTTTTTGGGTGGAATGTGTAATAGAGAAATGGCGGTTATATGCTTTCCATTCATTGACCCACCTGGCTGAAGAGCGTCGTGCTTGCAAGCAGCACCGAATTCTCCAACCCGGCTTCACGGTACTTGTGGGCATCCAGATATTCTCTCGATGAGATCATCTGCATGAAGGCCTCCCGTGATGGATATTCCACCAGCAGAACCATATCCCAATGATCTTCGCTCAGCCCTATAAACACCTGAGAGACAGAGCCCATCCACAGCAGGCGCCCGCCGACCTTTTTCAGCATGGGCTCTACTGCAGCGGTATATTTGTTATAGGACCGCTGTCCGTCTTTTTTGCCGTCTTTACCGGATATGAATTTCAACAGGTTGATCATGACCAGGGGCTTGTCGTCAGGATGGCTAAGAAGTTCCTTTATCTGTTCACGAGTGGGGGTCAGTGTTTTCATTCATTCCTCCTCATATAATTGTATGCATTCGATATAATTTGTACCGCTGTATCCGGGCTATCTTCTCACCATCAGGGAGAGGGCATCTCAGACAGAGCACTCTTGAAGGGCAGTTAAAATCTCATCTTTGAGCAGTCCCTGGCTTTGCTTTTCAAACTCCTGTAATGCTGCTGAGGCATCCGCTCCGCCAATACGCCCGAGTGCCCAGGCTGCCATGCCCTGGACGCGTTCGTCGGTATTTTCTCGAACAGCCCTGATGAGATCTGGTATGTATTTTTCATCGAGGCTGTTCCCCATGACCCGCGCCACATTCATCTGCCAGCGCCAGATTCCTTCGGAGCCCGAGTAGAACATGTGCGGCCAGATCCTGCCTTCAAAATATTCCCTGTCCATGTGCAGCAGCTTCGAAAGATCGAAATCTCCCGCCTTGAGAGCCACCTTGGGGTTCATGTCGAGTTCCTGGGCCATCCAGGGGGTATTCCTCGGACACACATTCTGACAGCGGTCGCATCCGTAGATATACATGCCCATGGGTTCTCGCAGCTCCATGGGGGTAATGTCAGGGCCAAAATACGACAGGTAGGAAATACACCTTTTGGGATCTATCGTACAAGGACCCTTGAGTGCCTTTGTGGGGCATGCCGCGATACAGGCATTCCTGCACCAGTCAGGGCAACCCAGGGCGATTGTGGATTCATCCGGTGAGAATTCATGATCAATGACCACGGCGAGCGGAATCACCCAGGAGCTCTTCCGGGCCACCCTGTTTGCATAGAGCAGACAATTCTTGCCGAAAGTCCCGACCCCTGCACGGGCGGCAGCCACCCGGTGAGGCAGATGAAACGGCACCCTGGAATCAATGCCGTTGTCCCTGAGGTATGACCGGAATGCCTTGACCTTTTTGGACAACCCGTCCCTGGTTACCCGGTCATCATCCAGGTAGCACCGGCCGAAATGTCCTTCCATGGACGGCGGGAATGCCTCCCGGAAATAGACATCGAGCAGTACGATAATGGATTTCGCGGTCGGGAGTATCTTTTTCGGGTCAATGCCTTCTTCCAGATTGAGACCCATCAGGGAGATCCATTCATAATCTGATTTTCTGGACGCCAGGATCTCGCCATGTTTATCAAAGCGGTCTGCAGTGGTAAAACCGATATCGTCAAACCCGATCCTTTTTGCCTGCTCGATTATATCATCCTTTGATATCATGAATCTGCTCCCTCCCTTGTGCGATAGTATGCATGAGACAGGAGTGTCCCTGAGTTCTCATAGCCTGAGCATCCTCCTGATCATATCCATGCAATTGACAAGATCATCCTCTTCCTTGCTTACCTTTGCCATCATGATGGCCCCTTCTATCGACGCCACGATAAACCCGGCCAGGCTGTCAGGATCGAGCTCGTCATCCAGGTCGCCGCAGCCTTGCGCCTCCTGCAGAAGTATAGCCAGAAGCTCTTCCCATTCATGGAAAACCTCTTTGATGACGGTGGGAAACCGGGAATTGATATCGGTCATTTCCAGGGCCATATTGCCGAAGATACACCCACCGATGAAATTCATTTTCCTATGCCTCAAAAGGATGGCATCCAGGATATCGTTGATCTTTCCAAGCGGGTCATCACTCTTCATAGCGCCTTTCAGGTATGCGAGGAACTCTTTCTTTGCCTCTTCAATGAGGGCAAGGCACAGATCGTCCTTGCTGGAAAAATGGAAATAGAGGTTCCCCTTCTGCACCCCGCTTGACTCGATAATATCATTGATGCTCGTGTTGGTGTAGCCGCGCGTGTTGATCAGCATCATGGCTGACCGCAGGATCCTGGCCCTGGTCTTTTCCCCTTTTGTCAGGTTCATCACCACTCCATAATTAAATAGACCGTTCGGTACATTAATATACTTCGGAATCACGTGTCAACCTGGAGATGTTGATATCCGTGTTGCAACAGCCAAAACAGCAGGGGATGTGAAGATAACCCTACTTGTCTCGCCGCGCCATCTATAGTGAACGGCACATCTCACCCGCCCCCGTTCTCTTCAGACTAACCGGTATGAGCTACAGGGTATTCAAGGTGACGAGGCCGTGTGTCTTCTCACGTGAAGAGCATGCCTGACCCTCTTCCATAATGGTCCCGTCGCGGGCTATGACTATATAGTTCAGGGGTACGTGGACACCTGACCGGCGTATCGCTTCATGTGCAGCAGACACAAAGGCCTTGCAGCACGGCACCTCCATGTGTACCACTGTCAAAGACTGCGGGGATGCCCCTTTCAAAATCTCTGCAAGGCGTTGTATGTGGGTTTCGAGATTGTCCAGTTTCGGACATCCCATGGCAACGGCCCTGTCCTTAAGCAGGTGCTGATGCAGGTTCGGGTATGCTGCAGCAGCGCAGTCGGCCAGCAGGATCAGATCAGCCCCTCTGAGAAACGGTGCATGGGGTCCGAGCAGTTGGAGTTTTATCGGCCAATGCCCGAGTTCGGAAACACCTGCGAGAGGAGTCCCGGCCGGGTCAGACTGCCGTTTCTTCTCAAGGGTTGTCATGACAGATGAGGGACACCCGCAAGCCAGCGTTTTTTGGGGTGAGTCCTCGATATTTATCCCGCTTTTGTGCGCATTCTGCAGGTGTTTTTCCACCGCGTCCTCGTCGAACTCATCAGCCTCACGCTCAACTATAGTTAAGGCTCCTTCGGGACACTCGCCTATACAGGCCCCGATCCCGTCACAATAGATCTCTCCCACCAGCTTGGCCTTGCCGTCCACCAGAGCCAGGGCTCCTTCGGCACATGCAAGGATACACTGTCCGCAGCCCGTACATTTTTCTTCATCGATCTGGATTATCTGTCTCATCTTCTTCATGTCATACTCCTTATAGCGACAACACTCTTCAAGTACTGCAATGTATCTGCATCATCCAGACAGAAAAATACTTGACTCAAGTCAAAAGAACCCTCTTTTTATCCTTGCAATCACATTTTCATACCCATTATGGTGCCGGTATGGATGTCTTGAAGATCCTGAAAAATGCCGACCTGTTCAGAGAGTTGAGCAATGAGATGCTCACTGCAGTTGCACGCCATGCATCCGTTCGGTCATTCAGCCGTGGAGATATCCTTTTCCTTGAAGGCAGCACAGGGGCATCCTTTTTCCTGCTGGCATCCGGCGGGGTGAGACTGTACAAGACCTCTGCCGACGGCCGGGAGGTCACGGTGCGCATCATACAGCCCTTTGATGTTTTTGCAGAGGTCATCCTCTTTGAAAACGAGCAGTATCCGGTGAATGCCGTAGCGATCTCGGAGGGCAGTGTATTGGAGATCCCGCGAAGATTCTTCCTTTCCCTGCTCGATATCGCCGTCTTCCGCAATGAGTTCATAGGCCTGCTCATGAGGAAGCAGCGCTTTCTTGCCGAGAGGATCCTCTACCTCACCTCATATGATGTGGAAGAGCGATTCTTCAGGTTCATCCTCGAGAGGTACGGCAGAAATGATCCCTACGAGGTGGACATCTCGAAAAAGGAGATCGCATCGGCAATCGGAACGATCCCGGAAACGCTGAGCCGCATGATCCAGCGGCTGAAACAGCAGGGCGTCCTCACCTGGGAGGGCTCCAGCCTGCACATCGAAGACAGCCTTCTCGACTTCTTTGCCGAGGACGAGGAACCCGGCGAGCGCCCAGGCTCATAGAGGATTCAAAGCCTGAGGGCTCAGACCCGGTTCTCAGGCCCTGTGCCATGTAATTCTCTCTTTACCCATTACCCCAGCATTCCACTCACCCGGTTATTGTTTTGCTCTCTTCATATACCGGTCCATCAAACTCTTACTGCACACAGTGGACATGTCTGACCCGGGTTAATATGTAAACACAATGGCAAAAGACAGCACGGTATCTGTTTTTTTGAGTGTCGAGGGAATAGGCTTGTTATTATACTCCACTTCAAGACTGGTCTTGACCCCAAAATATTCATCCAGGGTATTTACCAGTGAAATCTCCGAATTTATATTGAATGCTTTACTCTCCTCAAAATTATAGAAAAACTCTATCGACGATTTAAGTTTTGTCATTTGCGTGATTACATATTCATACCCGGTGAAGGCCCTGCCTTCAAAGGATCTGTCAACAGCATGATCCGTGTAATCTACCACCGTATAGTTTATCCCGGCTTCCATGGAGAGAAAATGGGTAGGACCTTCGATAAAGTGATATCCCAGCGCGGGACCGATATAATACTGCCAATGAATACCTGCAAACTCGTCTGTTGCCCATTTTGAGATAACGGAGGAATACAGCTTGTCGGCAAAAAGGTAATTGATGCGCAGTTCGGAACTGTAACGCTCTACATTCTTCACACCACTGCTCTTGCCGTACCGTCCGCTGACCTTCCAGACCCCTTCGACGTACTCAGAGAATGCATATTGCATACTATTCTTGGCTGAAAAGACCACCACATCCGTATTCCCTGCAGTATC
Source organism: Thermodesulfobacteriota bacterium (assembly GCA_036825155.1). GTDB lineage: Bacteria > Desulfobacterota > Desulfomonilia > UBA1062 > UBA1062 > DSAD01. The sequence continues at coordinate 12,619 of DAISYU010000056.1, read as the reverse complement.
CAGATATGCCAGTTCTGTCTCGTCGCTGAAATTCTTCCCCTGAGCATACCCGCAGGACAACACACATAGCATGCAACACACCAGCATTGAGGAGATCTTCCCAGTACCCATAGACTGCATCCTCATACAGGGACCATGGAGATTCATAGATGAACAATTTGATACCCGATAAGAATAGACCCTAGGTGATATTTTTCAAGTCCTGCCTCCACACTCAAATACCAACCTATAAGGAATCGTCGAGGTATACCGAAGAAATAGCCGAGCTCATCCTCTCCAGCCTACCGCCCCATGACATAGTAGAGTGGAAATTGTTTGCCCAAAATAAGGGCAATCATTTTCTTTCCTGGCGCTTTATTATAGCATTTTAACATTTAACTCATTGAAAACATTGCACTGTTGTTTGGCACAGTCATTGCTCAATAACCATCTAATATTACAAGTCATTACAATGAGGCATTCTCGGGGCAGATTGAAGTTAAAGGGGTGCTTGATCATGGGAGAACACATAAACCTTCAAGAGGACAGGCGATGCGGCCAGGCCGTAACAATCATTAAAGAGTTGATCAAGAATGAGTGTCAGGGATTTATCCTTCCCCCTTCAGAGGTAAAACGGCTCCTCGGCATCCCCGGATATTATCAGACTTGGTATCTGCACAAGAAAGTTATCGAGTTGAGGAAGAAACTTGCAAACAGCTACATCTCCATGTCAGTGAGCCCGGAATACGGTATCAGCATCACGCTCTACAAGGTACCGAAAGACACCTATGTTCGATTCTCTCCGAGAAACTGAGCTTTAACACTTCCACAAAACGGAAGAAGCCCTACTTCATCAACCAACCTGAACCGGGGCGTGTTCCACATCAATCTACAGTCTTTTTCTCATGAACCCGCCACATGTCTTCATCGGTAAAGCACCGCTCGCTCTCATCAGGATTCATGGCGTCCTTTTCCATGTGCCTTCGGTCATAAGGTTGGTTTAAGACCTCATCATAATACTCGTGCTGTATCATGAGGTTCATGATCTGGCTGGTACCGGTCCAGATGAGGGCAAGCCGGACATCACGCAAAGCACGTTCAATAGGATAGACCTCGGTGTACCCGATACCGCCCATAACCTGCATGGCATTATTCACGACATTCCATGCAGCCTCTGTGGAGAACCTCTTCGCTTCACTCACGATACGACGCTTATTCGGGTAGTCTTCATCAACTGCGCGGGCAGCCATATAGGTAAGCCCCCTGGCAGCATCCAACTGGGTGATGGAGTCAGCCACCAGGAAGTTCACGGCCTGAAACTTTCGTACCAGCTTGCCGAATGCCGCCCGCCTGTTCGTATACCGTACCGCAAGATCCAGTGCAACCCAGACGCCCAGACACCCTGCTGCCGAGGTCAGCCGTTCCGGAATCATCATCTGATTGAAGCATAGCGCACCGCCATGGAGTTCACCCACAAGGTTTTCCTTCGGCACCTTGACATCCCTGAACACGAGTCTCCCGGTCCCTCCCCCCTTGCAGCCAAGAAGTCCGTAGTGATATTCGGTTTCCACACCGGGACCCTTATCGATGATGAGCAGGCTTATCCGCTGGTATTTGTGTGCATCCGGCTCAAAATTTGTCCTGCAGTAGACCAGGAAGAAATCGGCACCGTCTGCCCCGACAACAAAGCGTTTCTGTCCGTTCACGACAAAATGATCTCCATCGAGTACTGCCTTTGTTGTTGCACCGAAGAAGTCAGATCCGCCCCTCGGCTCTGTCAGAGCCTCTGCAGCAACGAGCCGGCCCTCGATATAGGGCCTCAGATACTTTTCCTTCTGCTGTACTGTGCCAAACTTGTTCAGCGCCTCTCCTACGATGGAGGGCATGACAAAGGCACATCCGAGAGCCATGCCGAGGCAGCCGATCTCTTCTGTTGCAGCAACATCGGCAACCCAGCTCATGCCTCTGCCGCTGTATTTTTCAGGAAAGCGAATACCGCGAAGATTGTAGTCTGCAAGCCTTTCCACAAAGTCCCTTGGATAGATGATCTCATCTTTGTCCATCTTACGCAGAAATTCGCTGGATACCTCCTCACGGACAAACCGGCGAGCCTCATCACGCAGTGACCTTTCCTCCGGGGTCAACAGAAAGTCGTACATGTCTCTCTCCTTCTTGGTTATAGAAAAATGGATTTCTCCAACAGGGAATCTCTTCCCCACAATACAAATGATCTGTTTTTCGATTATACCCCTGTTATCCACTGCGGGCAATGAGATACCTCACGATAGATATGATAGCCGATAATTATTCCAGCTATGAATACGGTTCATGACAGCAACAGGGATAACCTTTTTGGCCAGGGATCTTGAAACAGACACATCAGATATTCACTTGATCAACCAAGAGTATTCGTGCGGAATTACTCCCTTTCCACATGCACGAAAGAGAACCTAGATCCTTTTCCAGACAACATCCTGTTCAGATTTAAACAGTAACGCGCCACCGTCTTCAGGCATGTAAATGAGGTTGAGAAGATTCTTCTCTCCTGATTGGTCAGTATAGGTGATGGTATACAGGGTACTGTTATGGAGGTGTCCTTTTTCAGATGTTACCTTGTCTATGGTATATACAAAGACCCCCTGGCTCCTGGAGCTCATGATAATTGTGTCTGCAGCAATCTCGATAGTTTCACTGGTATAGTGTTCATCAGAAGTGGCCCATGTGCCCACAATCTCAACAGGTGAGGTCGAACTGCCTGTGCACTGCATGCACAGGACTGATAAGATGCACCCTATAAGAACCACTAGATATCTCTTTATCATGCTCTTACACACGCCTCCGCCGCCTCATCCTCCGAGAAGATGCTTAAAAATACCTTCACCACTATGGGATCGAATTGATGCCCTGCCTGTTGTCTTATCTCATCTATGACAAACTCTTGGCTTTTTCCTCTTCGGTACGGCCGGTCGGAAACCATGGCATCATAGGCATCGGCAACTGCAATGATACGGGCATACAAAGAGATCTCCCGGCCCGAGATTCCGTGAGGATAGCCCCTGCCGTCAAACCGTTCATGGTGCTGAAGCACTCCGGGTATAATCTCCCTGTACGGGGTTATGGGCTCGAGTATATGGGCTCCTTTTACCGGATGTTCCCGGATAATCCCGAATTCCTCATCAGTAAGTTTGCCCGGCTTTTCTAGCAGTATATGTGGGGTGCTTATCTTGCCGATATCATGGAGAAGACCCGCCTTCTTGAGCGAGGTTATCTCTCGCTTTGAAAGACCCATGGCGGTCCCGATCGTCACTGCAAGATCTGCAACACGCTCCGAGTGTCCGGCTGTCCAATGGGACTTGGCATCAACAACCCGGGCAAGGGTTACCAGGGTTCCCCAGTTCAGCATGTTCAGATCTTCCACAAGGTTCGTGTTTGAAAGGGCAACAGCAATTCTGTCCGATATCTGTCGTGCCTGAATCAGGAAATCTCTCGAATAGTCTTCCTGCTCCCTGTTTCCCAGGGACACTATCGCTGAAACCTTATCCTTGAGATGTATGGGCAGGACCACAAACGACCGCATCCCCTGCCCCGACATTTCTTTCAGGTATCTGGGAATTGCCTGCTTGTAATCCAACAGCATGTATTCCTTATTCTGATAGAGTTGGCCGAGTTCTCCCCCGAGAATCTGTATGTCTCGGCATATCTTCTTCCCGGGATGCATGACATCTTTTGTATAATTATGCCAGGTATCATCTGTTTGACTGTCCGGAAGGCAGATGCTCACGGAATCACACGGCAATACATCGCCAGCACGCGATATGAACGTATCCACGATCTTTTCAGCATCGAGCACAGAGAGGACTGCATGATCAATGGTTGCCATTGTCCTGAGTGTCCTGAACTGGTGATCGAGTTTTTCAGCCATGTTATTGAACGATTCTGCCAGGGCAGCAAATTCATCACCGCCATCCACCTCGACACGGGAACTGAAATCACCCCTTGAAATGTTCCTGGTTACCCTTTGCAGCCTCACAAGAGGGATGAGATTCTTTCTTATCTGGTTCGTGCTCAAGAGTAGGACAATGAGTATGGTCAAAATGAATACAATGATAAATGCTTTCTTATACTCCTGCATCGGGGCTTGCACATATTTTTCCGACTCGCTGAGGACAAGAGTCCACAGGGGTCCTTCAAATCTGCTCTTTGTAAATATTTGCGCACAGCCGGCCAGAAACGACTGGTGATCATACACCCATTTAAAACTACCGGAGCGCAAAGAAGAATGCGGCAAGCCAACCAAAAGATCATCATCACAGTCATGCGGGAGTGAAGAGTAGATAATACGATTATCTTCGATCACCGATATCTTGACCTGTTCAAGCATAATCTCTTCATTGCTCAAACCGATCAGATACTCCGGTCTGATTCCGGCCAGCAATACTGTCATCCTGCCATCTTTCTTATCAAGCTTTCTAGCCATGAAAATTGATGAGTTGTCGGGATATTGATTAACGGTGAACAGGATGGTCTTGTCAGAATCCAGATTGTGTATCTGATTTTCATTCAACCTCGGCAATTCAAAAATATTCCCGAAGAGAACGTCTGCAGGGCCATCATTGTCAGCAGATATAAGGCCGAGAAAGGTATAATGCATATTCAGCAGCTCATGCTTTTGCACATCTTGAATACCCATTCCCTTGGAAGAATCTTCGTTCAGATTAGTGGCAAGAATCTTCAGTCCAGAATCAACAAGCATCAGTCTCTCAAAGATGGCCGTGCTCTTTGATTTTGCTTCAGTATAAAGCTGTTCTCTTTCATTCATGTCAAACTGGCGGTCTATCTGAAAAAATGAGATAGCGGAAAGGATACCCATGGGAGCTACTGCACAGATAATAAACAGGATGAATATCCTCTGGGCAACCTTGCTCTTAAAAAATGCTATATCTCGACTCATGTAAAAATCCCTGTCTAAATTATATCCTGCGCTCTCCCTACGAATGACCCGTCATATGCCCGTATGATATCATCCCAACTTACGTCTGCATTTATACTTTTCGTCGTCATCGCATCCTTGCCGATGCTGTACAGATCATAGTCAGAATTGATGGGATGGATGTTGCGAATCTTGCGACAGAGATTCTGATGAGGATCGTTTGCCATATTCAGGAATCGATAACTATTTCCCCACGGATCCTGTAGTCCGGCCTTGCCGATATCGGCAAGGCTGTCCGGGTAACGGCCGTTTTCAGCATAGTATTTATCCAGGCTCAATTCGATATTCAGGATGTCTGCCGCAGCCTGTTGGGCAAGAACCTTGTCCCTGTGCTTGGAATACGCCGGTATTGCCAACCCGGTCAATCCTCCGACAATGGCCACCACGAGCATTAATTCTATCAGGGTGAGACCTGATGAACCAAATCTCTTATTTGCCCATCCCAGACAATGAAAACATCTTTTTTCCATTGTAAAAGCCACATCCTTATTGCAAAATCACACTTAATAACAGTATCCCATGTAATAATCGGTCATTATGCTAGAAATTATTAATTTGCGGCACACCATGACCGTTCCTTCTGATACATATTCATATATCGACCGCCACCTTGCTGTAGCCGGCAGGGCGGTCCCATGCTACATATTCATAGGTATCAGGAGAATCGGTGAGCACGTGACAGTCCTGAATTGTTAAGGTCATAACCCCTTGGAATTGCCTTCATGCTTATGTTCTGATTTGAACCGAAACGTGTATGAAAAGAACTGCAGGATCCGGCTGTCTTTATGAGGAGGTCCTGTCCCGAGTGGTTACACAGGCTCAGGGAAGATCGTATACATATACGTCGATGTCGCTCAACGTCTCGCGGATAATATGTTCTATCTCCCGCCAGTTTCCCCCGGCCAGGCCGCACCCGATCCGCGGCATGTGGATGGATATTGGCTTATCCTCGATGCCTGAGGCATACCGGCACACCTTGTTCAGGCATGTTCTCACTGCCTCGTAGCGAATGGGCGGTACACCTTCCGAACGGTATATTCCCTTCTGGGCGATCATGTTGATGACCGTAATATCATCTGAGACCCTGACCGGCTGTATCTTTCCCAACTCCATTCGGTTGTCGTTTGCAGGATGCGCATACCACTGTCTGTAGGCCTTCTCCGGTTCTTTCCATCTTTTTGAGATCGCCAGCACAAATCCCTTGCCCCATCTTCCGATGTCATTGCAGATGTGAACGATGATCTTGTGTCCCTTCCCTTCAGGCCGGGTGGCATCTCCTGCAACATAGTGAATCATGGGGTGCTCCTGTCATCACCTGCAATGTTTTCTCCCAGGTGAAAACCGTTCCTTTCGGGCTCTATGGGATATCGATGAACCGGAATCCTTTTCATGACCGGCCTGAGGATCAAGTACATACCGATGATACCCACAGGAGCAACACAAAGCCATACAAGCACGGCATCCAGGATTATATCCTTGAGAAGTACCACTGCGCTTAAGAGATCGTCCTGGAACAGAACAATCAATTCCCGTGTATCCTGGGTAAACGGCTCACTCCCGAACAGGTACGCCCCGGCGACAAAGAACGGGGCTACGAGGACGAGCTGCAGGGGATACACCAGCCAGTTCGCCAGCTGTATGACAGGCAGATTCAGCCTCAGGACAATTGCTGCGATTGTACAGAGCAGCGTCGTCGCACCTATGACTGGAAAGATACCGATCATGACTCCCCATGCAATACTCAGAGATACCTTTTCCGGGGTGACACCCTGTCTGAGTAATTGCATAATGGGAACAACAACTTTTCTTGTAATATAGCTTCTCATACCTGATCCATACTACGGGCAAAAACGGCCTCTGTTTTCTTCAAGGGTTGGCCGCTGTCTTCATTCTTCGCTGTACCGTCTCCCGAGCGCACTCGGGGCGGCAGCGTAGAGGGCATGGATGATCGCTCTGATCACGGGTTTATCTTCTGCCCACCGGACAAAGGACTCTTTCTGGGCAAAGAACACGATGACCAGAATAAAGATCATAAGCGGGAACGGCGCCACCTGGAACACCTGAGCAGGTATTGAGGGAAGCCAGCCCTGGAAATAGATGCTCATGACCTGGAGAAATGCAAACAGATACGCACCCAGGGCCGCCTTGACCGGGTTCCAGCCCCCGAAAATGACCAGTGCCAGGGCGATCCAGCCTGACCCTTCCGCCCCCTGGGGCTGTCCCCATCCCGGTTTGATACACAGTGAGAACGCAGCACCGGCAAGCCCGACAAGAAGACCACCGCATACCGCATAGACCATCTGCACCCGGTTCGGGCTTATGCCCCTGGCATAGGATGCCTCGGGATTCTCCCCGACGGATCTAAGCCGCAGCCCCAAACGGGTCTTGTACATGTACCACCAGACAACACCAATCATGACCATGCTGAAATATACCGGCAGATTGTGCTGGAAGAGCACATCACCGAGAAACGGGATGTCCCTGAGTACAGGTATTGACATGGGGCCTACCTGAGGACCCTGCATCCTCGAATAGGGACTGCCGATGAAATATGCCAGGTCCCGTGTCATGAGCGTGAGCACAAACCCCACTGCCACCTGGTTCTGCTTCAGGTAGATGCTGAAGAACGCTACCACGGCGGCAACGAGCCCGCCCACAACGGCGGCAAAGACAAATCCAACAAAGAGGTTGTCTGTTTTCAATGCTATGACAAAGGCACTCATGGCGCTGAGCATGATGGTCCCGTCCAGAGAAAGATTTATGATTCCAGACTTCTCGGTAATGGTCTCACCGAGCGTTGCAAGGAGAATGGGTGCTGCAGCCGCAATAACGCTCGCAAAGAGTATGGTCAGATCGATTTCACTCATGACCGCCTCACCCTCCCCTTTTTCCTGACTTGTCTGCGCCATGCATGAACGGCAAGTGTTGCCAGGACAAGGGTCCCCTGGATAACACCACTTAAGGAGGAATCAAGCTGGAGCATCATGGGCAGCTGGATGCTCCCCACATTCAGACAGGCAAAAAAGAACGCGATAACCGGTGCGATCCAGACATTATAGTTGGCAAGCATGACAACCAGCAAAGAGAGGTAGCCGTAATTGCTCGATATTGAAGGGATGAGGCGGTGATAGACGCCCGAGACCTGCATGCTGCCTGCAAGACCGGCGAACCCCCCGGCGCAGATCATGGCAATGAGCATGTATCTGCCCGGTTTCAGCCCGAACAGGTAGGCAGAGTTCGGATTGTTCCCGATTGCCTTGAGGTAGAGACCGATCCTGGTGTGGCGTATCATCGCAGCAGTCAGAATCAATGCACCAAAAGCACTTGCAAGACCGATGGGAGAGAGCCTGAGAGAGGAGATGTACGGCAGCCAAAGCTCTGAGGGGAAGATCTCTGTACCGCTCATGGAGGCGACTCCCGGACGTCTCCACGGACCGAATATCAGCCATAGCACCATGCCCTGGGCAACAAAGTTGAGCCCGAGTCCTGCAAATATCTCGTGGACCCCTCCCTTTGTCTTGAGAAACCCTGCCAGAAGGGCCCAGATTGCCCCACCTGTTATCCCTGCGAGAAAGGAGAAAACGAGGTAGATACCGGACAGCGGGCTTCCCACCCCGAGCCTGAGAGCAAAGGTGGTAAAGATAGCACCCATGACCACCTGGCCTTCGACACCGATATTCCACAACCCGATCCTGAAGGTATAGATGAGTCCGCACGAACAGAGCGTAAGCGGTATCCATGCCTTTATCACATGGGTGAACTTGACCCATGAGCCGAGCGACCCCTTGAAGATGTGGTAATAGGCATCGATCGGCGGTGCACCGGCAAGGATAAGCACAAAGGTGGTAAAGGCCAGGACAGCGACAAGGGTGAAGACAGCCTCACCGACATATTCGCTGAAGGTCTCTTTATCCCGGTTCTCTGATACTACACGCTCATTTTGCATGTAATCATCCATGTTCTATCCTGATCCCAATCACGCAAGCTTTCCGGCAATCGCCCTGCCAAGTTCAAGAGAACTTGTTTCCTCTTTCCTGACATCTTCAATGATCCTGCCGTTAAAAAATACCAGAATACGGTCCGCGGCCATGAGGATTTCATCGAGTTCCGAAGAGGAAAAGACGATGCTCACCCCGCCGTGGCAGTATTCATCGAGATGCTCCCAGACCCAGTAAACCGACTCCATATCGAGTCCCCTCGTGGGGTTTTCAAGCAGGAGAAGCTTCGGTTTTGCAGGGAGAAATGACAGAAGGAGCCGCTGCTGGTTCCCGCCGGAAAGAGACTCGACCCGGTTCTCAGGCGAGCCCACCACCTGGAATTTTTTGATCTTGTGCTGTGCCGTCCTGTATGCGTGTTCCCACCTGACAAAAGGCGACCTGCGCTTATCCTTCAGTGCGCAGTGCTCGGTAACACTCAGGCCCTGAATCAGACCTTCTTCCAGACGTGATGCCGGCTGAAATGTGACTCCGGACGCCTTGAAGGTATGGTAGTCCTTCCCGGTCATTCTATTCCCGTTGAGCGCAACCGACCCCTTGGCGGGTTGTATCAGCCCTGATGCCACCCGTAAAAAGACGTCCTGCCCGCTGCCCTCAAGACCTGCAAGGCCTATAACCTCGCCGGCTCTTACGGAGATACTGCAGTCGGACAGGCCGGTCCTTCCACCCGGGGCGGAAACACCATCGAGGTGCAGAACCTCTTCACCCGGGTTCACCTTTTTCCTGGCGGTCAGCTTCGGAGGTTCGCCGAACATCATCTTCAAGAGCTCAAAGGTATTGAAAGGCCTGTCCATCTCTCCGGACACCCTTCCTTCCCTCAGCACCGTGACGGAATCACACAGGGCCTCCACATCTTCCAGCTTGTGGGAGACAAGTATGACATTGCGCCCGTCATCAGCGAGCTTTTTTAATGCCGAGAACAACACCTCCTTCTGTTCGCTGGATATGCCTGTTGTGGGCTCGTCAAGGATCAATACCCTGATTCCCAATGAGAGCAACCGGAGAATCTCCAACTGCTGTCTCTCACCTATGGTCAGGGCAGTAACCGGTGTGTCAGGATCCAGAGAAAAGTGTATGGAACGGCTCAACTCCTCAAATCGTTTTCTGTAAACAGGCTTCCTGTTCCGCAGGATACCGCTCTGCCCCACCATGAAATTGTCCAGAACGGACATGACGGGAAAATCGAGCGGGTCCTGGTAGAGCATGCCGATCCCGAACCGTGATGCCTGGGCAGGTGTGGTGTAGTTCAGGGGTTTGCCATCGAACAGAATCTCACCGCTGGTCTTATGGAGATAGCCCGACAGGATCTTCATGAGCGTACTCTTGCCGGCCCCGTTCTCCCCGAGAATACCGTGTATCCGTCCAGGAGCCATGGCGAGGCTGATGCCGTCATTGGCCCTGACATTCCCGAAATGCTTGTGAATATCTCTCAGTTCCAGCGCCATTGTCTCTTACTCTTATGCCATGCTTAAAGTTAGAAATCGCGCCTCAAAGGCGCTCCCACACCTTACACCTTATACCCTAAACCTTATACCTTAAACCTTGTACCGTATACCTTGGAACTTTTATTATCTTTTTCCCAGCTCTTCTTACCCAAACTTGCATAAATCCTGTCTTCTTTTTTTCAATACTCCAATACTCCAGTACTCCATTCCCTCACACCTGACTTTCAGTGCCTTTGTTTAAAATAAAAAGTGCAGGAAGCATCCCGATACCTCCTGCACTGTTGTTCAAACATTAACTGTCGTTTCTATGCCCTACTTTGCGCTGCTCTGCCCGAGCATCCCTTCCAGGAGCTGCGCCATGTACCAGATCTGCTGGTCTGTGGCAACCTCACCGGCCTTCAGGAATGTACTGCCGTCCTGATAGTTGAGCGGTCCCTTGAAGAGGTTTACCTTACCCGATCCGAGATCGCTGATAAAAGCAGCAAGCGCCTTTTTCGTATCTGCGGAAAGGGCATCACCCTCCATGAACCCCACGGTCGAGGTATCATGATTGTTGATATTCTTCCAGTCAGGGCTGAGCCAGATCCACTCGGACGTCCATGAACCAGCCATGGACTTCTTCACCAGATCGACGTATGCGGGACCCCAGTTGAAGTAGGGAACGCCCAGGCATACCTTGGACCCGCCTTCGCATGCCCCGACATAATCATACGGTATGGCCCACGCCTGCTTTCCCTCCAGCACCTTCTGGTTGGCGACAACAACTGCCTCGGTGGTATCGATCCCGGAGACGACCACGTCAAAGCCGGTATTGAAGAAGTTCTGCGCAACCTGGGTGGGATCTGCCGTGACGCCCGGGATATTGAACCAGAACCCGATCCAGGTCACCTGGAAGGTGAGGTCCTTGGGGTCCTTTTTCAGGACATGTTCCCAGGCATACCGGGCACCGAGGTAGCATGAGGAAGCAAGCCTTCGGGTCTCTTCGTTGATGAGCGGCCCCAGATAGGCGATCTTGCCGGTCTTGGTGGTCATGGCTGCAGAAAATCCTGCCATCATTTTGCCGTATTCCATGCGGCCGAAGATATTGAGGAGATTCTTCGGGGCCTTGCCCGTGAGTACATCGTCACCCGAAACATGGACAAAGTTGATATCCGGGTGCTGCATTGCCGCCTCCCTGATTCCGTCTTTCATGTCGTCGGAGTTGGCGATAATGAGCTTCGCCCCTTTTTCCACCATGTCATCCACCAGCTGCGGGATCGTGACCCCTGGCCGGTCCGCAGGATTGACCTTGTCGATATAGATCATCTTTGTCCCGGGCACCTTCTCCTGTACATATTCGGCACCTTCATAGTGAGCCTGCGAATACCCGTGATCGTTGTACGGCCCCACAAGCAGAAGCCCGAAGATAAAGGGCTTATCCGCACCTGTTGCCGTTGCCGGCTGCAATGAGATGAACGGAACAAACAGCAGTGCGATAAGGATGGTTAACAAACACTTTTTTCTCATACCTTTAGTCCTCCCCCTCGAAAGATTTCGTGATGCAGATCGTGCAAGAGACGATTCATTTCCCTGTCTTTTAGTGTATGTATAAATATAATCTCAGGTCAACAGATAAAAAATACTCACTGAGGGAAAATATAAAAAGAAGAACCGGCCAAAGCCGGTTCCGGATTACGTCATAGTCAATCCGTCTTCGCGTCCGCTACGACGGACGAGAAGCTTGGGTTCGATTCCCCGCAGCTTGTCGAAGATCCCGATAGTTCTTTCGGGGCTGCGCAATAGGGTCCAGGGCTTGCACTGGGGTTCATACCATTGATTAGAAGCCCTGGTCCGGATTTCTACAAATGGTACTAAGGCACGATGGTCATCCCTCCTTCAAGATTTGGAGTATAGCCGGTGAGTGCAGACATTTCATCTGCCGGGACAAAGATGGTTCCCGACGGGACAGCATCGAATCTCAGGATATTTTCTGTGGAATCTTCGGCCACATAGAAGTTGCCCAGAGCATCGAAGGCAATCCCTCCCTCGACCTCAGCAATGCTTCCACCGGTTATAGCCCTCATTTCAGACTGATACAGGAATATCGAGATTGCACCATCAGGTGTGATGCGCAGGATATTGTTGTTGTCTTCCTCTGTCACATAGAGATCCCCGCCAGGGCCGATTGCTGCATAATCATCAGGGCTTCCGAGTTCACTCCCGCTTGCCAG
>DAISYU010000055.1:1398-20584 GCA_036825155.1 Thermodesulfobacteriota bacterium | reverse complement strand
CATCGGGCGCCCTACCCTGCACCCCCTGCAGAAATCCTGTCTCTCAGCCTGTAATAATCAAGGACTGCAGCCAGGGAGCGGGCGGCACGGTCAGGATCATTGTAGACCGGCACTCCACCGGCCAGCAGCGTTCTCACCATCTGTTCCTCAAGGCTTCGATACGTATATGCAACAATGGGTTTTTTGTACTTTTCCTTCAGGCTGACAAAGGACCTGCAATTCTTCTCGATGATTTCCCGGGACTTCTCCTCTGCCTCGTCTGCAGGTACACCCGCACGTTCCATCATGGGTTGTATGAATATATGCGGCGAGATAAAATAGACCATGAGGATGTCCGTGTTCTCATCGGACAGCAGGACATCTGGGATCTGATAAAAATCATACAGGGGATTCTTGCTGAAGGTTATATCAACCGGATTGTTTATACTGGCTGTATGAGGGATAAGGGGTTTCAGCTTCTCTACGGTGTCATCTGAGAGTTCCGTGAGCTCCAATCCCGCACGGCCGCAGGAATCAGCTGCAGTGGCACCCGGACCGCCGGAGTGGGTCTGAATGACCGCCCTGCTGCCAAGCGGGCATGGAAGGTGCCCGAGAGCAAGGCAATAGTCAAAGAGTTCCGTTATGGTCCCGGCCCGTATGATCCCGCTCTGCCGGAACATGCCGTCATAGACTCCGTCAGGTCCTGCAATGGCTCCGGTATGCGACAGACCTGCTCTCCTGCCCGCCTCCGAACCGCCTACATACAGGGCCACGATGGGTTTATGGGGAACAATTGACCGTGCGGCTTCAATAAACTCCTTCCCCCTTCGTATGCCTTCAATATACAGTGCGATCACCTTCGTATGGGGACATGCCCCAAGGTATTCCATGCAATCGACAATATCTATATTCGCCTCGTTGCCCACAGAAAAGGCCGTAGAAAACCCCAGCCCCATTCGATAGAGGTAGTCATGCATCTGGGTAACGAAACTCCCACTTTGTGAAGCCAGACCGACAAAGCCGGCAGGGCCCTCATAGGCTATGGGTGTCGGGTTCAGCTTCAGATGGAGATTCGCCACTCCAAGGCAGTTGGGACCGAGAAACCGTATACCGTACTGATCGGCAATTCTTTCAAGCTCCTCCTGCATTGCCGCGCCGGCACTGCCGGACTCCCTGAACCCCCCGGATACGACGATGGCATGTCTGATCCCTTTTCTGCCGCATTCGTCCATGGTCTGGCAGACGATGTCAGTGGGCAGGATTATCAGTGCCAGATCAGGCACCTCCGGTAAATCCAGGACACTCGGGTAGGCCGTTAGTCCAAGGACATGTTCTTCGCTTGGGTGAACAGGATAGATTTTTCCTTCATACCCCTGGGATACCATGGTGGTTAGCATGATTGTTCCCATGCGCATGACATTGTTCGAGGCGCCGAACACCGCGATACTCTTTGGGTTGGCAATCGGATAGAGGGGACTGCTGCTTAGTTCCGTCATATCTTGTTTTCCTTCCATAATTTTATTCCATAGTCATTTCAATGAGTGGCCATACCGCCTTTCATACAGGCAGGCATCGTACGGTGCGCGTCTTCCCTCACAGTTCTGTCTGGGGCAGAGCTGGCAGTTCATGAACTTCTCCTGCGTGACAAACTGTATTCCGGACACCGACTTCAGCGGAACCAGCACAAAGCTTTCCGTAAGGCTTACCCCGATCTTCGCTGCCGCCTCCCCCAACAGATCGAACATCCGGGACTGCTGCTGAAGCGGCCAGTCTTCGAGAGATCCGGGGTTCATGCACGAAAGCTCTGCAGGACTCACCCGCTCTTTGAGATGCTCTTCAAGCATGCTCATTGCTGTTCCCAGGGCCAGCATCTGTATCGTGTCCACCCAGTAACGGTGCAGGGCACCGCCTGAGCCGCCTGTGAATTCATCGAGCTCACCGCCGCATGTGGCCACGAATGGAAACACGACCGGCGATTTTTCCAGGTTTATTTTCAGGATAGAGCTTTCAAAGAGAACCCCGCCGATATCCACGCAGGTATCTCCTCTTTCCTGCGCTTGAGCTACACAAAAGGTCACCTTCGGGCGTGCAACGGCTTGTGCCTCTTCGAGGATATCTCTAAACTCGAGCGCATGGCGCGAGCCGGGCTTGATACGGAGCAGTTCAAAGCACTGGTGTGCATCCACAGCAAAGGAGATATCGTCAAATATAAATGTATTGTCCTGTTGGATCATCTCTTATCCCCTGTTATGGAAAATTCAGTGCAGCGACAAATTCGCGGCTGAACTCTTCATGCTGCGACAGATTGAGCTCGTTGATCCGGTCCCTGAGGGCAGCGGCATCCTGGTGAAAACGAGGATTGCAGCATGCCTCCTGGGCTGACTGCAGGCTGGAGTTCCCCAAAAAGTGCCAGGTTGCCGCCGGGAACTCAGGCAGGAGCCCCAGTACCCTGAAATTCTCCATGTTCAGGTTCTCGCCAAAGGCTCCGGCGATCATGACACGTTCCACCTGTTCAGGCATACACCCTGCCTCTTTTAAAAGCAGGCGTGCCGCGGCAAGGGCTGCCCCCTTTGCCAGCTGTACACTGCGGATATCCTTGATCGTCACCCGGATGTCTCCCCAGAGACAGATGCAGGGGATATCCCCATCGAAACGGTATTTCATAGGAGACGGCAGGGACATGTCCTCGAGATCGGCATTGAATGCCCCGTCCTTTCTGATAATGTTTTCTCTCAGCATGATCGCCAGTATGTCCACCAGCGCTGTTCCGGTAATACCCGCAGGTTCTCCTTCACCGATCATACGATACGCCAGATGCCCCTTTTCCAGGCTGATGCGGGTAATGGCTCCGCTTTCCGCGGTCATTCCCCACGATATGTTCATACCCTCAAGGGCCGGCCCCATGGCACATGATGTGGCAAATATCCTTCCTGCGGGGTCCATGAGGAACATCTCACCGTTCGTACCCAGGTCTGCGAAGAATGTACTGCCGGCAAGGCCTTTTTTGCTGCACGAGGCAAGCCCACCCACCAGGTCGGCTCCTAAAAATGCACTGTGTACCGGCAGGGCACTGATTGTCGTACGGGCAAAACGTTCGCCGCCCGCCTCCCGTGCAGAATACGGGATGAAATCTTTCGTTGCCGCCACGTAGGGTGCCCTGCCGAGCGGATCGACATCGAGCCCGAGGAACAGGTAGAGCATGGTAGTATTGCCGGTCAGGACTATCCTGTCAATCCTTTCAACCGGCAGGCCCGCACCATCGAGAAAACGTTGAATCGATGAGAAGACGGACTGCCGGATCTGTGCTGTCAGCCTGCCGGCGACAGCTCTGTCTGCTGACGCGGCGATCCGGGAGATGACATCATGGCCCCAGCGGCGCTGGGGATTGAGAAACGAGTCGAGCTCATATGTGCGGGAATGAGTGCAGTCCACCAGGGAGAGTTTCACCGATGTGGTACCGATATCGACTGCTATGCCATAGACGGCTGTGGGCTCGACCCGGGGATATGTCCTGCCCTCGGTATCCTGCTGCTGATCGATAAACACTGCCACATCGCCTGCGATAGATGTCCGGCAGGCAAGGTGCATCCCGGCTGACAGGCTTTTCTTTCCTGAAAGATCGTTGACAGGGCCCTCCAGGAGCACCTGGCATTTGCCGCAGGTGCCCTTGCCGCCGCATGGGGTGCGTACCATCACACCCATATCCATCAAAGCGTCTGCAAGGATCGTGTCCCTGGGGAATGATCGGGAGGTACCCGACGGTTTCAGGGTGAGTGTGTATTCGGTCATGTCTTGTCCACCGGCCCTGTCGGTGCTGCGTATCGTATCCGTGTCAGACTTCTCAAGGGTATACCGGTCCCCTGAGCAACACCTGAGACTGTCTTATTTGCAGACGGTTCATGATGGCCGCATCATCTCGTCACTCAATGCATTGAATATCTTCAACGCATCGATAGCGGTCTCGCCGTATGCATCGGCACCCATCTCCCTTTTCAACTCATCGGAGGTGCAGGCCCCGCCGATGACGATCTGCATGCTGTCCTTCAGGCCGGCATCTGCCGCGGCATCCACCACGTTCCTGATGCTGCCCACCATGGTGCTGAGCAGGGCGGAGAGCCCGACCAGGCGAGCTCCGGTGGACTTTGCCGTATCGATAATGCGGGATGCGGAAACATCCACCCCGAGGTCTATAACCTCGTAGCCGTTAGCGGACAGGATCAGCCCCACGATATTCTTACCGATCTCGTGGATATCCCCTTCCACGGTAGCAAGGATAACCTTGCCTCTCCTGGCTGCATCGGCCGGGTTCATCTTCTCCTGCAGCAAGGGCATGGCCTCCTTGATCACCTCTCCTGCCATGATGAGATCGGCAAGGAAGTATTCTCCGTTCTCGAATCGCTCGCCCACGATCTCCAGGCCTTTGCTGAACCCTTCCTCGATGATCTCAAACGGCTGGATGCCCTGTTCCATGCACGTGCGTACCAAATCCCGGATCTCATCGATCTCGAGATCAACAACAGCGTTTCTGACTTCCTGAATGGATCCCTTCATCTGCGTCCTCCATTGTTCACGGCCTGTATCATCTCTATCAGCACAGCGTGGCGGCCCTCACTCATGATATGTTTATAGGATATGCCCCGTATCTTTGTGCTGCATCCAGCATGACCCGCAGCTTGTGTGCCGGGATCGAACTTATACTGTGGGCAGGTGCGATAATAAACCTTCCTCCGGGGCCAAGCCCGGCGATAAGCTCTTTCACCTTGGATACCACCTCTTCGTCACTGGAACGGTCTGTAAGGAGATAGTCGATACCGACCCCTCCGATCATGGTGACCATATCCCCGTGAAGTTTCTTCTCCTTATAGATATCCACGTTCGAAGTGGGTTCATAGGCATGCAGTCCGTCCACGCCCCATGAGATAAAGGTGTCGAACAACATGGTATTATCTCCGCAGGAGTGCAGCACGAACTTGCCGCCGCAGGCGTGTACGGCATTGATGATCCTCCGGTAGGACGGCCCGAAGAGTTCGTCGATCTGTTTCGGTCTCATGAACGGACCGGATTTGAAGGCAAAATCATCGGTCTGGAGAATGATCTTCACCCCTGCATCCAGCAGGGCTATGGCGGTCTTCATGCAGAGTTCTTCGCACATGGCGATGTAGCGATCGATCAGGTCCTTCTCCCTCCTGATCCACAGCGGCACGCGCTCAAATCCTATGGCCCACTGGAGCGACTCCTGTATGCCGTATGCAGCTCCCTGGCCCATGATGCACATCTTCTCTCCATACCGTGCCATCATTTTCCGGTAGAACATATACGTCCTGTGCGCCACCTCATCGATATCCGGCCAGTAAGGCCAGTTCTCGAATTCCTCGCGCGAGGTGATTCCCGGACACCGGTACATATAGGTCATATTCCCGTATCCGTCCGGTTCCAGATTAAAGATCGAGCCGGAAAACCGTGCCATGGTCTTCGAATCGGTCACCGTGAAGGTCTCATCATATATCCCCCAGGTGGAGTCAAATCCAAGTTCATAGGCAGCCTGGATGCGCTTTGCCATGGTTATGGTGACATTGGGCTGGAAGATATACCTGCAGAGCTGGGGCCCCCACCGGTCAAAGATACCCTCTGCAAGACGATTCTGCATGAGCAGCTGGTTCGGGACCAGGGGTTTTCCGAGCACCTCGTTAAACGTCCTGTCTTCAATCCCGGCACAAAACGTCGGCACCCTGTCGACACTCTTCCCCTCAAAGGTACGAATTATCCGTTCGGTCGGATTCATGACCACCTCCCCTTCCATATCGAGCCGGGCTTGTGCCCGTAATTAACAATGATCCTATGCAATAATGAGGATTATGAACAATTGTCCCGTCGCACAGTAACCGCAAACAACATATCCCCTTCTCTATATACCCAATCCTCTTGCCGGAGTAAAGAACGCCGTGTACAAGAACTTGAAATCCTTGATCAACTTCTCTGATCTCTTATAAGAGTATATCTCGTTGAGTACATGAAGACCGCCGCGCCCATACAGGCACCGCCAAGACTGGCCAGGATTACGCTCACCGGCATGGTTTCTTTGAACTTGAACAGGTCCTGGTCAGGTTCACAAAGGAGTACAAAAAGCTCAAGGGGACCAGGCACGAGATCCCGAAGGCAGATGAAACTTCGGAGCCGAGGTCCTCAAAGGACAATTGTGCAGGAAAACTACATCAGACAGGTACCCGGAGACCTGAAGGACTCCGGGTAAAACATGCATGATTCCTTGTCAGTTATCGAGGATACTCATGGCCTCGTCCCTGTCGACATCCATGATGTACCTGATACCGCTCACCCGTGCCGCATCCGGCGTCAGGGCCGCTATGTCGTCCCGGGAAAGGTTGTCCAGGGAGAACTTCCTGCTCCCGGCCATAATCTGGCGCAACCCCTGTGTAAGGCGCTCGTAATAGGTATACAGGCCCAGCGCCCCGGTGGGCAGTTTGTCAAACTCCTCACCGCCGAGTTCCCTGCGCAGCGATGCAGCGGTCACGAAGATCTCGTCCTTTGAATTGCCGAACCGCTCGATATAGACCGGCACCTGCAGATCGTCTATGGTCCGTCCTATGGTCTTGCCCACCATAGCTGCGGCAATGGGTCCCCGTGCCATACCGATGAGCTTGACAAACGGCGCACCCAGCGCAAGACCTTTAAAGATGTGATCCTCAAAGGAGAACCCACCGGCCAGCGCCAGGGGCGGTACGTATGCCCCCTTCCCCGCCAGATGGGATGCATACTGGTACAGGAGTGAATGCAGTTCCACCGGAGGAACTCCCCATTCGTTCATCATCCGCCACGGGCTCATCCCGGTCCCGCCACCGGCCCCGTCAACGGTAAGCAGGTCGAGGCGGTACTTCGAGGCAAAAGACAATGCCCGTGCAAGATCTGCAGGCCGGTATGCACCGGTCTTGAGGAAGATGTACCGGGCACCTGCCGCCCTGAGCTCTTCGATCCTTTTCGCAAAGGATTCCTCCGTAACCATGCCTACCCGGGAATGACGCTCGAACTCCTTGAACGAGCCGCGCTCAAAGGCCCTGATCACATCTTCGTCAAAGGGATCGGGCAGGACAATATACCCGCGCCGGGCGAGCATCTGGGCCTTTTTCAGATCCGGAATCTTGACCTCGCCACCGATATCC
Organism: Thermodesulfobacteriota bacterium; assembly: GCA_036825155.1. Lineage (GTDB taxonomy): Bacteria > Desulfobacterota > Desulfomonilia > UBA1062 > UBA1062 > DSAD01. The sequence continues at coordinate 13,430 of DAISYU010000055.1, read as the reverse complement.
TTGGCCCCCTGCCCCCATTTGAGTTCCACGCACTGGACTCCGAGTTTCTCGATGGCATATTCCTGCGCACCGAGACGGGTGTCTTCGATATTGGCCTGGACTATGATGGCCCCGTAGCCGTCGCGCTGGTATCTCTGGTAGAGTTCCACCCGACGCTTGAGGTCAACGGTGTCCACTACCCGGCCTTCTTTCAGTACGGAATCCGGGTCCATACCCACAACATTCTCGCCGATGGTCAACCCGGTTCCCATGAGCGCCGAACCGATGGCCAGGCCGTCCCAATTGTTCTTGGCAACCGCTGTCGAGCCGATACCGGGAATGACCCACGGACAGCGGAACTTGATGCCATTGTCATGACCAAAGACAACCTCCAGGTTCACGTTCGGGAATATTGCCTTGTCGCTGTCCGCTTCAATCCCGTGGGCGCCGACACACGTGCCCATGATGTTGAAGTGGGAATAGTCAACCGGGTAGCGTTTCTCCCCGGCCGTGGTTATGACCCCGAAGGGCTGAGGATAGATCACCTCATGACCACGGTAGGCGGACTTTCCGATCTCGCACATCCCGATGCAACCGTCCACGCAGGTCACACACATACCTGAGGTCGGCACGATCGAGTCTTCTGTTCTGTTCTTCGTGAGCGTGGCAGCTGAGGCATTTACTTTTGAAATTAACATATCTTCTTCACTCCTTTATCGCGTCTTATTTTATTTCACAGGCAACACAGGGCTCCATGTAGCACATCATGTCACTGTAGTGATCCTTAGTGATACACGGAGGACTCAGGTTTGCACATGCATTGCAGATGGCAATTTCCGGCTGGTTGTAAGTGCAACGCAGCTGGCATGCCGGACAGATATACATGCAGGCACCGCAGAGCCTGCAGACATCGGAGGACACATCAAAGGGGGTGCCGATACTGCGGCCTTCTCCCCGGCCGCGAAATCCGATGGCATTAGCCATCATCTGCTCACGGCACATGCGGACACACAATCCGCACAGGATGCAGTCATCATATTCCTGTTTGAAGCGCTGCTGGCGCACCCCGTGAGCAGATGCCAGATCCTGGATCTTTTTCGACTGCGGGCACGATGCCAGAAGCAGTTCGATTACCATTCTGCGCGCCCTGACCACCCGTTCGGATGCCGTTCGGATTACGAGCCCTTCCTCCACCGGATATGTACAGGAGGAAACCAGTTTTGATCTCGGCGCTTCACCGATCTCAACGACACACAGCCGGCAGGCGCCATAGGGAGAAAGCCCGTCATCGTTACACAAGGTCGGGATGGGAAAACCGATAAACCGTGCCGCCTCCAGAATGGTCGTCCCTTCTTCAACGCGGACATTCAAACCGTTAATCGTTACCGCAATCATTCTCGTACTCCTCTGTTACTTGACGCCTCTAATTCACTTCCACGGCGTCGAATTTACAGACACTCCTGCAGGAGCCGCATCTGCTGCACCTGTCCTGGTCAATCCTGTGGCGCTGTTTCTTTTCGCCTGAGATTGCTTCTTCAGGACATGCCTTTACGCATGCACCACAGCCGGTACAGCGTTCATTGATGGTAAAGCTGATAAGTTCCTTGCACACACCTGCAGGACACCGCCTGTTCTGAATGTGTTCGATATACTCGTCCCTGAAGTATTTGAGTGTTGAAAGAACGGGGTTCGAGGCCGTCTGCCCAAGGCCGCACATGGCGATATCCTTCAGGATAATGGCAAGTTCCTCGAGCACCTTCAGGTGTTTCATTGTTCCTCGTCCTGACGAGATGTCGTCGAGCAGTTCATACATCCGCTGCGTGCCCTTGCGGCAGGCGAAGCACTTGCCGCACGACTCGTCCTTCAAGAAATTCATGAAATACTTGGCCACATCGATCATGCAGGTGCTCTCATCCATCACAATCATGCCGCCCGAGCCCATAATGGACCCTGCCTGGGCAAGATTCTCATAGCTTATGGGCAGGTCGAACAGATCGGCGGGGATGCAACCACCTGAAGGACCGCCTGTCTGTACGGCCTTGATGCCCTTGTCGCCGGCCTGGCCGCCGCCGATATCATAGATGATCTTTCTGATGGGGGTACCCATGGGGACCTCCACCAGGCCGGTATTCTTTATCTTGCCCACGAGGCTGAATATCTTTGTCCCTGCGTTCACCTCACCAATGGCAGCATAGTTGTCTGCTCCGTCTCTGAAGATGAGCGGTATGTTGGCCCATGTCTCAACATTGTTTATCAGCGTAGGCTTTCCATGGATGCCTTTTTGCACCGGGAACGGCGGTCTCTGACGGGGTTCACCCATCTCGCCTTCGATAGATCGCATCAACGCTGTTTCTTCTCCGCATACAAAGGCACCCGCCCCCTTGACCAGGGAGATATCAAAGCTGAATTCCGTCCCGAGGATATTCTCGCCCAACAGACCGAGTCGGCGGGACTGTTTCAGGGAATTGCCAAGGTGTTTGATGGCAAGGGGGTATTCACTGCGCACATACATCACGCCCAGATTGGCCCCGGTGGCATAGGCTCCGATGAGCATGCCTTCGATGATACTGTGAGGATTTCCCTCGAGTAGACTGCGGTCCATGTAGGCACCGGGGTCACCCTCGTCAGCATTGCATACAATATATTTTCCCTCTCCGTTGGCAGCCTTGGCCAGAAACTCCCATTTTGTCCCGGTGGGAAATCCGGCACCGCCACGTCCACGCAGACCGGAGGTCTTGACATCCTCGATTACGCGGGAGGGTTCCATATTCGAAAGCATCTGCACAAAGGCGCAATACCCCCCTGCCCGTAGATAATCATAGACCTCGAGCGGGTCTATCTTCTCGTTCTGTGACAGAAGAAGCCTTGATTGATGCCGATAAAAGCCAATGTCGCCCACCTTTTCAATCCTCTGACCGGTTGCTTCATCGACATAGAGGAGATCCTCCACCACGTCCCCCTTAAGGAGCGCATCGATGATCCTTCGCATACCGGAGGCATCCACCTTGGGATAGAACGTTCCTGCTGGTTCTATGAGCACCGACGGTTCCATCTCGCAGAAGCCGTGACAACCGCTTACTCTCAGGTATACTTTTCCCTGCAGATTCCTGCTGAGAATCTCCCGCTGGGCGGTCCGGACAAGTCTCGTTGCTCCGCTTGCCTGCCCGCAGGTACCTGCTGGAATGACAATGGTTGCAATGTCCGGATTCAATGCTGAGAGGAGATGCTCCCTGAGTGCCGTGAATTCTTGTGTCGATCTGAGTTGTTCCATAGAGTTATCCCATTAAGCTGTCTATGAGGTTGTAATCCGGTGTTTCAGGAACACTGAAGCCGTTCAGGTATATGGTATGGTTTGCACATCCCCAACGGGAACAGACGAGAAGCGAACCCCCGCCATTGAATTTCAATGGCACCATGGGGAAGTCACACTCTGTGCAGCGTGATTTCCCTTCAAGCTGCGTATGACAGTTCGGGCAGAAAAGCCGCAGCCCGGAACCCTGTGGCACGGGATGTTCGATCTGCACCGTACTGCTTCCGTAAAGGCCTGACAACCTTATCCATCCCCGCGTCCCATTGAACGACACGTTCAGAGCAATGGAGGGATAATCATCGATACTGTTTTGCGCATCCATGAGTGTATGGTTGCAATGAGGGCAGTAGACATCGACAGGGAACACACTATCTGCAATGCCTTCTTGGTCTTCTTTGAATCCGGACCGTGCCTTTTCAATGATCTTTTTCACATCCGGGCGCTTCACATTGGTAAAATAGTGACCATCCACCATCACGATCGGTCCGAGAGCGCATGTCCCCAGGCAGTTTACCGTTTCAAGTGTGAATTCTCCATCCCCGGTTGTTTCACCGGGCCTGAGACCCAGTTGATGGGTGAACTCATTCGCGATGCCAGGCGCTGATCGCACGTGACACGCTGTTCCCATACATACGGATATGAGGTGTCTGCCCCGCGGTTTGAGGCTGAACGCCTTGTAAAAGGTCGCCACACCGTAAATATCCACAAGGCTTTTCTTTGTTCCTTTGGCAACCGTCCTCAATGCATCCTCGGGGAGATAGTGACAGGTGTCCTGAATATCCTCCAGGATCGATATGAGAGATCCCAGTTCCCCCTGATGATGCTCAATTATCTTTTCAATATTCTCCTGGTTCATATGTTTCCTTTCATCACAACGCACTGTATTGTAGTGAGGTTGTTCACTGGTATTCCTCGCAGTGCCACACACCTGATTCCGGTTTGGGAAAACTGCAGTTGCTGCGGTTCCTGCAATTGCTGCACAGCCCCATAATCTTGTTGGAGGAGTGATTAATCAGACTGCCTGCCATGTTATTCACCGGAGCTGATCGTTTTACCTCGCAGATCTGTGAAGGATCTGCCTGCTGATATTCTTCGCAAAAATGAACACTTGTCAGAGGATTCTTCCTGAACATGCAGTTCAAAGAAAATTTACAGGTCGAGCAGAGTCCGTCATACTGGTTATAGTCTGGCATATCATCTCCCTGTGTTTTTCATGTGCTGTCTTTGATGGGCAAGAGATGTGCCAGGATATTGAGAAATATCTCCTCACCTCATGACATGGTTAATGGCAGGCCTTTGGTCTTTTAACTATTTGATTTTATTTTTCTTATAAACAGATACATCCATCCGGAGATGAGCCGGATCATACTGCGGGGGGAATTGCATGGACTGGATCAAAGTGGGGAGATTCTCGCCAGATGGTGAGAATCTCCCCGGTTTTTCCGGTCATCACTCAGGAGGATTGGCAGTGGTCTTGAGCTTGTCCCTCAGCGTCTTGCGATCGATGCGGAGTATCTCCGCAGCGCGGGACTTGTTGCCCCCAACACTGGCCAGCACCATGCGGACATAGGCAGCCTCTTCTTCGGCCAGGGATCTGAACGGCACGGAGACGGACGTGGCGGAAAACCGCATGATCGAAGGCAGGTCGGGAACCTCGATAGTCTTGCCGTCCGTCATGATCACAAGGCGCTGGATTAGGTTCTCCAGTTCCCTGATATTCCCGGGCCAGGCATAATTCATGAGTACCTGCAACGTTTCATCGGAGAACGCGGGGGTGGGTTTTCCCAGTTCTTCGGCAAATTTTGCGGCAAAATGAGATATGAGAAGTGCGATGTCCTCAAGCCGTTCTCGCAGCGGAGGGACATTGATGGATACGACATTCAGCCTGAAGAACAGGTCTTCGCGGAAGGCACCTTTTTTCACCAGGCCGCGCAGATCCTTGTTGCTCGATGCAACGATGCGCACGTTGATCTTCTGTGTTCTTCTTGCCCCAACCATGCACACCTGCTTGTCCTGGAGCACCCTCAGGAGCTTTACCTGCATGGCAGGACTCATCTCATTTACCTCGTCAAGGAAGATGGTGCCGCCGTCAGCTGTCTGGAAAAATCCGGCCCGCGACTCATTCGCACCGGTAAAGGCGCCTTTTACATATCCGAACAGCTCGCTTTCAAGCAGTTTCTCGGGTATGGCACCGCAGTTGACCGGGACAAACGGGGCCGATGCGCGGCTGCTGCTGTAGTGAACGGCCCGTGCCACCAGTTCCTTGCCTGTGCCGCTCTCACCCAGTACGAGCACCGTGGCGGTAGATGCCGCTGCCTTTTCAATCTCTCCAAGGACCTTGCGTATAGCCTTTGACTGGCCGAGTATGCCGAAGGAGTTCGGACGCACATGTGGTTTTATGCCCAGGACGGTCTTTCGCAACTCCTGTTTATTGAGTGCCCGCTCCACAGCGGCAAAGAGTTCATCATCGGTAAACGGTTTGGGAAGATATTCTTCAGCCCCCATTTTTACCGCCTCGACAGCGCCTTTTACCGATGCATACCCCGTGATCATGATCACCTCGGTATCATGGTAGTTTTCCCTGATGTGACGTATCAGATCAAGCCCGCTTATCTTCGGCATCTTGTAGTCGGTAATGACGAGGTCTATGGGAGAGTTTTCGAGAATCCTGATGGCATCAACCACTCCTGGTACGGTAAAAACCCGATATCCTCTGGTAAGCAGGTTTCGTTCAAGCACCTCGAGTGCTGTTGGTGCATCGTCCACTACGAGTATGCGCTTATTGCGGGCAGCCATAGTATCAGTCTTCCTCCAGGTTTGCATCCTGCCTGAGCGGCAGGGTTATCAGGAACCGGGAGCCCTTCCCCGGTACGCTCTCAACGTTTATCTCCCCTCCATGTGAAATCACGATGCCATGGACTACTGCAAGACCCAGGCCAGTCCCCTGGTCCACGTCCTTGGTGGTGAAGAACGGGACAAATATACTGTCCCTGATCTCCTCGGGGATGCCGATACCCGTGTCTTCAACAGCCAGGCAGACACGTGCGGGCTCAGATGATGTCCTGATCGTGAGCACCCCTCCGTCAGGCATGGCCTGAAGTGCATTGACCACCAGATTGGAGAGAACCTGCAGTATCTGGGACTTGTCGGCAATGATTTCTGGCAGATCAGGATCGAGGACGCGCTGCAGAGCAACACCGGCCTTTCTGCACAGAGATTCGAACAGGTTCAGTTCGTCCTCGATGATTCGATTCAGTGCCACCGGATTTCTGCTGGGAGCAGCCTGACGGGCAAAAATCAGGAGTTCACGAATAATCCTGCGCGCGTGAAGTGATGCCTCGGTAATCTTTTCCATGTCGTGAAGGGCCTGTTCCGGCATTCCTTGTGTCTTCTGCACAAGCTGGGCAAATCCAAGAATTGTATTGAGCGGCTCATTAAGCTCGTGGGCGACCCCTGCGGCAAGCTGACCGATAGCAGCAAGACGATCGGCGCGGATCAGCTGATTCTGAAGCTCTGATTTGACGTCTTCGGTCTCTTTGTGTTCAATCATCAGTGCTATCTGGCCGGCGATATTATTGATCAGGCTCTGTTCCTCTTCAAGGAACGGATCGCCCTGCAGGAAGGGTCGGGCATCTGCATAGTGAACCTCAACCATTCCCCGTCCCTTGTCCCTCACGCATATCCGGGCCTTCTGCCGGTGCGTTGCCTCGTGAAAGTCAGGGGTCTGAAATGTATCCCCGTCGATGATGATCCGTGCACAGGCACGTGCAGGATACTGCCATGCAGGGGGCAGGAGTGTGACGATGTTCATGAGTTTGTCTTCAAATTCCGTCTCCGGTTCCGATGCGATCCTGGCAATCCCGTACAAACAGGTCAGTTCCTTGACCCGTTCATGGAGTTTTGCCTGTGAGTGCTGATGGAGAAGTGCCAGTTCGAATTTTGCGGCAAGCGTTTCGAAATACTCTACTCTTTCAAGATCATACAGATTCCTGCGTTTATTCTTGAACTGGAGAACCCCGATCTGTTCCCGGTCAAAACGCAGAGGAACCAATGCCAAAGAACGGTACGACATGCCGGTATACCCGGGATCGCGGGCCTCCTGCGCGGCATTTTCCGGAATCCAGTCCGGACATTGATGGGTATCGCCGGTCCAGAAACTGCCGTACTTGGTACTCGAGGACAACACAGGATTCAAATCCTCACCCAGTGCTGACCTGCAGATCCTTTCAAAATCCAGATCAGGCAGACAGACAGGTGCATCCCCCCGATCTTCGCTGCCTGTCTCCGGAAGTATCCGGAAATCGCGCACATTCCCTCGCTGTCTGGTCGCCTCGCAGCGAATAACATCTTTCCCCTCCCTCAGCCACAGTTCGACCGCATCACATTCCGAATGTTCCAGCACAAGCTTCATCAGATCGGATAAAAAATCCAACCTCGGCCTGTCCTGGGTTGCATACTTCAGGAGGTGCTGGGAGAAATCAAGGCGGCCGGCAAACAGGTACCGTTCTTTACTTGGAGAACTGCTTTTGCGTTTCTCTCTTATCGGCATAAATTGCTTCGTTTTCCTCAGAGCACTTCTGACCGGACAAATACCAATGTACCCCTTACGCCCAGTAATTTATAGTCTTTTAAATATCATAACCCGTCCTCACGATCAATCTTTTCAGGAAATACAGTCATATTACTGCTGACATAACGGGGTATCTGTCGAAAATTCCCATAATAGACTCAAATACGGATCGTACAAACGTACGTTTCTGATTATGCCTGAGGATTTCGCTGCCCGGATGTCACCCCAACAACAGTCTCACGAAATTTTCCGGAAACAATGGACCGATGGCCTTGCTTTAGAAAAGGGCCTTGAGGAGTGCCTTCAAGACATCATCGAGCGGTATCTCGATGGCCACTACCGGGATCAGCGGCACCAGGGCGGCCAGGATAAGCGGGACAACACCCATGAGTTTGAACGGGACCGGATTCATCCTCCTGGTCAAAGCGACACACTGGTTGAGATCTGCAAGTGATGAGAAATCGGGCTGGCCAAGGGCCCCCTCTTTATCTGCTGCTGCCTCTTCCATCCACTTCTTTTCAAACTGCTGCGCCATGATGCTTGCAAGCCCCTCGTATTGGAGCAATCCTTTACGTTTTGCCCGGCCGAGCGGACCCGCAAATACGATAATAGGTCCTGCAAAAAGGAGCAGTTCCAGCAGGAGGAATGCAAGAATGATAAACTTGAATGAGAGGAGTTCCTTCCCGGCATACACGACCTCATTGGCAAGTCTCCCGGCCAGTACACAGCCATACGCAAAAACAGGGAGTGTAAACGCTGCAGGTGAATCCCCCACGAATGCAAGCCCACCGGCCAGATCCGGGTGGGCAGGAATCACCCTGATGTTCATGCGGGCAACCTGAAGGAGAAATCGTGCCCACAGGAAAATTCTCCACAACCAGCGAGTTGCAATGAAGTAGTATAATGGCAGTGACACCGCAACATACCACCAGCCGGCTAATGAGAGTTCGTAGCCTCCATGGAATTCTCTCACCACCCAGGTTTCGTTACCGAGGCTCAGGCTCGCCATGACAGAAGAAATGGCGCCGGTATAGGCAATGATCACAAGGACCAGTTCCACTATTGATGAATCTATGTGCCTCAGGAGGGACTTTACATTCCTGTTGAATGATGGAAGATCGGCATTGCGCACCACACCTGTCAGCACAAATTGTTTCACCACAAGGGCAAGCTGTTTACTGCAGAAAGTCTCACCCAGGATCAACAGCGGCACGGCCAGCAGAAACCGCACATATGAAAAAAAATCCAGGAGAAGGGATTGCTTCGGCTCTGCTCCGAGGGCAAGATTCTGGAGAGAGGCCAGCATCACCAGCGGCAGCCATGTTATGATCCCGAAGATAACTGCCCTTCTGATGGTTCCGGGTTGCCCGGGTCTCTCCAGCCTCAGGACAGTCTGGATGCGATCGAACGGCCCTCCGGGGAACAGGAAAAAACTAATATGTATTCTATCCTCAACACTCATAAAATTCTTTCTCGACAGTATCCGTACATGCTTTTTTCTTTGCTCCGGCGAGTAATGCTTTTGTTCCACGTACATGAGAAATACTACCAGCATCATTCCCGTCAGTCTCATGAAGGATCATGTATTTTTCTCAGAACAAAATAATGTCATGGATCTACTAATCAATGGTGCGAATCCTTCCGGGTTTGCCATGAACACTTTTTCGCAGCCCCGCAAAACAGGCGGGACCTTCGACAAGCTACAGGGAATTGAACCCCTGCTTCTTTCTCCGGCAACCTGTTTTACCTTCCGATGATCCCGCAAAATCTCTGTTCATGATTCAGTGCGCATGTTTTCAATCCGAATACGTACTCTATGAATACCTTCGGGACGATATCTCGTCCCAAAGGCGATATCCTGACTTTGCACCTGTCCCGGGGCCTTTCCCGGGACTATCCTTTTTCAGCGGTATTCCTTCAGATATCCTGTTGTTAGTCGCCCACAACCACACTCCCAGACAACTGGCATCGATCTCGCAATATCTCCCCTCGTGGTTATCGTGTTCGTTAAAATTATTCCAAGACCCGGTCAAAAACAGGTGATAATGGACCTCTTCCAGTCTGTAAGGGGTCCCACCTCGATCAAGCAGGGATGCACGGAATGCTCCATCTACGACAAGGTCAACAATGATGAGGCCATTCTGTACATCGAGCAGTGGTCATCCATGGAGGCACTGCAACAGCACATAGTCTCCACACTCTATACCCGGGTTCTGGCTGCTATGGAATTTGCAGGAGAACAGCCCGAAATATCCTTTCACGAGATAGCACATACCCGAGGTTTTGAATTTGTTGAAGCACTGCGGGCACGACAACTGCGTAAGAACTGATTGAAAGCATTACCAGTGGGTATGGTGCGTATGGACAATGTACCGGCTATTACTAATGCTGCTGTACCGGAAGATTTCCGTGGTAGTCTGGACTCTGCGGAAAACAGGACCGGCTGCGGCTTCATTGAGGGTACGGCGAATGCGCTTTCTCGTAGCGTTCAGGCACAAACGACAGGACCAATCCGGGAGCGCTGAACATGAAGTTCCCGGAAGTATCGACACTCATCCCCTCTCTGGTCTTGCTGCCTTCGTACCGCAAAGAATGGCTGCGTCCTGATGTGATAGCCGGTCTGACAGCCGCTTCGGTGGTGATCCCCAAGGCCATGGCCTATGCGACCATAGCAGGCCTGCCGGTCGAAGTCGGCCTGTACACCATCTTTATCCCCATGGTGATCTATGCCGTCCTTGGCACCTCAAGGCCGCTCAGTGTGAGCACGACCACCACCATAGCCATCCTGACTGCCACCCAAGTGGCTCTGGCAGCACCGAACGGCACCGCTGCCGAGTACCTGGCAGCGGCATCTACCCTGGCTCTGCTTGTCGGTGTCATACTGATTCTGGCAGCTCTCCTGCGCCTTGGATTTATCGCCAACTTCATCTCAGATCCGGTGCTGACAGGATTCAAGGCAGGTATCGGTGTGGTGATCGTGGTGGACCAGGTCCCAAAACTGCTGGGACAACACTTCGACAAGGGTGGGTTCTTTCACAATATCATATCCATTGTCCGTGACATCCCTGAACTTTCCGTGCCCACGCTGATCGTCTCGCTCGTCATGCTGGCGCTGATCTTCGTCATGGAATATGTCAGGCCCCAGTCGCCCGCACCGCTTCTGGCCGTCATAGCTGGTATCGCTGCATCGGCACTGCTGGGGCTGGAAGGCAGGGGAGTTTCCATCGTCGGGGATATCCCGGCCGGTCTCCCTGCATTCAAGGTCCCGGACATTTCCCTGGCAAACCGGCTGTGGCCCGGTGCGCTCGGCATCGCGTTGATGAGTTTTGTCGAGACCATTGCAGCAGGACGTGCATTCCTCAAACATGGCGAGCCAAACCCGAATGCGAACAATGAACTCTTTGCACTGGGTCTCGCCAATGCCATCGGCGGATTTTTCCGGATCATGCCGGCCGGCGGCGGAACCTCTCAGACAGCCGTAACCCGCAAGGCCGGGGCCAACACCCAGGTGGCGGGAATGGTAACGGCAGCGATCGCCGTAGCAACCTTGCTCTTTCTGGCGCCGCTCATTGGCATCATGCCGCAGGCAACCCTGGCTGCAGTTGTGGTGGCCACTTCCATCGGCCTGGTCAATCCTGCCGAGTTCTTAAGCATCAGGCATATCCGCCATGTGGAGTTCCGCTGGGCAGTCGTGGCTTTCCTGGGTGTGATAGTTCTGGGTACACTCAAGGGGATCCTCGTGGCTGTGATCATCTCCATGCTGTCCCTTCTGCACCAGGCCAACAACCCCCCGGTGTATGCCCTGGGCCGCATCCCGGGTACGGATGTCTTCCGCCCGCACCCGGAGGAACACCCTGGAGACGAGACCTATGAAGGGCTGCTCATGCTGCGCACAGAAGGAAGAATGCACTTTGCCAGCGTCCACCAGGCAGGGCAGAAAATGCGGGCACTGGTCCAGGAATATAACCCCAAGGTCGTGGTCCTTGACCTGAGTGCTGTACCGGACATCGAGTACACGGCACTGAGAATGATGACCGAGGCCGAGGAGAATATGCGGGAAGCAGGCATCACCCTGTGGCTGACTGCTTTGAATCCTGAAGCACTCAACGTCGTACGCCAGGCCCCGCTTGGCCTGACCCTGAGCCAGGACCGCATGTTCTACAACCTGAAACA